>JAPLJW010000284.1 GCA_026388365.1 Deltaproteobacteria bacterium | reverse complement strand
TTTCGTCCGGACGGCGATGGGCGGAAAGAAGGACGAGGAATTCTGCGTGATCTATCTCGACGCTCAGAACCAGATTATCGAGTTTGAAACCGTTCAGAAGGGGGTCGCCAACCAGGCCGTGGTCTATCCGCGGCAGGTCCTGGAGAGTGCGCTCCGGAAGAAGGCCTCGGCGCTCATTCTCGCCCACAACCACCCGTCGGGTCATGTCCGCCCTTCGGATGCGGATATCCGTCTCACGAAGACAATACAGGATGCGGCCCGGATGCTCGATATCCTCGTCCACGACCACATCATTATCGGCGAAAACCGCTTCTTCAGCTTCCGCGAAGAGGGACTGATGCCCTGATCTCCGAAGGAGGGTTTTGTCGAGACCCGGGTCACGAAAAACGGGGGCCACGCATGCCCCCCCTGTTTTGTTCGCCGTATGATGATTTATTACCTGAAGATTATGCAGGAACGAAAGGGACAGCTCTACCGCTTGCCGTCAACCCTCTCCTTGAGTTCCTTGCCCACCTTGAAGAAGGGCAGCTTCTTGGGAGAAACCTTGATGCTCTTGCCGGTCTTGGGGTTTCTTCCCGTATAGTCTTGGGGTTTCTTCCCGTATAGGCTTCGTACTTCCGCACGACAAAACTGCCGAACCCCCTGATCTCGATCCGGCCGTTTTCCCTCAGTTCATCGGTAAACCCCTTGAAGACCAGATTTACCACGTCAATCGCCATTTTTTCCGTCAGGTTTTCCTTTCGACTTAACGCCTCAATGAGTCCAGATTTGTTCATGCCCTCCTCCTTTATGATGGCTCTTTGCGTTCATTCACATGAACTCGCAAAAACTGCGGTCGGTTCAAATAACATGATAATATATCTTTATTTTTGGCGACTATTATTTATTTTCAAATGAATGTCAAGAGAATTTTTTTTGGTTTTTGACTTCCGGACCGGGCAAGGAGCCGGTCCGCCTCCCTCCGGGTCAGCATCTACCAGACGCATGAAGGCGAATCGGTTTTCGTTCATGAACATACCGTTTCCTGAGGCAAAGAGCGAATCATGGCGCTTGTTCCGGTCCCGTCGGGATCATTGCACATAACCATTTGACAAAAAAAGGGGGATGGTTGTTTTGGAAGCGGCTTGAGGAAAAAGGACAAGGCTTGACCGGCTGCCGACAATGGGGTAAGGTATCGTCTCCAATGGATTCTGCGTGCAATTTCCGAAAAGAGGAAGCATCAGAAAATGACCCGGCGCGGGCGGATCGTCGATTTCTTCGGACTCCGAAAAAGCATCGTGGCGCTGCTGTTCATGGCGATCCTCGTCGGCCTCGGCGAAAAGATGGCCGAGCGGTTCCTGCCGATCTACCTCCTCGCCCTCGGGGGCGGCATCCTGTCGGTCGGCTTCCTGAACGGGATGGACAACCTTCTGTCCGCCCTCTACTCCTTCCCCGGCGGCTACCTGAGCGACCGTCTCGGCTACAAACGGGCGCTGATCGTCTTCAACCTCGTCGCCATGTTCGGCTATCTCATCGTCATTATATTCCCCCATTGGCTCGCCGTCCTCGTCGGCGCCGCTTTCTTCCTCTCCTGGTCGGCCCTCTCTCTCCCCGCAACGATGAGCCTCGTTTCCCGGGCGCTCCCGCAGCAGAAGCGGACGATGGGGGTATCGATCCATTCCCTCGTCCGGCGGATCCCGATGGCCCTGGGACCGGTTATCGGCGGCATTCTGATCGGGATTTACGGCGAAACGACCGGCATCCGTCTCGCCTTCGGCGCAGCCCTGCTCTTGGGAATCGTCTCGCTCGCCCTCCAGCAGGCGATGATCGCAGACGACGGAAAGCGGGGCAAAGGGGAAAAACGGCCCTCGCACCTTTGGCGATTCATGAGCCCGGATCTCCGGAACCTGCTCGTTTCCGACATCCTGATCCGCTTCGCCGAGCAGATCCCCTACGCCTTCGTCGTCATCTGGTGCATCAAGATGAACGGGATCAGCGCCGTGCAGTTCGGTCTCCTGACGACGATCGAAATGATCACGGCGATGCTCGTCTATATCCCGGTCGCCTACCTCGCCGACAGGACGGGGAAAAAGCCCTTCATCCTGATCACCTTCTTCAACTTCACCCTCTTCCCGCTCTTTCTGCTTTTTTCCCACACCTTCCCGATGATGGCGATTGCCTTCGTCATCCGGGGGATCAAGGAGTTCGGCGAGCCGACGCGCAAGGCCCTGATCATGGATCTTGCGCCGGAAGAGCAGAAGGCGGGAATGTTCGGCCTTTATTACCTGATCCGGGACATCGTCGTCTCCGCGGCGGCCTTCGCCGGCGGCTTCCTCTGGCAGTTCTCTCCGACCGTCAACCTGCTGGCGGCGACCGCCTGCGGTCTTTTGGGCACGCTCTATTTCGCAATTCGGGGACGCGACCTGAATCGATTTACACCATGATGAAAAAGTCTTTTTTGCAGGCTGTTGAAGAGGGTGTGGACTTTCCGCCGCCCATGAGATAAGAAGTCAGTTCATGAAACCCGTCATCGCGATCATCGGCCGGCCGAACGTCGGCAAATCGACCCTCTTCAACCGCCTCGCCGGCCGGAACAAGGCCATCGTCATCGACGAACCGGGCGCCACGCGGGACCGCAACTACGCGGACAGCGCCTGGAATGACCGCGCGTTCACACTGATCGACACCGGCGGCTTCGAACCGGCCTCTGCGGTGGAGATCCTCGTCCAGATGCGGGAACAAACGAAGCTCGCCATCGAGGAGGCGGACATCATCCTCTTTTTGATGGACGGCCGGGACGGGCTTACCCCCGCGGACCAGGAGATCGCGCGGCTGCTCCGGATGACGGAGAAGAAGGTCTTTTTTGTGGTGAACAAGATCGACGGCCCCCGCCACGAAGCGCTGGTCTCCGAATTCTACCGTCTGGGGATCGAGACGCTCCATGCCATCTCCGCGCAGCACGGGCAAGGTCTCGACGAGCTGATGGACGCCGTGTCGGAGAACCTCCAGGCCGGCGGACCGATGCGGGAAGTGGAAGAAGACCGCATCCGGATCGCCGTCATCGGGAGACCCAATGTCGGCAAGTCCTCCCTCGTCAACCGGATCCTCGGCTATGAGCGGACGATCGCGAATCCCGTGCCGGGTACGACGCGGGACGCCATCGACACCCCCTTCACCCGCAACGGGAAGAAATTTCTTCTGATCGATACCGCGGGCATACGCCGGAAGAGCCGCATCAGCCTTACCCTGGAAAAATACACCATCGTCCAGGCCATCAAGGCGATCGATCGGGCCGACATTGCTCTGATCCTCCTCGACGCCCAGGAAGGGATCAGCGAGCAGGACGTCAAGATCGCCGGTCTCGCCATGGAACACGGGACCGCCTGCATCCTCGTCGTGAACAAATGGGACCTGGTCGAAAAAGACAACAGCACCATCGGAACCTACGTCGAGGATATCCGCTACAACTCGAAGTTCCTCGAGTTTGCACCCATCATTTTCGTCTCCGCCCTTTCCGGGCAGCGGGTCACCAATATCTTCGATCTGGTCGAACGGGTTTACGCCCAGTACACAAGGCGCGTCGAGACGGGCGAACTCAACCGGAAGATCCGTGAAATCATCGAGAGGAATCCGCCGCCCGGCCGCCGGAGCCGGCCGCATATCTTCAACTACATCACCCAGGTCGCAATCAAGCCACCGACCTTCGTCCTGTTCGTCCGGAACCCGGACGGCATCCACTTCTCCTACGAGCGCTATCTGATCAACCGGATCCGGGAGACCTTCGGTTTCGCCGAGGTCCCGATCCGCCTCTTCTTCCGGAACAAGGGCGCAGGAGCATCAACGATTCAGTAATTTCAGGCAGTCGTACGGTGGAGAGAGATCGAGCCAACAGCGCTGCGGATCAGAGGCTGACGCACGCGCGAGCTTGCTTGCGGGGACGGCTGCCCGCTGCAGCCGCTTGATGGACTGGCGCGAATCGCCGGGACAGAAAGCGGAGGGCAATCCGTAGCGCGATGGCTCGGCGCGAAGCGTCCGAGCCATCGACTGTTTAGATGGTTTCCCGATAAACCCGCTTTCTGGTCTTCCTTCCAGATAACACTCCAATCACAAATTCTTTGAAATCAAATTAATTCTAATGGTTACATCTTCAATTGCTCATTCCCTGTGTCTTATATGGTTTCCGCATAACACGCATCGGCCTCGGTTTACAAACGATCTGCCGGACTCCGCACGCCATGTCCGCCCCGGTTCAGGACATGTGTATAGATCATTGTCGTGCTCACGTCTTTATGCCCCGGGAGTTCCTGGATCGTGCGGATGTCATATCCATCCTCAAGAAGATGCGTGGCAAAAGAATGGCGCAGGGTATGAGAGGTCGCCCGTCCGCCTTGGTGTAGAAACAGTCCGATGGGTGGAAACTATTTTGAGTGGCGTTCTCGTCCCGGTCATTCCTTGGCCCCAAAACATGTTTGAAACATTCGGAAGAAACCTGAGCATCTGCGAACCTGCGATGTCGAGGACGAGAATCAATCAGTCGAAAAGATGAAGCGTCTGAATCACCTTAAGGCCCGTTTGTCCATGATGATCTCGACATCGGATTTCAGCGCGGGATCACCCTTTTGCTTTCCTTGGAAGCCAACTCCTGATATATACGGCGCCATCATCGGGCCAGGGATTTGCAATCGGCCTCCGGAGGAGGGAATAACCGCCCCGAGAGGAAAATAGTTGCGTGAGGATTGACGGACATTGATCTATCTGAGACACATCAGCCTCTCTTTCGCCGACAAGAAGATCTTCGACCGGGTAACCTGGACCATCACCGACCGGAGCCGGATCGGTCTCGTCGGCGACAACGGGACGGGGAAGACGACCCTCCTCCGGACGATTCTCGGCATCGTCGATCCGGATGCGGGGTCTATCGAGATCCCCGACCGCAAAAGGGTGACGATCGGCTACCTTCCCCAGGATCTCGTCGAACTCGAGCCCGTTCCCCTGCTGGACTATCTCCGCCGGAAGAGCGGTCTTGCCGACCTGGAAGAGGCGCTGAAACAGGGCGAGGAGGCGCTCGCGCGCTGCGACCGGAACGACCCGGCCCACGAGAAGCTTCTCAAGGACTATGAAGACGCCGTCGCCCGGTTCAACGCGAAAGACGGTTACGCCTTCGCGGCGCAGGCCAAGCAGATCCTCGCCGGTTTCGGTTTCCGGAACAGCGATTTTACAAAAAACTGCGGAGCGTTCTCCGGCGGCTGGAAGATGCGGATCATGCTCGCCGTCATCCTCCTGTCGAAGCCGGACATCATGCTCCTTGACGAGCCGACGAACCACCTGGACACGGAGAGGACTATTCCGGCACCATCCTCACGATCGCCCATGACCGCGTCTTTCTGGACAAGATCGTGACGGTCATCGCTGAACTCGCGAACCGGACCATCACGATCTACAAGGGGAACTACTCCTACTACCTGAACGAGAAGGAGAGGCGCCGGGAGGCCCTGAAAAAGGAGATGGAGCTCCAGCGGGCGGAGATCAAACGGATCCGGGAGTTCGTGGAGCGGTTCCGCTACAAGGCGACAAAGGCGAGCCAGGTCCAGAGCCGCATCAAGATGCTGGAAAAGTTCGATACCCTCCGCGAAGAGGGGGCAGGGAAAACCGTGATGATCCGCTTTCCGGAAAGCCCCCGGAGCGGCAAAGAGGTCGTCTCGGTTCGCCGTCTCGCCAAGTCCTACGGGGATCTCTCCGTGTTTCACGACGTCAACTTTACGCTCTACCGCGGAGAAAAGGCGGCCGTCGTCGGTGTGAACGGCGCGGGGAAATCCACCCTCTCCCGGATTCTGAGCGGCGCCGAGGCGCCCACGGCCGGCGAGGTCTCCTGCGGCCTCAACGTGAAGATGGCCTTCTTCTCCCAGGAAAGCGCGCTGAATCTCGACTACCGGCGGACGATCTGGGAAGAGGTCAGCGCCGCGGGGACGCGAAGCAACGATCAGGAAAGGCGTAACCTCCTCGGCGCATTTCTCTTCTCCGGCGACGACGTTTACAAGGAGATCTCCGTCCTCTCCGGCGGCGAAAAATCCCGTCTCGCCCTGCTGAAGATCCTCCTTGCGGACACGAACCTGCTGATCCTCGACGAGCCGACAAACCACCTGGATTTGAAAACACGGGAGATCTTCCAGAACGCCCTCCTCCGCTACCAGGGGACGATCCTGATCGTCTCTCACGACCGATACTTTCTCGACTGCCTGATCGGCCGCGTCTTCGAACTCCGGAACGGCGTCTGCCATGAATACCGCGGCAATTATTCCTACTTCATCGAAAAGCGGCGGGAAGAGCAGAATCCCCTACCCTCTCTCCCGGCGAACCGGCAGGCTATGAATTCTGCCGCTGAACCGGGACAGCCCGGCGCGCAGACGCAGGCCGCTGCATCGATGGCGGCCGAACCGGACCCAAAGCCCCGCGAGGAGCGGACCCGGAAGACGAAGGAGGAAAAGCGCCAGGAAGCCGGGGAGCGAAACCGGATCTTCCGGGCGACGTCGGCCCTGAAACGCGATTTGGCCGCGACCGAAGAACGGATCGCCCTGCTCGAGTCAAAGAAGAAGGAAGCCGAAGGGATCCTCTGCGAACCCGAAATATACCGCGATCCGGACCGGATCCGGCAGCTCAACCAGGAACTGAAGTCCGTCTCCGCGGAGCTGGAAGATCTTTACTATGGCTGGAATGACCTGAGCCTGAGGCTGGAGGCCCTGGAAGACTCCCTGCGGGGCCAAACCGCCTGACGCCTGTATACAAAGGCGGACTGAGACCTTTGAATTTCTCCTGAAATTCGGCAAATCGTCATACCGGCGAAAGCCGGTATCCAGTCTTTTCAAGACCTTCTGGACCCCGGCTTTCGCCGGGGTGACAACAATAGGCAGATTTTCAAAGGTCTCTCCGTTACGCCCCATCGAGGCCCGTGCTCTCCGCCTTCCGATACCAGGCGGCGGGATCGATGAAAAACTCCTCCGTATCCTTGAGGGAGACGAAATGTTCATGCTCGATATCGGCCAGAAGCCCGAAGAATGCCTTTTCCTTTGGATCGGCCGATTGGTCCCGGAGCTCCGCGTAGAACTGCGCTCCCTTGGCTTCGAATCCGATCGCCTTGCGGACAGCCGCCAGATCATCGGCGTCCCCGGCCGTCTTCGCCCCTCCCTGGGCGGCCTTCCCGAACACGGACCTGACTGCTGTATCCTTCACCTTCAGGGGAAGGGTCTCCGGCCACTTCTGGTCCTTCTTCCAGTTGTCGGCCAGTTGTTTCAACCGCTCGTGATGTTCCAGTTCCTCGGCGGCGATCTGTGCGAACATCGCCTTGCCGATGGGATTCGCCGTCCGTTCGGCGTTCTTCAGATAGAAATGGTGTTCATTCATCTCATTCTTCAACGCGATTTCCAGTGCATTCAAACGCTCTTCCATCGATATCTCCTTTGTTTCGAAAATGCGTCCCCCGACAGACGGGGCCGCTCATTCCTGTCAATCCTGTCGGTCCGCCTCCCGGCAAGGGCATCCGATGCGATTCCTCCCGGAAGCCGTTCAGAAGGGGATACTTCCGGCTACTCCACCTTCCGGAACATCTTGCCTTTGGCCCCACAGACCGGGCAGACCCCGGGGGCCTCTTTTCCCGCCGTATAGCCGCAGACAGGACAAACGTAGTAGGGATAAACCTCCCCGGCGCCTCCGAGCCCCGCGAGCACTCTTTGATAAAGCGCGGCGTGGACTTTTTCCACCTCGTTGGCAAAATGGAACGACCGCTCCGCCTCCTGGTTCCCCTCCGCCTTGGCGGCCTCGATCATTGCAGGGTACATCGAATTGAATTCATGGGTTTCGCCGGCCACGGCCTCTCCAAGATTTTCCCGGGTGGAACGGACCGCCTTGAGCGCCCGCAGATGGTTATGGGCATGGACGGTTTCCGCTTCCGCCGCGGCCCGGAAAAGCCGTGCGGCCTGGGGGTAACCCTCCTGATCGGCCTTCGCGGCAAAGGCCAGGTACCTGCGATTGGCCTGGGATTCGCCCGCAAAGGCCTCCTTCAATGCATCTTCAGTCTTGGACATATAAAACTCCTCCTTTCATTTAAGAGATTCAGGCGTAAATACCTGGAAAATTCGGTTTCCGCTTCTCCTTCTGCGCGCGGATCCCCTCCCGGGCGTCGAGGCTGGCGAAGACCGGGAGTCCGATCTCCAGTTCCTTCTGGAAGGCGGCGGTGTAGCCCATCTCCATGCTTTCCCGGAAGCAGCGGATGATCCCCTGGATGGCAAGCGGCCCGTTGCCCGCGATCCTCTCCGCCATCTCCATTGCCGCCGCCATCAGACCGCCGACGGGAACGACCCGGTTGAGAAATCCCCACTCGCAGAGGGTCTGCGCCTTGAAATTTCCGGCGGTGAGCAGGATCTCCATCGCCCGGCAGGGGGTCAGTATGCGGGGGAGATAGACATTCGATCCGCCGGTCGGCATGATGCCGAGGCTCGCCTCCCGCATCTGGAAGACGGCGTCCTCCGAGGCCAGGCGCAGATCCGCCCCCATGATCATCTCGAACCCCCCGGTGAGGCAGTAACCGTTCACGGCGGCGATGACCGGCTTTTTCACGATGTTCGGCTTCAGCATCGCCTCCGCCACATGCGGCCACGCCTGGGCGAGCCACCGTTCGGCGTCGGTTTCGGGTTCTCTCATCTTGGTCAGGATGGGGATGGCCGTCCGGAGGTCCATCCCGGAACAGAAGATGTCCGGCAGACAGGAATAGAGGATGACGACGCGGATCGCGTCATCGGCGTTGATGTCCCTCCAGGCCTCATGGAGATCCATCAGGATCTGGGGGTCGAGCGCATTTCTTTCTTTCGGCCGGTTCAGCCCCACCTTCGCAACATGCCCTTCCTTCTCGTAGTTCAAGCCCATTGACGCCTCCTTCGCAAAATCGTTTTTCCGGAGATTCGTTTCATTTTCCGGATATGGAAATCTTCTCTTGCTTGAGCCCATTGCAAAAGTCCTTCTGCGTCATTCCGGCAAATCCGGGATCGGGTCCGGGGTTCGCCGGGGTGACGGAATAACCCGGTTTTGCAATTGGCCCGTTTGATAACTTTATTAGCAAATTTCGGTTTTGACCTCAAGCTGAATATGACGGCCGGAGAAAAGATCGATAAAATCCGGCATGACCGGATCATCCCCTCGTTGAGAAATTTTTCGGCGGCCGCCGCTTCCGTTCCTTCGTGAAAGGGAACCCGATATTTTCGCGGTTCATTGTTGCGGTTGATTGTTGTTGACAGGGGCAGCCATTGCCGTTATAGCTATCGTGAAAGAAAAAACCGTATCCTATGGCGACAAAACCCGCAGGAGGCGTTTGCGGCTCGCGGGGCAGCGACACCTGAAGGCACCGTTTCCCGATACATCGTTTTTTCAAACCGGACATGAGAATGGGCGCAGAGAGAACGGATCACCGTTTCACCCTGGAGGCACAACGCATTCAGCCCCTCGGGGAAGGCGGCCTTCTGCCGTCTCGATTGTTCCGCCATCGAGAACTTCTCCAGTCCGTCCCTCACGCCCCCGTCATCAAACAAAAGGAACTGATCCAGACCCTCCATTACCTCCATTTTTCGAACGCCCCTCTCCTGGTCCTGATCACGGACCTGAAACATGAAGAAGATTTTCTGATACAAAGCCATCTTGAATCCTGCACGGCGGGAGAGATCCGCTGCCGGTGGCCGCAGGAAGCCATCCCCGTTCCGGACGACATTCGGCTCCGGAATCTGATCGTGGATGACGGCCTCTCTTTGGTCCTGCTTCCGATCCGCGTCATCGACCGTTACGAAGAAGGCTTTTCGGCCGCAATTCCCGAAGAGGGCCGTCTCCTGGGAAAACGACGAGTCCGCACGCATGTGTGTCGGGGTATTGACGTCGTACTGATCCAGGACGGATTTGCCGCCCGGGGCGAACTCATCGATTTCAGCCCGATGGCCTTCCGCGTGCGCGCGCACGCCGACACAAACAGCTCCTTCATCTGGATGAACACCGACAGCCCCTGTGCGATTTCTCTTTATGCGAACGAGAAAATACTCTTCTCCGGACCCTGCCGTTGCATACGTCAAAACGGGGGCCTGTCCGAGAGAGAACTTGTCTTTTCCCCCATCGGAAAAGAAATACGGCGTTTTCAGAAGAGGAAAACACGAAGCCCCCGTCTGCGGATCACACCGCCGCTTTTCGCCAATTTTGCGCATCCTTTAATTCAAAAATCAATTCAGAGAGATATCCATAATCTGTCGTTCGCCGGCTTTTCCGTGGAAGAAACGGCGGACGAAGGGGTGCTGATGCCGGGGATGATCATCCCCCGTCTCGAAATCCGGGACGCCGGTGCTTTGAAAATGACCTGCGACGCCCAGGTGATCTACAGTCGAAAGATGGGGAAAGGGCGGGTTCGCTGCGGTCTGGCCATCCTGGATATGGACTTCCACTCGTATCGTCACCTCAGTCACATCATGGTCCACGCGGGCAATCCCCAAGCCTGTTTTTCCAGTGAACTGGATATGGACGCCCTTTGGAAATTCTTCTTTGATACGGGTTTCATCTATCCCAAGAAATATCATATGCTTCAGTCCTGCCGTGAGGAATTCAAGGAGACCTATCGCAAACTTTACCGGGAGGAACAGAAAATCGAAGCCCATTTCACCTACCAGAAGAATGGCCGGATATATGGGCACGTATCCATCTTTCGGGCATACCAGCGGGCGTGGATGGTGCACCACCTCGCGGCAAGACCCCTGAACGGCAAGCAGACCGGACTGACGGTACTGAAAAATGTCATCCGATTTTTCGATGGTTTGTACCGTTATCCGTCCATACGAATGGACCACATGCTCTTCTATTTTCGTCCGGAAAACCATTTTCCCAATCTTTTCTTCGGCGGTTTTGCCCGGGATCTCGGAAATCCGCGTGTCTGTTCCCTGGATCTCTTCGCCTACATGAGCCACACGACCCGGAGACCGCATAATCCATTCCGGCAGGGCTGGCAGCTCACCGATTTTGAGAACGGGCAACTTCCGGAACTGGAACGTTTTTACAGGAACGCTTCCGGCGGATTGCTTCTGGATGTCCTTCGCCTCGGGCAAAAAGACGAGGGGAATGAAACCCTCGAAGAGATCTATCGCCGCCACGGTTTTCTCCGGCAATGGCGCACCTGTGCGCTGCTCAAAGAACAGTCGCTGAAGGCCGTCCTCGTTGTCAACCATTCATCGCCCGGATTGAATCTGTCCGAATTCCTTAACAACATCAAGGTTATCGTGACCGATCCGGCCGGTCTCCCGTGGGAAATCCTGATCGGCGCGCTGGCCCGGCTGACACCCGAATTCCAGACCGAAATCGTACCGCTCTTGATCTATCCCGCACATTATCCATCCGAACAGGGTTTGAAGGTGGACAAACATTACCTCCTTTGGATCCTGGATACGCAATATGGAAAGGAATATCTGGAATACATGGAGAAAAAAACAACGATAACCCTCCGATTCCTGATCAAGCATCTTCTGAGAAAAATGGTGCCGAAATGAACGACAACGGTCTCTACAACAGCCGGATCATAAAAAATTATATCGAGTATGTCCGGGTGCATTATCCCGGTATCGACATCGGAACCATTCTCGACTACTCAAGATTGACCACCTACCAGATGGAGGATGAGGGACATTGGTTCACGCAGGAACAGATTGACCGGTTTCATGAGGTCATCACCCGCTTGACAAACAATCCCGATATTTCCAGGGAAGTGGGACGTTACTCCGTCTCTTCCAGGGCATCAGGCGCCATAAAACAGTACCTGATCGGATGCCTCACTCCGATTGCCGTTTATACCCTCATCGGGAAAATCGCCTCCAACGTGACCCGAGGTCATACATTCCAGACGATCAGCTTGGGAGCCGATACGGTCGAGGTGACCGTCACCCCCAAACCCGGCGTTCAAGAAAAGCAAAACCAGTGCGAGAACAGAAGGGGCACCCTGGAGGCCATGGCGAAGATTTTTACCGGCAATTACGCGAAGATCAACCATTCGACCTGCGTTCACCGGGGCGGCAAAAGCTGCGTGTATATTATCACCTGGGAGAGCCCCCCTTCCCTGATATGGAAGCGATTCCGCAACTACGCCGTTATGCTCAGCGTCCCCATTTGCGCCACCTTGTGGTTTGTCATTCCGCATCCGGCCGAAACAGTCGTGATTTGCCTCTATCTCGCGCTGGTATTTGGAATGTCGTACTATTCCGAACATGCGGATCGACTCAAGCTAACCCAGGATATCGTCAGTCAGGGAGATACCGCAAGCCGCCTCCTGGATCAGATCAATATCAGCTACAACAACGCCCTTCTCGTGCAGGAGATCGGCCAGGCCACATCCTCGGTTCTCGAAATCGACCGTCTTCTGGCCTTCATCGTTGAGGCCCTGGAGAAACGGCTGGACTTCGACCGCGGCATGATCATGCTGGCGAACGGCGACCAGACGCGCCTGGTGTACACCATCGGCTTCGGGTACAATCCCGAACAGCGGGAGTATCTGGAAAACGTCGAGTTTCGTCTTGATAACCCCGACTCCCGCGGAGCCTTCGTCGTCTCCTTCAAGAAACAGATCCCCTTTCTCATCAATGACCTCGGTGAAATCGAAAAAGACCTATCCCTCAGGAGCCTCGACTTTGCCAAAAGGATGGGAACCCATTCCTTTGTCTGCGTCCCCATCATCTTTAAAAAAGAGTCCCTGGGGATCCTCGTCGTGGACAACATCCAGTCCAAGCGAATCCTCAGCCAGAGCGACATGAACCTGCTTATGGGCATCGCCCCGCAGATCGCGATCAGCATCAATAACGCCATGTCATACCGGAAGGTCATCGAAAGCGAAAAGCGTTTCCGCTCTCTCAGCGAAACCGCGCCGGACATCATCTACACGATCGACATGCGGGACGCTTTCACGTACGTCAACCCGGCCTGGGAGAGGATCCTGGGCCACCGTATCGAAGACGTTCTCGGGAAGTATTTCATTGATTTCGTCCGGAAAGAGGACGTTCCTCTCTATATCGGCTTGTTTAAACATGTCCGGGAGGAGGGGGGAACGGTCCGGGACGGCATCGGCGTACTCCTCCACAAAGACGGATCGGACCGCTTTATCAGCATCAGCGGCGCGCCGAACCTCGATTCGGAAGGCCGTGTGATCGGGGTGGTGGGAACCTTCAAGGATGTGACCGATCTCAAGCTCTCCGAGGCCGAACTCCAGGGCAGCTATGAGAAGCTGAAAACCGCTCTGGACAGCACCATCCAGGCCATCTCCAAGATCGTGGAATCCCGCGATCCCTTCACGTCGGGGCACCAGGAACGGGTCTCACGGCTGGCCACAGCCATTGCCGAAGAGATGGGGCTTTCCGAGGAATCGATTGCGTCGATCCGCATGGCCGCCACGCTCCACGACGTCGGCAAGATCAATATCCCCGCGGAGATCCTGAGCAAACCCAGCAATCTCACTCCGCTCGAGATCGGCATGCTCCGGATTCACCCGGAAGTCGGATACAACATTCTGAAATCCATCGAGTTCCCCTACCCCGTCTCCCGGATCGTCCTGCAGCATCATGAACGGATGGACGGCTCCGGGTACCCGGCCGGCATGATCGGGGAAAATATTCTTCTGGAGGCACGGATCCTGACGGTCGCGGATGTGGTCGAGGCCATGGCCTCTCACCGCCCCTACCGGCCGGCGCTTGGCATCGAAAAGGCCCTGGAGGAGATCTCGCTGCATCGGGGGACCCGCTATGACGAACAGGTTGTAAGCCATTGTCTCAGGCTCTTCAAGAAGAAAGATTTCCATTTTTAAACAAGGAGGTTTGAATGAACATCACCCGCTGCAATCGCTGTATTCTGCCCGCCACCTATCCCGATATTCGTTTTAACGAAGAGGGAATCTGTCACATCTGCCTCATGCCGCCGGAAACGGGGCTTGCGCCGGAAGAGTTGAAGAAAAGACTCGACGAAATCATCACGGCCTGCCGGAGAAAAGGGAAATATGAAGCGCTCGTCGGATTGAGCGGTGGAAAGGACAGCAGCTACGTCGCGTACTATCTCCGCCGGGAATACGGTTTGAAGATGCTGGGGATCAATTATGACAACGGCTACCGCTCCGATTATGCCGTCCGCAACCTCACCGCCCTGGTGGACGCCTATGGAATCGACCTCGTGACCCTGCGGCCCGCCCACGCCTTCTTCAAAAAACTCTTTGCCCATTTCCTGCGAACGCACGGCGAGTTCTGCTCGGTCTGCAACAACATGGGATACCTGCTCATGGCCAGTTACAGTCTCTCGCAGCAAAGGTCGCTCGGCTACACCCCTCTCGGCGTCGGCGGCTGGTCGAAGAAATACGAATTCCAGCCGGGAATCTCCGTGACTTCAATGCAGTACTTCTTCGAAAATCTGACCCCGGAACTCCTTGCGGAACTGATTGCCCAGCCTTTCATTGAGGAAAAGGCGGTCCGGGCTTATATGAATGCAAGCGATCCGCGCCAGGCCAAGCTCAACAGCAAAGAGCATCAGGCGCTGGGGAATTCGGCCATCAGCCTGATTCAGCTCCCCGATTACGTCCCCTGGGACCTGTTGCGGATGCCCGGCATCCTTCGAGATGAATTCGGATGGGAGCAGCCGCCGGGACGCCATGACAGCCACTTCGACTGCACCCTCTTCCCGATCAAGGAATACCTGAAGTTTAAAAAATATGGTCTGACCCAGGAAACGATCAAAAACAGCATCCTGATCCGTGAGGGGCTTTTGACCCGCGAAGAGTCCCTGAAGAGGATGAAGATGGAACAGACCACCGAACCGGAGAGCCTGCGCCCCTTCCTCCGCGAGCTTGGCGTTGAGCCGGAAGAGGTCAACGAAGAGGGCGAATGGTCGCGGTGAAATCGTCCCTAAAGATCACCGGGCTCGAAGTCATCCCCTGCTGCGACGCCCCCTTCCGGTTCGGCTTTCGCTCGGCGCATCTGCTGCGTTTGAAGGCCGATTCCGTCATCCTCGCGCTTCAGTGCGAAGGGGGCATCGCCGGATACGGAGAAAGCGCGCCGCGCCCTTATGTCACGGGGGAAACCAACGTATCGGTTCGTGAACTCATCCGGAACCGTTTCACCCCTCTCCTCGTCGGCCGGGAGATCGGCAAACGCGAAGATGTGGAGAGGGTCGTTTGCCATCTCGGACAGACCTGCGTGGAAGAGGGGATCACCGCTTATCGTTCCGCGCTGGGCGCCGTCGATATCGCCCTCTTCGACGCTCTGGGAAAGCGTCACGGCGTTCCCGTCTGCCGTTTCCTCGGACCGGTCCTCAGAAAGGAGCTTCCCTGGTCGCTTCCCGTTCCCCTGTTGTCCGAGGAGGAGATTCGGAAAATCTATCAGGGAATAAGCCGGCGGACATTCGGTTCTCTCAAGGTCCTGGTCGGGCGGGATGAAGCAGAAAACCTGAAAAGGTTGAAACTGATTCGCAATCTTTTCGGAAATGAAATCGAGGTGCGGATCGAGGTGAACGGCCAGTGGACAAAAGACGAGGCCTTCTCCAATCTTCAAAAACTGAAGCAATTCAAAATTGCCGCCGTCGAACAGCCGGTCCCAAAGGGAGACCTTGAAGGGATGAAGGCGATCCGCGAGGCCTTCGGGATCTCCGTCATCGCGGATGAATCCCTCTGCAGCCCCGAGGATGCGGAGGAACTGCTCGACCGGGGCGCCTGTAATATCCTGAATATCAAGGTTTCCAAGGTCGGCGGCCTGCTCGCCGCATATCGCATCGCCGGCATCGCCGCCTCCCGGGGCGCCTCCTGTCTGCTCGGCGCTCACGTGGGAGAAACCGGTATCCTGACATCGGCCGCCCTCCACTTCCTGATTGCGGCCCCCGCCCTTTCCTGGGTGGAGGGGTTCTCCTCCCTGCTCTTCGACAAATCCCGCGGGATCGACGATCTCGATCCCGCCGAGCGGATCGGAGAGATTCTCTCGGCGACCGGCCTGGGATTCGATCCGGCGGAAACAATCCTGAAGAACCTGCCCTCTACGGGAACGAAGGCGGAATAACGATCTGCCGCTGCTCCCCGTACTGTTCCCGGATCCAGGACTGATATGCGCCGCTGCGGATCCGTTCGCTCCAGTCCCGGTTCTCGAGATACCAGCGGACCGTCTTCCGGAGACCCGATGTGAAGGATTCCGCGGGAGACCAGCCCAATTCCGCATGCAGCTTCGAAAAGTCGATCGCGTAGCGGCGGTCGTGGCCCGGGCGGTCCTTCACAAACGTGATCAGGCGCCGCCGGGAGACTCCGGCAGGCGCGATTTCATCCACCAGATCGCAGATCATCTCCACGATGGCGATATTTTCCATCTCCGCATGGCCGCCGATGTTGTAG
Organism: Deltaproteobacteria bacterium; assembly: GCA_026388365.1. The sequence continues at coordinate 2,419 of JAPLJW010000284.1, read as the reverse complement.
GTCTCCCCGCGACGTCCCTTTTCCATGATCGTCCGGATCGCCTCACAGTGGTCCGCGACATAGAGCCAGTCCCGCACATTCTTTCCATCCCCGTAAACGGGGAGGGGCCTTTCCTCCAGGGCGTTGAGGATGATCAGGGGAATCAGTTTTTCGGGAAATTGATAGGGACCGTAATTGTTCGAGCAGTTGGAAAGTGTCGTCGGCAGGCCATAGGTTTCATGGTAGGCCCGGACAAGATGATCGGAGGACGCCTTGGACGCGGAGTAGGGGCTGTTCGGACGGTAGGGCGTCTCCTCGGTGAAATACCCCTCCGGGCCCAGACTGCCGTAGACCTCGTCGGTGCTGATGTGGTGGAATAGCCGAAAACGGCTGCCGGCGGCCCTTGCCGCTTCGAGGAGATTGAACGTCCCCAGGATATTGGTCTGAATGAAGCTGTCCGGCCGTTTGATGGAACGGTCCACATGGGACTCGGCGGCAAAATGGCAGACGGCATCGATCCCCTGTCGGGCGAAGATGACCTTGAGCGCGGGCAAGTCGCAGATGTCCGCCTTTTCGAAGAGATACCGCCCCGGATGCGCCTCCGCGATGCCGCTCAGATTATCGGGATTCCCCGCATAAGTCAGGCTGTCCGCATTGATGATCCTCCCCCGGAAATCCTCTCTTGCAAGCAGATGGCGGATGAAGTTGCTCCCGATAAAACCGCACCCCCCGGTGACCAGCAAATTCTCGCTATCCATGATTCTCCTTTCTCGACAGACCGGCCAGGACGGCCGGTTATGTTTTATCCGCTGCCGCCGTCAGTATTTCCCCGTCAGGATGAACGCCGCCCAGACATACGGCGGATACCCCTCCCGGATCAGATGGAGCTGCGCTGCCCGCAGCGCATCGGCCAGAGGCTCCTTTTTCCCCAGTCGGCGGTAAAAGAGATCCAGAAAATGGGCTGCCGCCCTGTCGTCAACAAGCCAGAGGGTCGAAACCACCGACGGACTCCCGGTGCGCAGAAACGCCCTCTGCAGGGAGGTCGGCCCCTTTCCTTCCGGATCCTGTTCCGGTATCGGATCGCATCCGCTCAGGACAACGGCCCTTCCCTGAAACCGGAGGCCGAAGATCTCGCGGACGGTCAGCCTGCCGTCCTGTCCTGCACCGGGGGTCAGCAGCAGGCCCGAGTTCAGGATCTCTTCCGGAAAAAACTGCCCCCGGACGGCAAAATGGAGGATGTCGTAACCGGAAGGCATCTCCCCCGCCTTCGCTTCCGTAGCCTGTTCACGGAGCAGAACGGTTGTGCCGCCGATCCGCTTCCGGATCCGCTCCACCTCCAGCACGGCATGGTGGAGATCCAGCGCCTCGTTTTCCAAATCGGGGTTCCCGAAGGCCAGGATACGCAGGCCCTCCGTCCTGGTTTCCCCCAAGACCTGTTCGAGCAGACCGGCCTCGGGGAGATGGAAAATGGGAAAACCCTCAGAGAGAAACCGTCCCCGGTATCTCATGGCCGCAAAGGGAAGGTAGACCAGCGCATCGTCGGGGATGAAACCGATCCTCTCCCCGGAGACGAAGGGAATGACCGGTTTGAGCAGCAGATCATAAGCCTTGCGGGAGAAGATCTCAGTTTTTCTTTTATCCTTGCCCCGAATGGTCGCGAGGAAGGAAAAAACCAGAGCCCTCAGTTCCTCTCGCGGGAGATCGATCCGCTCCAGATGAACCTGTCCCCGGTGAATGGCCCAGACATACAGACCGCCCGCCGTCGCGAAATAATCGAAAAGGGTGGTATTCTCATCGAGGAGGCGCTGGAGGGCGGTCGAATCGACGCCGCTCACGGCAATCAGAGAGAGGAGACTTCCATCCTCTGCGCCGATCCGGCCGAGAAGATCGCGGTAGGTCTCTTCGGCATGTTTCAGCCGTTCCCGGAGTTCATCCGCCACCGTCCCATCCGAGACCTGCAGGATGCGCCGCTGAAGACCCCGGATCTCCTCCCCGAGTCCGGCCTCTTGTTCCAGCAGCTCCTTTTCGGCAGGATTTCTTCCGAGATTCTCCCCGGCCAGGAGATCGACGGTCATGAGCGCCTTGGCCTTCTCCGCCGCCGTCAGGGCCTCCCCTACCATCCCTTCTCCGGCCAGAAGCTCAACAAGGGATTCGTAGACCGCCCGGCGTTGACGGCGGCAGACCTCGTCTAACATGTCCACCTTCAGCCCGGATCGCTGCTCCTCGATGATTCCGGCCGCCTCCTGGAGAAACCCGATCGCCTCCCAGTTCCGTTCCTCCCCCTGCTCGTAACGGGCCAGAAGGAGCCTCGCCCAGACCCGATAGGGAGAGGCGCGGCAGCGGTTTGCTCTCTCCTGCAACAGCTCGGCCGCCTTCCGGCCTTCGGTTCCGTATTCCCCCTGGAGACCGAGTTCGCCCAGGAACAGCAGGCTGCGGATCT
>JAPLJW010000318.1 GCA_026388365.1 Deltaproteobacteria bacterium | reverse complement strand
TCATCCGGACGCCTTGCCTCCAGTTTTTTATACAGACGGAGCGCGCCGGGCAAATCGCCCAGGGCCGCAAGGGTTTTCCCAAGATGAAGATTTGCATCCACGTCGTTTTCCCGGAGTCTGGTTGCGCGGCGGAGATTCTGGGCGGCATCATCGAATTGTCCGAGCTTGAATAAGGCAATCCCCAGGTCGCGAAGAATATCCGGATCGTCCGGTGCAAGGCGAAGAGCCTTCCGGAAATGTTCGAGAGCCTCCCGGGTCATCCCCAGCCTGTCCTCGGTTATGGCCAGACCGTAGAGGAGATCCGGATCTTCCGGATGCTCATTCAGATCCTTCTGAAAATAGGGAAGATTGGCATCCGGCGCCTTTGCGTCGAGGAGCAGGATGACCTGTATCCGTCTCAAATGCCCAATGATATGATCCGCTCCACCCCGGTTGTATGTGGTTTGAAGAAGGGCGTCGATGTAATGGCTTCTTTCATCGGTTCCCGGATGGGTGAGAAAATAGGAAGGGATGGTGTTGGAGTAATATTCGTAACGTCTCATTATTTTCAGAAAATCAAGCATGGATTTTCCGTCGTATCCTGAGGCAACGAGATAGGACAAACCTGTCCGGTCGGCCGCTTCTTCCTGTTGTCGACTGTACTTCAGGGAAAGGGTTGTCGCGGCGGCCATGGAAAAACTGGCCACCGCGGCGGTGACGTCCCCGCCGCCGCCCAGAAATGCGCCAGCGAGGATAGCCGCCAGTGTGGAGATGTTGAGTTTCGTCGATCTGTCGATGATTTCCGCAATGTGCCGGCCGTTCACGTGCGCAATTTCATGGGCAAGGACACCGGCAAGCTCCGCTTCATTTTCGGCAAGGTTGATCAGCCCCTGATTCACATAAACATATCCCCCCGGTGTGGCGAATGCATTGATCGCGGAGCTCCGGATAATGGAAAATTGAAAATCAAAAGGCGCCTTTTCACTGTAGACAAGAATCCGTTTGCCCAGAAGTGTAAAATAACTGTTTGCCTGCTCGTTCTGTAGAAGGAAATTTCCCTTCTGCAGTTTTTCGTAAAATTCCTTTCCCAGTTTCTTTTCATCCTCGATCGTGAAGGAGGCCTCGGCCACCCCCGGTAAAATGCACCTCAGCAGAAACAGGGAGAATAAAAACAATATAATGTAGTATTTCAATAATATATGTCTCGTATGCAAGGTGAACCTCTTGCCCTTTTCCTTACCTTTTCCGGGGAGGGATTTTTCAAAATTTAGCCTCATCCTATCCTTTTTGCACGATGTAATCAATATATTCCGGATTCGAATTCAGTGAATCCGCCTGACCGGCGACCGAAGCGGCGGATGGAAGACAGAATCTTTCCGTGATCGGACGCTTGTTCGATACAGATCCGTGTGGTATAGAACCGCCGAACATTGAGGAGGGGTAAATTGAAAAGACGTCCGATCATCACGATTGACGGTCCGGCGGGGGCCGGCAAGAGCACGATCAGCAAGCTCCTCGCATTGCGGCTTTCCTTCATTTGTCTGGATACGGGCGCGCTTTATCGGGCCGTGGCGTACCGATTGAAATGCGAGGGATGGAACGGCGAGACGGAGACCATCGGCGATTCATGCTGGATCATGAAGGTATCACTCCAAAAGGATGAGTCGGGACGCGTCCGGGTAATCGTTGAAGGCGAGGATGTCTCGGAAAAGATCCGGACCGAGGAGATCGGCCTTCTGGCGTCGAGAATATCCGCCCTTCCGCAGATTCGGGAGAACCTCCTCCCTGTGCAGCGAGAGCTGGCCGCTGCCGGAGGGGTTG
>JAPLJW010000216.1 GCA_026388365.1 Deltaproteobacteria bacterium | reverse complement strand
TCGCGCGGGGCCCGGCTATCGTCCCTTGATCTGGCGGAGAGAGCGGGATTTGAACCCGCGGTACACCTTTGAGGGCGCACACACGATTTCCAGTCGTGCTCCTTCAGCCGCTCGGACATCTCTCCAGTATATCCGGCTGTAAAGCGGCGGCATTATAGAGGGGCGAAAATCGTTCTGTCAAGGAATTAAAAAAACTGCCCCTTTATGCGTCACGGCATGTCCGCCGGTCTCGTTTGAAGACCGGCGGGAAACCCCCTTCCGATTCGGATGCGCCGGCGGAAAGTCCGGCGGACGGCAATCTTGTCCTTGTCTTTTCCGGACGTATGGGGTAGGGAAACCCAACAGGGGAGCATCTCAAGAATTCTGAAAATATAACCCCGATTCGCCGGGATTCGCGATTGCGTCGCCAACATTCATGGAGGCGGTTTTTTTGGAAAACGGTGGTCATCCCAATTCGACAAAAAGGTGATTCATGCGGATTCTCGTCACCGGCGGCGCCGGGTATATCGGCAGCCACGTCGTCAAGGCCCTCGGGGAAGAGGGTCATGACCTGCTCGTCTATGACAACCTCTCCACCGGCCACGAATGGGCCGTCCTCTCCGGCCGCCTCCGGCGCGGCGACCTCGCCGACCGGGATGCGGTTCGGGACGCGCTCCGGGAGTTCCGCCCCGAGGCGGTCATGCACTTTGCCGCCTCGATCCAGGTGGAGGAATCGGTCCGCGAACCCCTCGCCTACTACCGGAACAACGTCATCAACACGTTGAACCTCCTGGAGGCGATGCGAGAGGTTGGCGTCCCGCGCTTCATCTACTCCTCGACGGCCGCCGTTTACGGCATCCCGGAGCGGATCCCCGTCGACGAGCAGGCGCCGCTTCTTCCGATCAACCCTTACGGCGCCTCGAAGGTCATGATCGAGCGTGTCCTCGCGGACCTTGCCGCCGCGGCCGATTTCCGTTATTGCGCCCTGCGGTACTTCAACGTCGCCGGGGCCGATCCGCCGGGGCGGATCGGCCAGGCCTACCGCCATGCGACCCATCTGATCACACGGGCGCTCAAGACCGCCAAGGGTGAATTCCCGAAGCTGTCCATCTACGGGACCGACTACCCGACGCCCGACGGCACCTGCATCCGCGACTACATCCACGTGGACGACCTGGCGGCCGCGCACGTCCTGGCCCTTGGCCGCCTCATGGAAACGGGCCGGTCGGAGACGATGAACTGCGGCTACGGCCACGGCTATTCGGTGCGCGAGGTGGTGGACGTCGCCAGGAAGGTCACGGGCATCGACTTCCCCGTGGAGGAGACCGGCCGCCGGGCGGGCGATCCCCCGGCGCTCGTCGCCGACAGCCGCCGGATCCGGGAACTCACCGGCTGGCAGCCGCGTCACGACGACCTGGAGTTCATCATCCGCACCGCCTGGGAGTGGGAGAAGAAACAGTAACGAAGGAGATTCCATGGATTTTATCGACCTGGCCGCCCAGCAGCGGCGCATCTCGGAAAAATTGAACGCCAACATCGCCGGGGTCCTCGCCCACGGCCAGTACATCAACGGCCCGGAGGTTCGGGAGTTGGAAGCGACGCTCGCCGCTTACGTCGATGTAAAACATGCCGTCGGCTGCGCCTCGGGCACCGACGCCCTCCTGATGGCGCTGATGGCCCTCGAGATCGGCCCAGGCGACGCCGTCTTTACGACCCCTTTCACCTTTGTCGCAACCGCCGAGGTGATCGGCCTCCTCGGCGCGACGCCGGTTTTCGTGGACATCGACCCCGCCACCTTCAACATCGACCCGGCAAAGCTGGAGCAGGCCATCGAGGCCGTCGAAAAGGGCGACCCAACCCTCCACCCGCTGCCCGGAAATGCCTGCGGAAAACTCCGCCCCCGCGCCGTCATCCCCGTCGACCTCTTCGGCCTGCCCGCGGATTACGACGCGATCGAGGCTGTCGCCGCCCAACGCGTCATCGCCGTCATCGAGGACGCCGCCCAGTCCTTCGGGGGCGAATACAAAGGGGAAAAGGCCTGTTCATTCGGTTCGATCGCCTGCACCTCCTTCTTTCCGGCGAAGCCCCTCGGCTGTTACGGCGATGGCGGAATGTGTTTCACGGACGACGATCGTTTCGCTGAGATCCTCCGCTCCATCCGGGGTCACGGCCAGGGGAGCGATAAGTACGAGAATATCCGGATCGGGATCAATGGCCGCCTGGACACCCTCCAGGCCGCGGTCCTGCTTGCCAAATTTACGATCTTCCCCGAAGAGATCGCCCTGCGCCAGGAGGTCGCCCGGCGCTACAACGGACTCCTTACCGGTTCTGTCACGACACCGGAAATCCCCGAAGGATGTAAAAGCGCCTGGGCGCAATACGCGATCCTCGTCCGGGACAGCGCCGAGCGTTCCGACCTCATGGCGAAACTCAAGGAGGCCGGCATCCCGACGGCGATCTACTACCCGAAACCCCTCCACCGCCAGACGGCCTTCGCCGGCTTGGGTTACAGAGAGGGGAACTTCCCCGTGAGCGAGGATTGCGCCCGGCGGATCTTCAGCCTCCCGATGCACCCCTACCTCGCCGCCGGGGACCAGCGCCGCATCGCCGCCCTCTTTCGATAAGCAGGGGGAACCGCTATTATTACACCGGCAACCAAACAGATAAAACGTCATGCCGGACCCCGGATCGGGTCCGGGGCAGGCTCTGATCCGGCATCCAGTCTAATTAATTCCGGTTTTCACCGGAATGACAACTTTGACATATATTGTTGCCGGAGTAACAATAGAATCAGAGCGATGCCGAAAGGAGATATCATGGCCGAATCATTCGAGGAAGTTACCGTTCATTTGACGAATCAAAAGGTGCATTTTACGGGTGTCTCAAAGTCCAATCCTGACCGTCCCATTGCCTTCGATTATAAACCCCCGCTCGGGGATGGGGAGGGTTATAACGGTCTTGAATTGCTGCTCATGAGTTTTGCCGGATGCAGCGGCACGGCGATTGCCTTTTTGCTGAGAAAGATGGGGAAAAACCTATCCGGGTTGAGAGTCAATGCAAAAGGCATGAGGCGAGAGCAGCCCCCCATCAAGTTTGAAAAGGTGTTTCTCGAATTCATCGTGGATTCCAAGGATTCGCGGGATGCGGACATCCAAAGGGCAATCCGGCTTGCGGAGGAGTCGGTCTGCCCCGTGTGGCAGATGATCAGGAACAATGTCGAGGTAACGACCGGATATAAGATCAACGCTTCCTGACCAGACTCTGCCGCTTCTATTGCGGTTATCGGATTGTCATGATATCAAATTCGCCCTTAAATTCTGAAGATCGGGAGAGGCTATTCATAGAGAGTGACCGTGCCGCGTGAAATACCTTACCCTGCCCCGGCGGAATCTTGCTGGAGGAATTTTTTAAAGCCGATGGGAATTATCCAGTGAAAGAAAGAGGTATCCCATGATCAATGAATCTATTGCAAGGCCTTCCGCAGAGATCGTCCAGGGTTTCCGGGATCTGCTCGCACATGACTCCGTCACATGCGCCGTCTCGGATTGCATGGGACGATTCAATGCGATGACGTCGGATATGAGGCCCCTCTTCGAGGGAATACGCCTCGTCGGCACGGCAGTCACCGTCAAGACGCTCGCCGCTGATCTGGCGGCGGCCTTCAAGGCCATCGACGTGTGCCGGCCGGGCGACATTGTGGTCATCGATTCTCACGGGTCGTCGCACACCGCCTTTTGGGGCGAGAACATGACCCTGTCCGCGCTCAATCGTGGAGTGATTGCGGCGGTGATCGATGGCGCTTGCCGGGATGTCGAGGAAATCAGAAAGATCCGGTTTCCCGTGATCTGCAAGGGCGTTGTTCCCAACGTGGGCGCAATCGCGGGCTACGGGGACGTCAACGTTTCGATCCAGTGCGCCGGGGTGGCGGTCTCGCCCGGGGATATCGTGGTGGTCGACGGCAATGGCGTGGTTGTCGTGCCCATGGCTGAGGCTGACGTGATTTTGCAGAAGGCGCAGCGGCTTCTGCAGACGGAGCATCTCCTTCAGGAAAAGATCAAGGCGGGTGCGACCATCGGCGAGTTGGTGAACATCGATGAAATCTTTCGTACCGCGTTCTCGTACCAGAACAAGGCCTTGGAGCATGGCTGAATGGCGGGCCTCTCCAACGGCCTGCCGCAGCAAATGCTATTATCGGGTTCCGGAATTCCGAGAAAGAGGAAATTTAACTCAGCGGGCTGATCAATTCTTCGGCGTGATAGGAACTGCGGACCAGGGGGCCACTGGCCACCCGTGAAAAACCCATCCCCAATGCGACCTCCCGCCACGCATTGAATTCCCCGGGCGGAACAAAGCGGGCCACGGGAAGGCAATCCCTTTTCGGCTGGAGATACTGCCCCAGCGTCAGGAGCTGACACCCGGCGCCGAGAAGATCGCGCAGCGCCGATTCAACCTCGTCGGGACGCTCGCCAAGGCCGAGCATCAATCCGGACTTGACCGCCATGCCGGGCGCCAGGGCGCTGGCCCGCCTGAGCAGTTCCAGGGAGCGGCCATACATCGCCTGCGGCCGGACCTCCGGATAGAGGCGCGCCACCGTTTCCAGGTTGTGGTTGAGAACGTCGGGAAGGGCATCGAGAACCGTCCGGAGCGCCGCCTCATCCCCCTGAAAATCGGGAATCAGGACTTCGATACGCGCCGAAGGCCGGCGGGCGCGCAGGACACGAATCGTCTCCGCGAAAACACCGGCGCCGCCGTCGGCCAGGTCGTCGCGGGTCACGGAGGTCACCACGATATAACTTAGGGACATCCGGGCGGCCGCCTCGGCGACCCGCCGGGGTTCGTCGGGATCTGGCCTCTCCGGCGTTCCCTGGGTCACCGCGCAGAAGCGGCAGCGGCGGGTGCAGGAATCCCCCAGGATCAGGAAGACCGCCATCCCCCGTGAAAAGCATTCCCCCCGGTTGGGGCAGCGCGCCTCCCGGCAGACCGTATGGAGGCGCCCGTCGTCCAGAAGGGAGCTGATCCGGGAAAAGGTTGGATCGGACGGGAGCGGGCGCCCGAGCCAGCCGGGCTTTCGAACGGATTTTTCTTGCTGTTCAACTTGTTTCATCATTTTAAGAATCATTTTCCCCTCCCCCGGCGAAAGAAGATTAAGAGGGGAGGAATTGGCCCTTATATTATCATTCCCTTCCTCGCTTTCGCGAGGGTAACTCTATCGGTGATCCGCTGATATTGCCATGTTCTGGACCCCTGCTTTCGCAGGAGCGACAGATTCACGACTTATGACGAGGGAGTCAAATTTGATATCTTACCCGGTCAGACAGGGGTTCCGGGCCGCCGCGGTTTCGTCGAGCCGCTTCACCTTGCAGCGGGACGGCGCCTCCCGGAGCACCCCGGGATTCTCCGCGGTCTCCCGGACGACGGACCGGAAGGCGTCGATGAAACCGTCGAGATCCTCCTTCGTTTCCGTCTCCGTCGGCTCGATCATGATCGCGCCGTGGACCACGAGCGGGAAATAGATCGTCGGCGGATGGTACCCGTAATCCATCAGGCGCTTGGCCATCTCCAGCGTCGTAATCCCGGTCCCCTGCTGGTTTTGGTCGGAGAAGACGCACTCGTGCATGCAGGGGCGGTCGAAGGCCGGGTGCAGGACGTCCTTGAGTTTTACCCGGACATAGTTGGCGTTCAGGACCGCGAGCCGGCTGGCCTGCTTCAGACCGTCCGGACCCATGCTGAGAATATAGGCGTACGCCCGCAACAGAACGCCGAAGTGGCCATGGAAGGCCATGACGCGGCCGACCGATTCCGGAAAATCTTCGGAAAGCTCATACGCCCCATTCCGTTCGATGATGCGGGGAACGGGGAGAAACCGGGCGAGATCCTTCCGGACGGCTACCGGACCGGCGCCGGGCCCGCCGCCCCCGTGGGGCGTGGAAAAGGTCTTGTGGAGATTCAGGTGCAGGATGTCCACGCCGATCTCCCCCGGCCTCACGACCCCCAGGACGGCGTTCATGTTGGCCCCGTCGCCATAGACGAGGCCGCCCCGGTCGTGGACGATGCGGGCGATCTCAAGGATGTTCGCCTCGAAGAGACCCAGCGTGTTGGGGTTGGTGATCATGATCCCCGCCGTCTCGGAATCCATAAGCCCCGCTATCGTCTCCGGGGCGATGACGCCCTCCGGACCGGAGGGGACCGGGACGGGGGCATAACCGCAGAGGGCGGCGCTCGCCGGATTCGTCCCGTGCGCCGTGTCGGGGATCAGGATCTTCGTCCGCTGCTTCCCCCGATGGCGATGGTAGGCATGGATGATCAGCATCCCCGTCAGCTCACCTTGGGCGCCGGCCGCCGGCTGCAGCGTCACCGCGTCCAGGCCCGTGATCTCGGCCAGGAACCGCTCCAGGTGGAACATCAGTTGCAGCGCCCCCTGGGATAAAACGGACGGCAGCAAAGGATGGGCCGCGGCAAATCCCCGGAGACCCGCCAGCTTCTCGTTGATCTTGGGGTTGTACTTCATCGTGCAGGAGCCCAGCGGATAGAGGCCCGTATCCACCCCGAAATTCCAGGTGGACAGCCGGGTGTAATGGCGGACCACCTCGATTTCGCTCAGATCCGGGAAGTCGGGTCCGTTGCCCGTCAGTTCCACGGGCAGCGGATTGGGCGGCACGTCGCCCGCGGGCATGGAGAAGCCGGAGCGCCCCTTCTTCCCCCGCTCCCAGAGGAGCGGCTCGTTCAGGATGAGTCCGGTCGTTCCGAGTCTTTCGCTCATACCGCCACCTCCCGGACCAGACGGTCCATCTCTTCCCGGCTGCAGGTCTCCGTGACGCAGAGGAGGCCGTGATCCGCCAGTTCCGGATAATAAGCGCCGAGGGGCAGCCCGGCCACGATCTTTTGGTCAAGCAGCCGCCGGTATCGCGCGTCGAAACCGCCGGGAAATCCGACAACAAATTCGTTGAACGTGGGGCTGGAAAAACGGATCGCGCAGCCTTCATCCCGCAGCGCGTTCTTCAGGTATTCCGCCTTGTCGTGGTTGAGGGCGGCCAGCTCCCGGATGCCGGTCCCCCCGAGGGAGGCCATGGTCATCGCGGCGGCGAGCGCGCAGAGGCTGTTGTTGGAACAGATGTTCGAGGTCGCCTTCTCCCGGCGGATGTGCTGTTCCCGCGTGGCCAGCGTGAGCACGAAACCACGCTTTCCGTCCCGGTCCTTCGTCTGACCCACGAGGCGGCCGGGCAAACTCCGCATGTGCTTTTTCCGGCTCGCGACCATGCCCAGGGCCGGCCCCCCGAAAGAGCGGGGGATGCCCAGGCTCTGCCCTTCTCCGGCAACGATGTCGGCGCCCTGGCTTCCCGGACTCTTCAGGAGCCCGAAGGCCAGCGCCTCAGTGAAGCCGGAAACCAGCAGCGCGCCACCGGAATGGGCCCTGTCTGCTGCCTCCTGCACGTTTTCGATGCAGCCGAAAAAGTTCGGCGACTGCAGAGCGACGGCGGCCAGATCCCCGATCTCGTCGATGCGATCGAGGTCGGTGAGACCCGTTTCGAGACAGGGGACCTCCCGGAGTTCATATCCGGTGGGGGCGAAGTAGGTCCGGACGACCTGCCGGTAATGGGGGTGGATCGCCCGGGAGAGGGCCGCTTTCTTCCGTCCGGTGATTCGAATCGCCATCAGGAGCGCCTCGGCCAGCGCCGTCGCGCCGTCGTAGTGGGAGGCCGTGGCCACCTCCATCCCCAGCAGCCGGGCCGCCAGCGTCTGGTACTCATAGATCCCCTGCAGCGTGCCCTGGAGCATCTCCGGCTGATAAGGCGTGTAGGAGGTCACGAACTCGGAACGGCTTAAGAGCGAAGAAACCGTCGCGGGAATGTAATGGTCGTAGCTCCCGGCGCCCAGAAACAGCGAGTATTCCGGGGAGACGGCCACCCGGCCGGCGAGACGCCCGACATGCCCCTCCAGGGCCCACTCGCTCATCGCCTCCGGCAGGTCCAGCGCCCCCCCGAAACGGCAATCCGCCGGAACCGCCGTAAAGAGGTCATCGAGTCCCTTTAAGCCGACCACGCCGAGCATGGCGGCAATATCCTCATCGGTGTGGGGCAGGTACCGCATCTACGCGCCCCCTTTCAAACGGGCGCGGTAGCCCTCCGCCGTCAGGAGTTGCGGGAAGGCCGCAGGATCATCCGGTTTCACCAGGACCATCCACCCGTCGCCATAGGGGCTTTGATTCAGCAGAACAGGGTCTTCGCTTAGGGGGATGTTCACGGCGGAAACCTCCCCCGAAAGCGGCATGAAGCATTCGGAGACCGATTTCACCGATTCCACCGTGGCAAAGACCGCCCCCTGCGCGATGTGCGTCCCGATAGACGGCAGCTCCACATAAACGATATCCCCGAGCTGGTCCTGGGCGTAATCGGTCAGCCCTACGCGCGCCAGATCGCCTTCCAGCCGGACCCATTCATGGTCGGGCGAATAACGGAGCTCCTCCGGCAACTGGATTTCCTCGATCCTTTTCATCATTCCTCCTTCGATATTGGTTTAAACGGGGGACTCCTTTTCACAAGGGCGCTCTCGTAAAAGTTGAAATTGGCCCTTTATTGTCATTCCCGCGAACGCGGGAATCCACCGATATTCGCATGTCCTGGACTCGTGCTTTCGCAGGAGTGACAGATGTACGACTTTTTACGAAGCCATCATATCAGCCGGTGCAGCTTTTCCATCAAGTTGCTGAACATATCTTCCGCAAAACAGTAGCGCATCGCAAGAAAGCGCTTCCGGAAGGCCGCCACCTCTTCCCGGACCGACCGGCCGTCCACCACCACGTCGCGGATGTACTGGGCCAGCTCCCGGAAATCCTCCGGTCCCATGCCGAAACGCGTCATCTCCTGCACGCCCAGCCGGAGCGCGCCGGCCGCGGTAAACCCCTCTTCGTCCGGCGCCGCCTGGTAGTTGCAGATGATGTTTCCCTCTTCGAGCCGACGGGCCGCTTCCACGGCCTTGGCATATTCCACCTTCACGATCACCTGATGGGTCTCCGTAAAAGAGATCGCCGGATCGCCGGCCACCTGCAAGCCCGTGTCCCGGAGCGCTTGGGCAAAGGCCTTCGCATTCCGGATGACCGCCTGCTGGTAGGCGTCCCGGAAACAGTTCATCTCATAGGCCGCCATCAGCAGTCCCAAAAGAGTGCCCAGGTGGTGGTTGCTGACGCTCCCCGGAAAGGTCCGGTTTTCCACCGACTCCCAGAGGGCGTAATGCTTTTCCTCTTCCCGCCAGTTTCCGGCAACGATTCCCCGCTGGGTGCCGAAAAAGGTCTTGTGGGTGGAGGCGGTGACCAGGTCCGCCCCGTCGGCAAACGGTTCCTGGAAGTAGGGTCCCGCCAACCCCAGGACATGGGCCATGTCGTAGAGGATGACGGCCTCGATCTTCTGTTCCCGGAGGAAGTCCCGGATCTCGCGGACGGGCTCGCGGTGGAGGACCATGCTCTTGCCGAAGATGATCAACTCCGGCCGGTGTTCGTCGATAATCCGGCAGGTCTTCTCCACGTCGATTTTGTAGGGGTTCTCCTGCAGGACCGGAAAGTTGACGACAGCGGGTTTTTCCGTCTGCGGATCGATCCGGACGAAATTAAAGAGGGCGCCCATCGGCTGGGCGCTCAGGTGGCCGCCCCGGATCATGTGATTGTTCAGGACCGAACGGATCCGCCGGGGTTCCGTCTTCCGGTCGCCCCGGTTCAGATAATCGACCAGGCCGCTGAAGACCACGGCGTTGGCCATTTGTCCACTCATCACTCGCACTTCGACTTCCCGGCAGGAGAGATAGCGGGTCATCTCTTCCTTGAGCAGCACCTCCACGCGGTCGATAAAATCCGTTCCCTGATAGTAGAAGACCTCCGCATCGTAGTAGGAGCGGAGGGAGCGGTGCTCGGCGTAGCGGAAGGCGGGATCCAGCATCGTCAGGCGCCGCACCATCGGGGAGGTTGTCTGTTCGGAGGGAATGAGGTTGATGCACTCCGTCTGGCGCCAGAGGTTATTTTGAATTGCCTTTTCCAACAGATCAAAGGTTTTTTCCTGCCATGCGCCGGAGAGCGGCTTCTCCCGGTCCTCCGCGGGGCGCTGGAGAATCGGCATGGCATAGGGCGGCGCATCGGAACGCAGATGATAGGGGACCACGACCGCATCGACCCGGTTTCCCCGGATCTCGATCTCCACCGGGTCGTCTTTTTTGAAACGGCTGTCGATCAGCATCAGGCCGATGGCCCGCATTTCCCGTTCGCCGGTGAAACGTGTCGAAAGCCCCGTGCCCGCAGTCTTCCAGTAAGGAACCATTGTTCCGCTCGTCACAAAGCCGATTTCCTCCTCACCCCGGAAGACCCGGAATCCCGCCCGGGCAATCCCCTTTCCGCGGAGGGCAAAAGGCATGATAATCCGCGGCAGATCTCCCAATGAACGGTAATCCTCATCCTGAATCTTCTTCAAGGCCGCAAATTGTAAAGCTATGCCCTCGCGCCCGATGAAGTCCGCCTTCAGCGTCGACAAACTTACGGCGAACCGGGCCAGGGGACAGGCAAAGACGGGGATCTCTTTTCCGGCAGGATCCTTTCCCAGTTCATGGCCGAAAAGGGGAAGGCCCGCTTCGAGACGCAGCGTGTCGCGCGCCCCCAGCCCCACCGGGACAGCCCCCTTCTCCAGGAAGAGATCCCAGAGCCAGGGGGCATCGGCGGCCGCAACAAAAAACTCGAACCCCAGAGGCTCGCCTGTGTACCCGGTCCTGGATATGAGCACCTTCTTCCCATGGATGGAGGCGGATCGAATGGCATTCTTGATCGGTTCCGGAAGACCGCCGACGCCGATCAGTCCCTGGAGAATAGCCCGGGAGCGGGGCCCCTGGAGGGAGATCATCGCCATCTCTTCGGATATATCCGCCATCTGCGCCCCGGGGAAGCGGGAAAGATGAGAATGCAGATGGCGCCAGTCGGCCTCCCGGTTGGCCGCATTGACCACCAGAAGGTATTCATCCGGTGTGAAGCGGTAAAGATAGGCGTCGTCGAGGGCGCCCCCATGAGCGTTGGGGATCATCGTGTACTGCGCAAAACCCGCATCCAGCGCGGCGGCGTTGTTGGAAAGGACGCGCTGCAGGAAGGGGAGGGCCCCGGAACCGCGGACGATGAACCGCCCCATATGGGAGACGTCGAAGAGGCCGGCTGATTTCCGCGTGGCGAGATGCTCCTCCACGATCCCGGTGCGGTACTGGAGGGGCATGTGCCAGCCGCCGAAATCGACCATCGCGGCCCCCAGGGAGACGTGTTTTTCATGCAGAACGGTTTTCCGGAGTTCAGCCATATGGTCCTTTCACATTTTTCACAGAATATACGGCACCTTCAGATTGTAGGTCTTATACACCACGAAGGTCTCGGCAGACTGAACATCCCGGATCTGCGAGACCTGTTCCGTGTAGAATTCCAGCAGGTCGTATGTATCGTTCAGCAGAACCGTCAGGATCAGGTCATACCGCCCCGTCACGACGCAGACGGAAACGACCCCCTTCAGTCGGCTGAACTCTTCCCCCTTTTTAACCAGATCCATCGTGCTGAGTTTGATGCCAACCATCACCAACCGATGCCCCGGAATAGCCTCCGGATCCACCAGGCCGGTGACATCGAGCACCTTCTCCTCGGTCAGACGGTTGACCCGCGCCCGCACCGTGTTTTCCGTGATGGAGAGGTCTTCGGCGATCTTTTGAAGGGACTTTCTCCCCTCCCGCAGGTGCTTGATGATAGACAGGCTGGTTTCGTCGATTTTCATGTTTTCTCCTCTTCGGCGGTACCATACAGTTTATTGACCTATCTGTCAATAAAATATTAAAATGTTGTTGTTTACATAAATATTTGATGATATTGTTTCCCAAACGCTATATTTTAGAAATACACAATGGGAGAACCTTCATGCCGGAGACATTCGATATCCTGGTGATCGGGGCGGGACCGGGCGGCCATGCGGCGGCGGTTCGGGCGGCCAGGTTGGGGGCGCGGGCGGTCATCATCGAGAAGCAGGGGTGGGGCGGGACCTGCACCCACCGGGGATGCATCCCCACCAAGGCCCTGCTGGCTTGCAGCCAGCGCTATGCGGAGCTGAAGAAGCTCGGCCGGATGGGCGTGCGCGTGGCCGAGCCGTCTTTCGACTATGCCACGATGAAACGGCACCAGGAACAGATCGTGAGGATCTGCGCGCTGGGCGTCCAGAAATCCCTGAAGGAGGGCGGCGTGGAGATGAAAGAGGGGGAGGGGCGCATCCTCTCTCCAGGCGAGGTCGAATGGATCGCTCCGGATGGCCACCGCGAGCGCCTCTCTGCCCGGAGCCTGGCGATCGCCTGGGGATCGGAACCCGCGCTGCCGCCCGGCGTGCAGACTGCGGAGCGGATCCTAACCTCCGACGGTATCCTGTCTCTGCGGACATTGCCCGGAAGCCTTCTCATCGTGGGGGGAAACGTCATCGGCGTGGAGTTTGCCACGCTGATGGCGGAGCTGGGCGTTCAGGTGACCCTGATCGAGATGATGGAACGGATTCTTCCCGGCGAGGAGAGAGAGGCGGCGGCGCTGCTGGCGCAGGAATTGAAAAATCTGGGGGTTGCCGTCCACACGGGCGTGCGGATGGAGACGATCCGGGAGACCGGTTCGGGGGTGCAACTGTTTGCCGCCCCGGATGCACCCGGTGCATGTCCGCCCAACAAGGACGATGAGCATCCCCGAGGAATCCGGCCGGCCGGAACCTTGGAACTCTCGGCCGACTACGCCCTGATCTGCACGGGAAGAAGGCCTCGGCTGCGCACGGAGGAGCTCACCGCGCTGGGGATCCGCCATGACCGGCGGGGCATCGCCGTCGATGCGCGACAGATGACGAACGTTCCAGGCATTTACGCGATTGGCGACGTCACCGGCGGGATGATGCTCGCCCACCGTGCGATGCAGCAGGGGAAAATTCTGGCCGACCGGCTCTGCGGCGGTCACGAGGTCCGCTATTCGGAAGAGGCAGTCCCCTCTGTCGTCTATACCCATCCCCAGATCGCCCGGGTCGGCCTGACCGAGGAGGAGGCCTTGCGAAAGGGGATCGCCGTCGAGGTTCACCGGGCGGACTTCGCCGCCAACACCACCGCCCGCACCGCGCTGCTGGGCCCCGGTTTCGTCAAACTCCTCTTTGATCGGGACAGGCTGGCGGGGGCAACCATCGCCGGCTATCAGGCCGGCGATCTCATCGCATCCCTGAGTCTGGCCATGGCCGCGGGTCTCGACCGACGGCAGCTCGAAGAATGGGTTATCCCCCACCCCACGCTGAGCGAAGTGCTGGGGGTTTAAAAATATGAAAACAGGGCGTCCGGCCTTTGCCGAACGCCCTGCCCCTCTGGCGGAGAGAGGGGGATTCGAACCCCCGTGAGGGCTTTTGGCCCCCAAATCGATTTCGAGTCGATCCCGTTACGACCACTTCGGTATCTCTCCGGATCTTGAAATCATTTCACGGCGGCACTATTAGCCTCTTTTCCCGAAAAAATCCACTCAAAATGTCGCCGCATGCATCCCGGAGGACCCCCTCCGTGACAAAGACCGTGTGGTTGAACCGCCGATCATCGAACAGGCGATAGAGGCTGACCACAGCGCCGTTCTTGGAATCGGCGGCGCCGAAGACGAGCCGATCGATCCGGGCATGGAGGATCGCGCCGGCGCACATCAGACAGGGTTCGAGCGTGACATAGAGCGTCGTCCCTGGGAGGCGGTAATTTCCGACCGCGACGGCCGCCCGGCGGATGGCCAGAACCTCGGCATGGGCCGAGGGGTCCTGCAGCGAAATGGGGCTGTTGTGCGCGCTTGCGAGGAGACCGCCGTCCCGGACGATCACCGCCCCGACCGGCACCTCCCCGGCCTCACGGGCCTGTCCAGCCTCCGCAAGGGCGGTCCGCATCCAACCCTCATCGGTTTCCAGCAACGTTTCCATACATTGACTTTTCTCCCGAATTCCGCCATCATCCGCCTCGTCTGAATGACGGAGGTTTTTTAACCCCATGATGGCGAAGAAATTTCTCATTCCTTTCCTCCTGGCCTCGCTTGCGGGCCATGCGCTGGTTATCGCCCTGACGGCCCGCATCAATATAAGCAACAGCCCGCGGCCCGAGAAGGTGATGAACGTCGAACTGAAAACGCCGATGGAAGTCGAATCGCCGTCTTCGGCCCGCAGCAGGCAGGCGGGGCCGGCCGCCCGTGCGACTGCAACCCGCGGTTCCCGCGAGGATTCGGTCGCCCTGCAAAACCCCGGCGGCCCTTACGAATCCTATCTCCTCCAGATCCGCCGAAAAATCGAGGGCCTCTGGTCCTACCCGCCGCAGGCCCTCTCCGAAAAGCGGGAGGGAAACGCGGTAATCCGTTTCACGATCGACGCCGGCGGCACACTGGCCGGTTACTACATCACCTCCTCCTCCGGAAGTCCGATCCTCGATGAGGGGGCGCTCGCCTGCGTCCGGGCCGCCTCACCATTCGCGCCGCTACCGGGGGCCTTTAACCTTTCTCTCCTCCACGTGACCGCCACCTTCAGCTACCGGATCAATTAGGGGATTCATGAGTGGAGATCTTTGCACAACCACATAAAACCAGCCATTATGTCATACCGGCGAAGGCCGGTATCCAGTATTATCAAGCATCGCCTGGATTGCGTCGTTCGACGGAATGACAACAGAAGGGAATCAAGACTTTTTTACGAGACCATCATGAGCGCCTGTCCCGAATCGATTCGGATTAATGAAGATCGGAGATGATCCCGGCCAGGCTCCGGTTTACCTCTAACAGGCGGTCGCGGAGCTCGGTCTGCTCCACCCAGGCTTTCCCCTCCGCCTGCCCCTGGCGTTCGCGGAGCTGGGCGAGCCTCGTCTCCATATCCGCGATGAGGAAGCCCCAGTCGATCCGCGGCGCAGCCTTCTCGGGATACTGAACGCGTGCAAGCTCCGGCCCCGGCGCCAGGGTGACCTCTTCCAGATAGTCGGGAATCGCGGCGTCGATCCCGAAGCGGGCTTTGATGAGTCCGGCCAGCTCCTGCTGGGCGGTGTACTCGCCGTGGATGAGGAAAAGACGCATCTCCTTCGTTTTGAAGCGGCCGAGCCAGTCCAAAAGCTGGCTCTGCCCTGCATGGGCGGAGAAACCGTTGATCGTAAAGACCTTTGCCCGGACGGCGACCTCCTCGTTAAAAATCCGGACCTTTTCCGCGCCGTCCACGATCTTCCGGCCCGTCGTCCCCTGCGCCTGGAAGCCGACAAAGACGACGCTCGCCCCCTCGCGCCAGAGGTTGTGGCGGAGGTGGTGTTTGATCCGGCCCGCATTGGCCATCCCGCTCGCGGAGATCACGACGGCCGGTCCCCGGACGGCATTGATCTCCATCGACTCCTGCGTCGTCAGGGTATAGTG
>JAPLJW010000327.1 GCA_026388365.1 Deltaproteobacteria bacterium | reverse complement strand
CGGGTTTAAGCAGGGTGTCGAAGAACACCAAAATGAACAGGCTGTTCAAAAGCTTGTCCCGTACCAGATACGGGATGCTTAGATGCAAGGCGCGCAAAAACCGAAGAGCGAGGCATCGGGGGAGGGGGCTTGTTCCAGAAGCCCAGCGGGATCGGAACGTGTCCCCGGAATACGTCGAGCACGCCTGCCCCGGCGAAAACCGGGGAGGTTTGCAGCGCAACGCAGCAGATGAGCGTTTTTCAACAGCTTGTTAGGTGTGACGGGTCATGATGATACTGATTTCGATTCTGGTTCTGGGAGTCTTGGGTTTGATCTTTGCCGGGCTTCTCGGCTTCGCGGCGGATTACTTCCGCGTGGAGGAGGATCCCCGGGTCGGCCAACTGCTGGCCGTTCTTCCCGGCGGGAATTGCGGCGCCTGCGGCTTGGCCGGCTGCCGGGACTTTTCGGAAAAACTGATCCTGGGCCAGGTGGGCGTCGGCGGATGCGTGGCCGGCGGCGCGAAGGTTGGGGAGGCGCTCGCCGCGATCATGGGCGTCCAGGCTGCCGCCTTTGACCGGAAGGTCGCGACCGTCCACTGCGGTGCAAAGATCGATCAACGAAAGCCCAAGGCCCATTACACCGGGATCGAGACCTGTTTTGCGGTGAACATGGTCGACGGCGGCGGTCTCGCCTGTTCCTACGGCTGCCTCGGAAGCGGCGACTGCCAGGTGGCCTGTCCGTTCGACGCCATCCGGATGGAGGGAGGGCTGCCGTTGATCGATCCGGAGAAGTGCACCGCCTGCGGAAATTGCGTTACCGCCTGTCCGAGAAAAATCATCTCCATCCGTCCCCAGGATTTCCCGGTTGTCGTGGCCTGCTCGTCGCGGGACGCCGGCGCCGTCGTCCGGAAGATCTGTCCGGTGGGATGCATCGGCTGCAAGATCTGCGTCAAGCAGGTCCCGGAGGTCTTCGCCGTTTCCGACAACCTTGCCGTTGTCGATTACGCGAAGACCGGTGTTTCCTGCGACGCCGCGATCGAGAAATGCCCGACAAAGTGCATCGTCCGCCTCTGATTGATCCTGCCTTTTCGCTATCGATCCGGTCGACTTTCCCAGGGATTAAAGACTTTTGCCTGAAGTCTGAGGTTTGCGGCCAATGGGCTTGTGTAGCAGATTACTTTCCGTTATCCACGAGAGCGATCAATAAAAAGATGAATTGTGTCGATAATTGTCTCCACCTACAAACAAACGGTAGAATTCATTCATTAATACTGAATATTATGGATCGAAACAAAGTAACGTTCAAGCTCAGCGGCGCGACTTGCCCGCGTCCGCTGGAGCGTCTTGTTGGGCAGTATTCTTATCAGGAATGGATCGCGCGTGTTTCTGGAAGAACTCCCAAATGACATCCGTGGCCCTTAATTTGTTCGATGTCTTTCCCACCATGCTCTCCGGCAAAATGCTCTTACCCCCGGCCCAGGTGTGCCCCAAGCCATCAACTGCAATATAGACGACCTCAGCGGTGCCCATACAAACAGAGTACGTTTCTGTGCGCGTGCCTTGGGCGTCGGAAGTGTTTGCAGTCGTCCCGGGGCACCCAAGCGCCTTAGCCCATTTCAAGATCGAATCGCGCACGGGTGGCTTCGGTTTCGCGCGCACACTGTCGCTGGCACCGGTTGCGAGCTTCGGCACGCCGCCCTCGATCAGGTTCAGTGGATCGGCCGTGCCCGTGATGTAGCACATGGATACCGGGTGCCGGAACTTCGGAAGATCAAACCACAGTGCGCCCGCGACGGGCGCAATGGCGGCGATACGATCCGACAATTCCGCGCCGACCCGAAAGCTCATTGAGGCACCGTTGGAGAAGCCAGTGAGGAAAATCCTCCGCTCGTCCAGCGTGAACCGAGCGGCAAGATCGTCGAGCATGGCGGCAACAAAGCCGACATCGTCTGGTACTTTCTGGCCGGGATAAAACCGGTCGGAGCCGTCGTTCCAGAGTTGAGGATTGCCTGCAAAGCTGCTCCGCTGTGCCGGGTCGCGTGCCATGGCGTTGGGAAAAACGGCCAAAAATCCTTCCTTATCGGCCTTCACTGCCCACTCTGTCTCCCACATTGCGGCTCTGGCGGTACCCCCACCACCATGCAGCATGATCACCAGTGGCGAGGGCGTTTGCGGTCTGTAGGTGGCGGGAACATGGACAATGTAGGTCCGCTCCAAGCCGTTCACGGCGATTGCAAGTGTGTGGCTACCCGGTTCCGCGTGCTTATCCCGAGAGTGAGCATTCTGAGGATTGCACGCTAGGACAGAGAAGCAAACAAGGAAGATCGCCAACGAGGCAGACATCGTGTCCCCGGTCTTGCGATATCTCATTCCCGAATTACCTCCGCTGTAACTTGCTTCCCAACAATAATTATATGGATCAGTATAAAAACCCAAACACCGCAATATTTGCCGTATAAGACGCCAACAAAAAATATTATTTATCGGTTACAATCTATATTATATCTAATAGTTACGCATGATCGTTGTTTTTATCATGGTATGTGGCCGCCTGCCTGAACAGCGGCTGAGGAGTCAGACAACAAACGGCCGGTAGACAATTCCGGCCGTCGTTGTTTTTAATACCAGCTCATCAGGCTATTTCTTGTCACGGATCTTGGCGTGGCACTCTCCGCACTTGCCCTTTATCTCTCCAAGTTTGATCTTGATGGTGTCACCATCCTGCTTGGCAGTTTGCCTCAAGGTTTTTGCTCATGGAAGCCAGCCAAGCCGCCCGGGCCTGCATCAGCTTCTGGGCAGGACGCAGTTCCGGTTTGGTGTCTTCGGCAGCAAAGGCAACGATAGCGATTGTAAAAATTGCAACGGACAGCAGGACAATAATCTTTTTCATCAAATACTCCTTTCAGTGAGGTGTTGTGAATCTGATACTGACTAAAAAAGTCTTTTTTATTATGTATTTTAGGATGGACGGCCTTATGTGTCAACAAAAAATGAGCACAAAAAATGAGCACAAAAAAAGAGCAACGGATAATTTATTACCATTGGTTATCTTGAATCTGTTACGATAGCTTTGCTGTGTGGATAGCAGGAAGGAGGGTGTAATCTGGAGGAACCGAAAATATGCTGACCAGGCTTTGCTTATTTCGTCCGGTATTCAATGGTCTCGATCGATGTACGATGATCACCTTTTGATATTTGCAGTCTCGTATATCTTGTCTTTGATGCTCCCTATCGCCTTCAGTACGCATCGCCCGGAGGGATCTTATATTGATGCAACATAAGGCGGGGGGAATATCTCCCCGGTTTCGGGGCAAACCGCCCCGCGATCCGCTGTTCCAGAAACCTTTTCGATATGAATAGCATGCAATATGAGTCAGTTATCCTATTGGTATCGATCGACGTTTCTGCTGAAGTTTCTCCCGCACCTACGGACGGAGCAAGGGGCGGGGAGGCCATCCGTTGATCCTGCGACGCCTTTCCGGCCGTTCTGAGGGGACCGGACGTGACTTTACCGCCCGCTCCTATCGAGAAGATTTCATTGCCGATCATCACGGGTGAGGGAATCCATGAAATACGACGATGAAAAGTGTTATCAATTTCACATGAAGGATCGGCCGGACCAATGCTTCGCATGCGGCCGGGGTGCGGCGCGGTTGCTCATTGTCCGGCAGATTGCCGGCATGATGCTCGTTCACCTGTGTCCGGACTGCCTGCTCGATCATGTCGATGATTATCTTCTCGACAACACGCGGCCCTGGGCCGGTGAAAAGGGGAAGCCGGCTTGAAATCAGGCTTCAACCTTGACAAATAGAACAAAGAAGAATATGGTCCGTTCCGCTTGGGATGGTCCTGCTTCTCGCGGAAGATC
>JAPLJW010000303.1 GCA_026388365.1 Deltaproteobacteria bacterium | reverse complement strand
TCCGGAAAAAACTGCCCCCGGACGGCAAAATGGAGGATGTCGTAACCGGAAGGCATCTCCCCCGCCTTCGCTTCCGTAGCCTGTTCACGGAGCAGAACGGTTGTGCCGCTGATCCGCTTCCGGATCTGCTCCACCTCCAGCTCGGCATGGTGGAGATCCAACGCCTCGTTTTCCAGATCGGGGTTCCCGAACGCCAGGACACGCAGGTCCGCCGTCCCGGTTTCTCCCAAAACCTGTTCGAGCAGACCGGCCTCGGGGAGATGGAAGATCGGAAAACCCTCAGCGAGAAACCGTCCCCGGTAGCTCATGGCCGCAAAGGGAAGGTAGATCAGCGCGTCGTCGGGGATGAAACCGATCCTCTCCCCGGAGACGAAGGGAATGATCGGTTTGAGCAGCAGATCATAGGTCTTGCGGGAGAAGATCTCGGTTTTTCTTTTATCCTTGTCCCGAATGGCCGCAAGGAAGGAAAAAACCAGGGCCCTCAGATCCGCTCGCGGAAGATCGATCCGCTCCAGATGAACCTGTCCCCGGTGAATGGCCCAGACATACAGACCGCCCGCCGTTGTGAAATAATCGAAAAGGGTGGTATTCTCATCGAGAAGGCGCTGGAGGGCGGCCGAATCGACGCCGCTGACGGCGATCAGAGAGAGGAGGCTTCCATCCTCTGCGCCGATCCGGCCAAGCAGATCGCGGTAAGTCTCTTCGGCATGTTTCAGCCGTTCCCGGAGTTCATCCGCCGCCGTCCCGTCCGAAAGCTGCAGGATGCGCCGCTGAAGACCCCGGATCTCCTCCCCGAGTCCGGCCTCTTGTTTCAGCCGCTCCTTGTCGGCGGGATTTTTCCCGAGATTCTCCCCGGCCAGAAGATCGACGTTCATGAGCGCCTTGGCCTTCTCCGCGACCGTCAGGGCCTCCCCGACCATCCTTTCTCCGGCCAGAAGCTCAACCAGGGATTCGTAGACCGCCCGGCGTTGACGGCGGCAGACCTCGTCCAACATGTCCGCCTTCAACCCGGACCGCTGCTCCTCGATGATTCCGGCCGCCTCTTGGAGCAATCCGATCGCCTCCCGGTTCCGTTTCTCTCCCCGCTCGTAACGGGCCAGAAGGAGCCTCGCCCAGACCCGATAAGGAGCGGCCCGACAGCGGTCCGCCTTCTCCCGCAGCAGCTCGGCCGCCTGCCGGCCTTCGGTCCCGTATTCTCCCTGGAGACCGAGTTCGCCCAGGAACAGCAGGCCGCGGATCTCTGCCGCCGGGAATCCCGCCATTCGCGACCATTCCCCCGCAGCAACCAGTTGTCGGAGCGCTTCCGCCTGATTCCCCCGCATCCAGGTCTCCAGGCCCAGGAAGTTGCGCGTCTCGGCCTCCACTTTTTGGAAATCGGCCGCGGGAAGAAGCGGTTCAAGCTTTGTCTGTCGGAGCTCCTGATTCAGGGCCAAGGCATTGCGGAGATGGCTTTCGCCGGCATCCGTCCCGGTCGCCGGGGCGCCGGACCCACCGTAGATCGCGAGCAGTCCGGGAACCCGATCGGCGAGAACCACGGAGATCCCCGCGTCGAGTTCCGTATCCCGCCGCAGCATCCGGAGGTAAGAATCCCCTGGAAATTCCGCGTTATCCTGGAGCGATCGGTTCAGCAGCGAAAGGGCTCGGGGGAAATCCCCCTGCAGCAGGGCGCGATGGCCCTCGAGATACCCGGGAAAGGCCCGGAGCGGCGGCGCCGTCCATTTTTCCCCGGCCTCATGGATGAGGTCGCGCGCCTCCGCCTCCCGGCCAAAATTCGACAGGAGAATGACCTTCCGACTCCAGGCCGTTGCCTCGCCGCTCCGGTTCTCTCCCCGAACGAACCCGTCGGCCGCCCGGTCCAGAAAGTGGAGCGCCTTGTTGACTTCACCCCGTGCGGCAAAGTGGCCGGCAACGGTTAGAAAGGTTAGGGGAATGGCCTCATCGGCTGCTGCAGAGATGCGGCGGAGGCGATTGAGATATTCTGCGGGGATTTCAGAATCATAAGGGCCTTTCAATTCGACCTGAGGAGGAGGCGGCGGCGCCGCCGGCGGTGCGGGCTTCGGCGCCACCGCCTTCATGCAGCCGGAAACGCCCAGGATGAGGCAGATCATGATCGTCAGGCAGGCTTGGAAAGGCATAAATCCTCTACTTCAGGAACCCCTGGATGATCCGGTTGACCGCCTCCTCGTAAGTGAGCCCGAGGCTCATCAGTTT
>JAPLJW010000199.1 GCA_026388365.1 Deltaproteobacteria bacterium | reverse complement strand
CGGATCACCTGGATCTCCTGAACCGGATCGCCATGGAACTGTTAGAGAAAGAGGTCCTGAACGGACCGGAACTGGACGCACTGATCGGGATCGGGAAGCCGCAGGACGCGGTGAATACGGTCCCGGAGGCAAACACATGAGCAGGCTGTTGAAAAACGCCCGTCTGCTGCGTTTCCCTCATCCTTCATCGTTCAACGTACCCAGAAGAACGCCTCACGGCTCAGGATATCGGGGCCCTTGCATCCAGACGTCCCGTATCGGGTACGGGACAAGCTTTTGAACAGCCTGGATCGGCAGCTTTTTAAACGGGTTGTTACACGCCGGTCTTGGGTTCTGATGGGATCATAAGGACCGAATCAGCGGATCATCATGGTGTATTCGTAAATCATTTGTACGGCACTCCGGCTTGGCTATGGATGACTTTGGAATCCGATATCTGCATCTGACCTCGGAAAAAGAGGCCATTGACGTCCTGAAGAGGGCGGACGTGGATCCCTACGGCGTTCAGGCGATGCTCCCCAAGATGTTCCATCTGAACATGGTTCTCGACGGCCTGGAGTGCCGGGCGGCCAACATCATCAAACAGGAGATGCTCTCCCTGGGGGGGGATGCGGCCGTCGCCCGGGGGACGGCCGCGTGCAGCGTCGCCCGATCGGATGTCATCCTGATGGGGACGCTCAAGCAGATGCAGCGGTTCGCCGAAAAAATTTCTGCGCAGCCCTTCGGTTTGAGCGGGGTTTCCGAACGGATCCGGGAGATATTGAAAAACTTCTTCGTGGATTCGTTCCTGCTCCGGACCTCCCGGAGGGAAATGTACCTTGGGGAACGGACGCTGATTATGGGGATCCTCAACGTCACCCCGGATTCCTTCTCGGACGGCGGCCGGTTCGATTCTCCGGAAAAAGCCGTGGAAGAGGGGATCCGGATGGCGGAAGAAGGGGCGGACATTCTCGACATCGGAGGCGAATCCACCCGCCCCGGATCGGATCCCGTTTCTCAGGAAGAGGAGATGCGGCGGGTTATCCCGGTCATTCGGGCCCTCGCTGCACGGACCGATCTGCCGCTCTCGGTTGATACCATGAAGGCGTCTGTGGCGCGGAAAGCCCTGGGGGAGGGGGCGGAAATCGTCAATGACGTCAGTGCGATGGGGTCTGATGAGGCCATGGCGAACGTCGTGGCCGACGCCGGTGCGGCCGTCGTTCTCATGCACATGAGGGGGATGCCGAAGTCGATGCAGGCGGGGGATCTTGCGTATTCTTCTCTGAGGGGAGAGATTATCGCTTATTTGAAAAGGAGAATCGAACGGGCCGGGAATGCGGGAATCGATCCGACGCAGATCATGGTCGATCCGGGTATCGGTTTTGGCAAAACGACGACGGACAACATGCGCCTTATCAGGTATCTCAGTGAATTCAAGATTTTGGGAAGACCGATCCTGGTCGGGGTCTCTCGCAAGGCCTTTATCGGCCGGGTCATAGGGGGGACGCCGGCGGAACGGGATGAGGGAACCGCGGCGGCGGTCACGGCGGCGATCCTCCATGGGGGACAGGTCATCCGGGTCCATGACGTTGCGATGATGAAGAAGGTTGCGACCATGGCGGACGCCTTAATGAGGGCGTAAGATGATCTCAGGGAAGCGATCGGCTATGGTTCTGTTATCAAAAAGTCCGGAGGAAACCTTCCGGATCGGGCGGATTCTGGCGGATGGTCTCGAGGCGGGGGATGTCGTTGCCCTGACCGGAGAACTGGGTTCCGGAAAGACCTGCCTGACCCAGGGAATCGCAAACGGGCTCGGCGTTCCGGAGAGCTATGTGGTGACCTCGCCGACCTTTACGCTCATCAACGAGTATCCGGGACGGCGGGTGGACCTTTATCATCTGGATGTTTATCGTCTGACGGGATGCGCCGACCTTGCTGAAATGGGGTATGATGAGTATCTGTCCGGAAAGGGCGTCGTGGTCATCGAATGGGCGGAAAAGGTGCTGGCGGCTGTTCCGGTCGATGCCCTGTTTGTCGTGATGACCTATCTGGAAGAGAACGTGAGAAAAATTGAGATTTCCGGTTGCCGGGACCGAATCGGCTTCTGGAAGATGACCCTTAAAGAAGGAGGATATTAGCAGATGGCTCTGGTGGTTCAAAAGTACGGCGGCACCTCGGTCGGCAATCTCGACAAGATTGCGAATGTGGCAAAGAAGGTGATCCGGACAAAGGAAGAGGGAAATGACGTGGTCGTCGTCCTGTCGGCGATGTCGGGGGAGACGGATCGTCTGATCCAGCTCGCGCAGAAGGCGGCGGACGAACCTGAGCCCAGGGAATACGATTCCCTCATCTCCACGGGCGAGCAGGTGACGGTCACGCTGCTCGCGATCATGCTGAACGGTATGGGATACCCGGCGAAATCTTTCCTGGGATTTCAGGTTCGGGTTTTGACCGATCAGGCCTTCAAGAAGGCCCGCATCCTGAACGTGGATACGGAGGCCATCCGCGCTGAACTGAAGAAGGGGACCATTGTGGTTGTTGCTGGTTTCCAGGGCATCGATCCGAAAAACAACATCACCACCCTGGGACGGGGCGGATCGGACACCAGCGCCGTGGCCCTGGCCGCCGCGCTCAATGCCGATGTCTGCGACATCTACACCGACGTGGACGGGGTGTATACCGCCGATCCCAACATCTGCAGCAACGCCCGGAGGCTGGACCGGATCACCTATGATGAGATGCTGGAGATGGCCAGGGCAGGGGCCAAGGTGCTCCAGCCGCGCTCCGTAGAGCTTGCCAAAAAATACAATGTTCCGGTGTATGTTAAATCCTCGTTCACAGATGAAGGGGGAACCTTGGTGACCAGGGAGGAAAAGGATATGGAGAAGGAAGTGGTGGCCGGCGTAACCTATGATCGGGATCAGGCGAAAATCACGGTGGTTCATGTTCCGGACCGCCCCGGCGTTGCGGCCCGTCTGTTCACGCCCCTTTCGGAGCATAACATCATCGTCGATATGATTATCCAGAACGCGAGCATTCAGGGGTATACGGATCTCACCTTTACGGTCTCCCGGAAGGATCTCCGCGAGGCGACGCGGATCATTTCCGGGGTGGTGCAGGGGGTCGGCGCAGAAAAATTAGAGGTCGACGACAATGTGGCGAAGGTATCGATCATCGGCGTCGGCATGGTCAGCCACGCCGGGGTTGCGGCCCGGATGTTCGAGACGCTCGCCCGCGAAGGGATTAACATCATGATGATCAGCACCTCCGAAATCAAGGTCTCCTGCATCGTGGAGGCGAAGTACACGGAGCTGGCCGTCACGGTTTTGCACGACGCCTTCGATATGGGAAAGGAATCCTGAATGTGGGTTTCCGAAGGACAGAGACTGGGCGCCCTGACGGTTTTGATGGCCTCTCTGGCCGTCTATGGGGCTTCTCTCCTCAATGTACGGCAACCGGTTCGGGAATCACCCATCCCTTGGGGAAGTCAGGGATCGGGTTTGGTGGCCGTTGAGGTCGCAGGCGATCCGGGGAGGGAGGGGATTTATTTTCTGCCGGAGGGAACGACCATCAAGAAAGTACTCGAAATTGCGGACATTCCAGGAATGAATGACGGCGAGAAGATCGAAGGCGTGGGGATTTCCGCTGGTTCCGTCCTGGTGACCTCTGGGCGGGGAGAGGTGGAAATCGGGGAGATGGCCGCCGCAAAGAGGCTGGCCCTGGGTCTGCCGGTCGACCTCAATCGCGCCTCGGAGGAGGATCTTTCCCTGATTCCCGGCATCGGCGAAAAAATGGCTTATCAGATCATTCAGTTGCGCAAACAAAGGGGCGTATTCCGGGATCTTTCGGATCTCACGGCGGTACCCGGAATCAAGGAAAAGAAATTGAACGGTCTCAAGGGATATCTGATCGCAGGGCAGGCGCCCTGATTCATTTTATGGGGCGACGTTCCGCTTGTTGTACCCGTCGAGATAATTCAGAACGCGTTTCACATAGGTCTGCGTTTCCGGATAGGGGGGAATGCGATTGTTGTGCCGAATGACGGCGTTTTCACCCGCATTGTAGGCAGCCAGGACGAGGGGAAGGTTACTGTTGAACAGATTCATGAGGTAACGCAGGTAGCGGACGCCGCCGTCGATATTGGTCTCGGGATGAAAGGAATCCTTCACCTGAAGAGATGCCGCCGTGGCTGGCATGAGCTGCATCAGGCCCCGTGCGCCGACAGGTGAGACGGCCCGGTGATTGAAGTTCGATTCCGCCTTGATGATGGCTTTGACCAGAGCGGAGTCGACGCGGTATCTTTCCGAGGCCCGGGCAATCAGATCTTCGTAAAGGGGGATATCCCCTTTCAACTCGAAGATGACACGCTTCTCCTTCATGACCAGAACATAGGGGATATCGGGTTCAGTGGGGACGTTGGTCAGGTGGATGACCCCCTCCGGGTCTGTGTATTTGTAGATGTCCGCATGGCATAGGGAGGCCATGAGTAAAAGAAAGGTCAGTACAAGGGTAAAAGGCAAATCGTATTTATACATCGTTCGGCCTGCAATCACCTTCCCGGTCATCGTATTTCTCCAAACTTGGATAAACATATAATTGATCTATGGTATAAATTCAAGTTTTTTTATGCCTCATTGCCCTTGACATGGGTTTAAGATTGGTGGTAGAAGCCCTTAAAATTGAGCTGATTCATGTCGGGGCGTGGCGCAGTCTGGTAGCGTATCTGAATGGGGTTCAGAGGGCCGGTGGTTCAAATCCACTCGCCCCGACCAATTGAAATTAAAACCGCCAAAAAGGCGGTTTTTTAATATGTTTCGGATGTTTCTCCGATAATGGACGTTGACAATCGGTGGGGTAATGTTTATAAAGATAGAGCTTCTACCCTGCGAGAGTGGCGGAACTGGTAGACGCACTGGACTTAGGATCCAGCCCGCCTGAGCGGATAGGGGTTCAACTCCCCTCTCTCGCACCACTCTGTGGATCATCCGATTAAATTATATTTGAACAAAGGAGCCAATTGCCGTGAGTGACATCAGCGCCGCCGTAAAAATTGAAGATATCAGCACCGTAAAGAAGAAACTGTCTTTTGATATCCCCTGGGCTGATGTAAAGAATGAGTTGGATCTGGTTTACCGCAAGGTGGGGAAGACGGTCAAAGTTAAGGGGTTCAGGCCGGGCAGGATTCCGCGAGAGATCCTCGAGGCGCATTACCGGGAAGAGGCCGAGGAAGAAACGGTCTCCAATCTGATGAACCGGTACTACTGGGAGACGTTGCAGGAGAAAAAGATTCCGGCTGTGATGCAGCCGGAGATCGAACAGAAGGGAATCGAAGCGGAAAAGAATTTTATCTTTTCGGCAACGGTCGAGGTGGAGCCCATCGTTGAACCCAGGGACTATGTTGGTCTTGAGCTGGAGAAGGAAGAGCCGGTCGTGACCGGGGAGGACCTTGAGGTGAGAATGCAGGAAATCCGCCAGATGTTTGCCACCATGGAGGAGGTCAGTGAAGACCGCGGGATTCTTGCCGGAGATTTCGTTACCCTCGATTTCGCGGGCGCCGTTGCTGGCGAGCCTCTCAAGGAACTGAAGTCCGAAAACTACCTGCTTGAAATCGGATCGAAGACCTTTGTTCCCGGCTTTGAAGAGCAGATCATCGGCATGAAGAAGGCCGATACGAAGTCCGTCGCCGTCCAGTTTCCGGAGAACTACCACGCTGCACATCTGGCTGGGAAAGATGTCGAATTTGCCGTCATGATCAAGGGGATACGGATTAAGAAGATTCCGGAGATCGACGAGCAGTTTATCAAGAATTTTGAAAAGTATGCATCCATGGAGGCCCTCAGGGACGATGTGCGGAAGAACCTGAAAGAGGAGAAAAAACGAAAGATAGCCGTGGTGTTTGAAAGACAGATCAGCGACCGGCTTTTGGAAAAAAATGCGTTCGAGGTTCCGGAGTCCTATGTGGAACGGCAGATCTACTACATGATGTCCGACACGCAGCGGAGAATGATTTCCGGCGGCATGGATCCGAAAAAGGCGGCCGAGTTCAGCTTCAAGCTCCATGATCAATTCCGGGAGGAAGCGGCCAAGATCGTCAAGACGGTGCTTCTGCTCAAGGGGATTGCCGGCAAAGAAGGGCTGACCGCGGGAGACGACGAGGTGGAAAATAAGATCCGGGAGATCGCCGCGCAGAGGGCTCAGGATTACGAAGCATTGAAGAAGTCGCTGGATAAGGACGATCTGATCGACAACATCCGGAGCGAGATTCTGAACCGGAAAACTTATGAATTCCTGGAGGCAAAGGCGAAGGTGACCACCATCGGGAGCGAAAAAAAGGATATGCCGGAGGAGAGGAAATGAATCTGATCCCTAAGGTGGTCGAACAGGATGGTCGCGGGGAGAGGGCATTCGAT
>JAPLJW010000059.1 GCA_026388365.1 Deltaproteobacteria bacterium | reverse complement strand
CGAAGCAGCCGACATCAGCGTTTCTCCGGACATTGGACAGAAGGCTTTGGACCAGGGTGGTCCGCATCACCGCCTGCTCTTCCGTCAGGGGATTCCGGATCTGGACCTGCAGGCGCCGCTCATCCGTTTCGAGCAGGCCGAGTTGATCGACGGCATCCGCAGAGACAAAACTGTAATTGATCACCTCCTGATAACCGGCACCGGTCATGATCTCACGGACCCGCGCCTCGACCGTATTTTTCCCGTCCGCAGCCCCGGCGACCACCGAAACGGCGGGAAGGGTCGCGGGCACCCGGTCATATCCATGCACCCGGGCGATCTCCTCGATGAGATCGA
Source organism: Deltaproteobacteria bacterium (assembly GCA_026388365.1). The sequence goes on along the minus strand of JAPLJW010000059.1, from coordinate 1,436 downwards.
TCTCCCGGGCGATATCCACCCGGCAGGTCGGAGGTGTAACGCGGAAGATTCCTTCCCCGGCCGGTTCGACCGTCATCTTCAGGTTTCCGAGGATCCGCACCACAACCGCTTCTTCAACCGCGACGCCCAGAATATCCCGGATACGATCCAAGCGAAGGGGAATATCTTTTGCGGTCGCGACCATTTCGGGGTATTGATCGATCACCCCCCGGCAAACCGTTCCTCCGGAAAGTTCCGCCATGAGACCCGCCGCCCGGTCGAGCGCCCGGATCACCCCCTCGGGATCGATCCCCCGCTCGAAACGGAAGGCGGCGTCGGTTCCCATCGCCAACGCACGCGAGGTACGGCGGATGGACAACGGGTTGAAATAGGCGCTCTCCAGCAGGATCGTTTCCGTGTCATCCTGGATCTCGGAATTGAGACCTCCCATAACCCCGCCGATCGCAACCGGCTTGACGCCGTCGCAGATCATCAGCGTGTCGGCCCGCAGAACCCGTTCCTTTTCGTCGAGGGATACAAAGATCTCCCCTGCGCGGGAGCGTCGGACCACGATCCGGCCCTCTTCGAGGAAACGGAAATCGAAGGCATGCAGGGGTTGCCCCAGTTCCATCATCACGAAGTTGGTCACATCGACGATATTGTTGATGGAACGCAAGCCCACCGCCTCCAGTCTCCGCCGCATCCAGAAGGGCGACGGTCCGATCCGGACATTTTGGATGACACGGGCCGTGTAACGGGGGCAGAGGTCGGGATCCTCGATGGAAACCGATGTGATCCCCCGGATCTCCTCGTCGTTTTCCGCCACAACGGAAGGCGGATAACGCAGATCCTTCCCCGTGACGGCCGCCACTTCGCGGGCCACGCCGACCATGGAGAGACAATCGGACCGGTTCGGGGTCACACCGATATCGAGAACCGTATCGTACAGATCAAGCGCGTCCGCCAGTTCCTTTCCCAGAGGCAAGTCGGACGGGAGGATCATGATTCCGGCGGCATCACCGCCGATCCCGAGTTCCTCCTCGGAACAGAGCATCCCCTCGGAAACCTCGCCCCGGATCCGGGCGCTCCGGATGACATCGCCGCCCGGCAGGGTCGCGCCAACCTGCGCCAGGGGGACGATATCGCCGACGCGGATGTTCGTTGCGCCGCACACCACGGGATAGATCGCGTCTCCGGTGGCAACCTCACAGAGGGATAATTGATCGGCCTGGGGATGGGGGCGGAGGGAAATGATCCGTGCGACCCTGACCCCGCTAAACGCGGGTTCGATCCGGCGCAGGGAGTCCACCTCCAGACCGGTCATGGTCAGCCGTTCGGCCAGGTCCTCCGGCGGCATATCCACGTCCACATAATCTTTAAGCCATTTCAAGCTGACTTGCATAAGGAATTTCTCTGGGTCGCTTCACGGACGCCGAGGGGACATGATGCCGCATCGT
>JAPLJW010000154.1 GCA_026388365.1 Deltaproteobacteria bacterium | reverse complement strand
GCAGTCTTACGGCACCGAGGCCCGCGGCGGCGCCAGCCAGTGCAATGTGGTCATCGACGATGAGCCGATTACTTATGTCGGCGTCGTCAACCCGGATATTTTTGTATGCATGAGTCAGGAGGCCTATGATAAACTCATCGCCGATGTCGGGGAGAAGGGTCTTGTCTTCTACGACAGCGACCTTGTGAAGATCAAGGAACTGCCGAAAACCCGGCAGATCCCGATTCCGGCCACCAAGGCCGCCATCGACAGCGTGGGCCGTAAGATCGTGGCCAATATGGTCATCCTGGGCAGCGTCATCGAGAGCACCCGGATTCTCGATGCCGATCTGATGAAAAAGTGCATCCAGGACAACGTCCCCAAGGGCACAGAGGAGATCAATCTGAAGGCCTTTGACAAGGGCAGAGAGCTCTATCGGGAGATTGCGGCGAAAGTTTAATGAATTCATCGAGGCATATTATGAAAAAGAAGATTCTCATCACCGAAAACATCATCGGACCGGGAATCGACGGTCTGAAAGAGAAATACGATTGCCGCTGGGACAAGGATCTCTGGCAGAAACCGGGGGAGATCCTGGGGATTGCAGATCGGTTTGAGGCGATCATCGTGCGCAATCAGACGAAGGTGACCGCCGATCTTCTGAAGGCCGCCGCCCGCTGCCAGGTGATCGGCCGAGCCGGCGTGGGCGTCGATAATGTGGATGTCAAGGCCGCTTCGGAGCTGGGCATCGTGGTGGCCTTCACACCGGAGGAAAACGCGATCTCCGTGGCGGAAGAAGTTCTGGGCATGATGCTCTGCCTGGCCAAACGGTTCGTCGGCGCCGATGCGAGCGTCAAGGCCGGCAAGTGGGACCGGATGGCCTTTTTAGGCGTGGAGCTCTTCGACAAAACCCTGGGCATCATCGGCCTGGGCAAGATCGGCGCCAGGGTGGCGATGCGCATCATATCCACGTGACGGAAAGCCAGGCCGAACTGGTGGATCTGGAGACGCTGCTGCGGACCAGCGATTTCATCACCATCCATCTGCCCCTGACGGCAGAGACACGGCATCTGATCGATAAGGACAGACTGAGTCGGATGAAACCGACGGCGTACCTCATCAACACCTCGCGCGGCCCCATCGTCGACGAGGCCGATCTCTACGAGGCGCTGGACCGGAAGGTCATTGCCGGGGCCGCCCTCGATGTCCGCGAAGAGGAGCCGCCCAAGGCGAGCCCCCTGAACGGCCTGGAGAACATCCTGCTCACGCCCCACGTGGCTGCTTTCACCGTTGAGGCGCAGGACAAGGTTCAGGAGTCGCTCAGCGAAGATGTGGATCGGGTCCTGACGGGCAAGCCGGCGCTCCGTTTCGCGAACTTCGCCAGACCGAAACGATCCGCATGATCCGGGGTTCATGATTACACGAAGATGAGCATTATGGAAGAAATGAGGAGAAACCTATGAATGTCAAATTCTTTAAGAGAGCCGTCAAGTGCCTCGATGCCACCATCGGCATCGTTTCCAACAACAAGGAACTGATCCGGGATAAGCGGTTTTTTCAATCTCCCAAAATGGAGTCGCTCCTGACCAACATTCATAAGCTGCCGGAGGTTCCCT
>JAPLJW010000209.1 GCA_026388365.1 Deltaproteobacteria bacterium | reverse complement strand
CCCGAAATCACCATCGACGGGCTCATGCACTACATCCAGGGGCCGGACTTCCCGACGGCCGGCTTCATCAACGGCCGCGAGGGGATCCTCTCCGCCTATCGGACGGGACGCGGGATCATCCGGGTGAGGGCGCGGGCGCTGATCGAGAAAAATGCCCGCAACGACCGGGAGAGTATCGTCGTCACCGAGCTCCCCTACCAGGTGAACAAGGCGAACCTGATCGAGAAGATCGCCGACCTCGTCAAGGAGAAGAAGATCGGCGGGATCGCCGACCTCCGGGACGAGTCGGACCGCGAGGGGATCCGCGTCGTTCTCGACCTGAAGCGGGACGAGGCCTCCGCCATCGTGCTGAACCAGCTCTACAAGCATACCCAGATGGAGTCCACCTTCGGAATCATCATGCTCGCAATCGACCGGGGGCAGCCCCGGGTCTTCAATCTGAAGGACATTCTCCAGAGCTTCCTGGAATTCCGCAAACAGGTGGTCGTCCGCCGGACGGCCTTCGAACTCGCGAGGGCGCGGGAGCGGGCCCACATCCTGGAGGGGCTGATCATCGCCCTGGACCGGATCGACGAGGTGATCGCCGTGATCAAGGCCTCCGGGAGCCCCGCGGAGGCCGCCGCCGCCCTCTGCAGCCGTTTCGGCTTGAGCGATCTTCAGGCAAAGGCGATCCTCGAAATGCGTCTCCAGCGCCTGACCGGCCTCGAACGGGACAAGATCGACGCGGAATACGCCGAGATCTCATCGCTGATCCATAAGCTCCAGGGAATCCTTGACGACCCGCAGAAGGTTCTCGACGTGATCATTGAGGAACTCACCGAGATCCGGACGCGCTACGGCGACGAGCGTCGCACCGAGATCGTCTTGAGTTCCGAGGACATCAATATCGAGGACCTGATCGTCGAAGAGGACATGGTTGTTGCCGTCTCCCATGCCGGCTACATCAAGCGAAACCCCGTCAGTCTCTACAAGAGCCAGCGCCGGGGTGGGCGCGGCAAGATCGGGATGGGGACGAAGGAGGAGGATTTCGTAGAGCGCATCTTCATCGCCAACACCCACCATTACATCCTGATCTTCACGAGCCGGGGTCGCCTCTACTGGCTGAAGGTCTATCTGATCCCGCAGGCCGGGCGCGCCGCCAAGGGGAAGGCGATCGTCAACCTGATCAATCTGACGGAAGGGGAGCGGGTCGCCGCGGTCCTGCCGGTCCGGGAGTTCACCGGGGAGAAGTCGGTGGTCATGGTGACCCGCCGGGGGACGATCAAGAAGACGGAGCTTTCGGCCTTCTCCAACCCCCGTGCGGGCGGGATCATTGCGATCTCCATCGACGAGGGGGACGAGTTGATCGATGTTCAGCTCACCCTCGGGAACCAGGACATCTTCCTCGGGACCCGCAAGGGCAAATCGATCCGCTTCAAGGAGGACGACGTCCGCGACATGGGCCGCACGGCCCGCGGCGTCCGGGGGATCCGAATGGCTGCCGACGACCGGGTCATCGGGATGGAAATCCCGACCGAGGGAAATACCATTCTCACCGTCTCCGAAAAGGGGTATGGGAAGCGGACCGAGATCGCGGAGTACCGCCTCCAGACCCGCGGCGGGAAGGGGACGATCAACCTGAAAACCGTTCCCAAGGTCGGGGACGTTTCGGGGGTCCTCCAGATCTCCGGCAGCGAGGACATCATGCTGATCAGCGACGCGGGCCGGATCATCCGCATGCGCGCGGAGGAGGTGCGCGTCATCCACCGGAGCACCCAGGGGGTGCGCCTGATCGACCTCGACGACAACGAAAAACTGGTCGGCGTCGCCCGCGCCGAGCGGGAGGAGGAGCGGGAGAACGGAGACGCGCCGGAGGATCTCCCGGAAGTGGGTGAAGTCGCACTGGATCTGACTCCGGAAAGCGGCCCGGCGGAGACAGAGGAATGAAAACGCTTCGCCCGCTGGCCCTGGGCTTAAGTCTCTTCCTGCTTTTTGCGTGCATGCCGAAGGAGATTCCCCCGCCCCTGCCGCCGCCGAAACCGGCGAAGGTCGCCGTCGTCCTCGGGGCCGGTTCCTCCAAGGGGTTCGCCCATGTCGGGGTGCTCAAAGTCCTCGAATCGCAGAAGATCCCGATCCACCTGATCGTCGGGACGAGCGCCGGGAGCATCGTCGGTAGCCTCTATGCCTACGGGATCGATCCCTTCCAGCTCCAGACGATGGCCATGGCCCTCCTGAAGGACGACGTGGTGGATTGGACCATCCCCGACAACGGTTTCGTCCGCGGAGAAAAGTTAGAGAATTATATCAATAAAACGGTCCGCCAGACCCCCCTCGAACGGCTGAAGATCCCCTTTCTGGCGGTCGCCACGAACCTCCAGACCGGTGAGGAGATCGTCTTCGCGACGGGAAACACCGGCCGGGCGGTCCGGGCGAGCTGCTCCATCCCCGGGGTCTTTCAGCCGGTCCGGATCGGGGACAAGGCCTACGTGGACGGCGGCGTGGTGAGCCCCGTCGCGGTGGATGCGGCGCGAAAGGCGGGGGCCGACGTCGTCATCGCCGTGGACATTTCGGCGGGTGTCGCCGGCGCCGTCCCGCAGGGGATCCTGGATACGATCCTCCAATCGATCGACATCATGTACGCCAAGATCGCGATGATCCAGCTCAGAGGGGCCGATGTGGTCATTCGACCCCAGGTGAGCCATATCGGTTCGAGCGACTTCGAAAAGCGCAACGAGGCGATCCTCGAGGGCGAGAAGGCCGCGACCCAGGCCCTGCCCCAGATCCGGCAGATCCTCGATAAGCTCCGCCAGGAAGGACGGTCAGCCATTCCAGCCGGTTCAGGGCATTGATGTAGGCCTTGGCCGAGGCCACCAGGACGTCGGGATGGGCGCCCCGCCCGACCGCGGAGCGGCCGTCGAACTTGAGCTGCACTGTCGCCTCTCCCTGGGCATCGGTTCCCCGGTCACCGCGTTGAGGTATCTACCTCAGGCAGCAGTCGCTTGATAGATGACAGGCCTATACTTTGGCGGTGGGACGGGTTTACACTCAGCACGGGCAGCCTGCAACCAAAGCGCTTTCGCCAGTTGCACCTCTCTTAGAGCCTCTTCTGGAGTCTCGCCAAACGCAGAGCATGCCTCCAGATCCGGGATGTCTGCAATGTAGCCCCCGTCTTCTTCAGAACAGAAGATGTTTATATGGTAGTCTCCCATCTCTCCTCCTTTAGTTTCAGGCTGTAACGTTCGACCAGCTTCAAGAACTGGCGCATCTGGTAAGGCTTTGCTTGTCCTTTAACCTCCTGCAGGTTCAGAAGCTCCGGAATGTCGGGATGCACGAAAATGTGGTGGCTTCCCTCTGTGCGAGAAAGTCGGAATCCGAACCCCTTCGCCAATCCTACCATATCAGAGAAGCGGATGTTCTTCGACCCTGCTAATATCCTTTGGAGTATCTTTCGCTTGGTCGTCATTCTGTTGGTTGCCGACTGGTCGAACAGTGTAATAAGCGGAATATTATCCATCATATCACCCGCTATAGGTGGACAGATGTTCCGCTTTTTGTTATATTGTAACACAAGAAACGGAAAGACATCCATATTTCTTTCCACTTCTCTCCACTTACCGCAAATCGCTTGCCGTATTCCGCTGATTGCAGGTCGGTTCAAGACAGAGAGGATTTTTATGAAACGGATATTGAAACTCGATGCCCTTCGCCGTCTCGCGGGTTCGCGCTCCTTCGCCCGGGGCGAAGTCTATTTTAACCGCGGCCTGGTCCGGTCATTGTCCGAGCGTAATTGCGTCGTTACGGCCAAAGTCAAGGGGACGCATACCTACACCGTTACGCTCCGGGAAAATGACGGCGAGCTGGACTATTCATGCACCTGTCCGATGGGCGATGACGGATCATTCTGCAAACATTGCGTGGCCGTTGGGCTGTCCTGTCTTGAGCAGAAGACCGAGGGTAAGGTCAAAAAAGCCGGCAGAGGAGATCGTGTCGATGTTACGAGGAAGGACGTAAAAGGTTACTTGGAAACCCTTGAGAAAAAGGTTCTCGTCGAGCTGATCCTGCAGCAGGCAGGGGAAAGCGACGAGTTGCACGAAAAGCTGATGATGCAGGCGGCGCGCAAAAGCACAGGAGGACGCTGTCCCGCCGCGTTGAAAAAAATCATCCGGGAAGCGATCGTTCCCGGGGATTTCATCGGATACTATGAGATGAGGACTTATGCGGCGCGGGTGTACAACGTCCTCGAAACCCTTCAAAGCCTTTTAAAAGAAAGCCCCGAGGAGGTGGTAGAGCTTGCGGAGTATGCCATGACGGAAGTGGAAAGCGCCATCGAATCGGTGGACGACTCGAACGGCGAGATGGGGGACATTCTCCAGAACCTGCAGGACCTGCATCTTGCCGCTTGCCGCAAGGCCAAACCGAATCCGGAAGAACTGGCCGCTCGCCTCTTTGATAGGGAACTGAACGGACAGTGGGACGTATTTTACGGCGCCGCCGCAACCTATGCCCCGGTTCTCGGAGAAACGGGGCTCGCGGTCTATCGCCGTCTCGCAGAGGAAGAATGGAAGAAGATCAAACCTCTCGGTCCGAACAAGGCAGAACGGGCAGAGCGCTCACATCTCCGGTTCAACATTACGCACATGATGGAATCCCTGGCAGAGGCGTCCGGCGATGTCGAAGACATGGTAGAGGTAAAGAAAAAAGACCTGTCCTACGCCTATCACTATCTTCAGATTGCGGAGCGTTACAAGAAATCGGGCAACCATGACCAAGCCCTTCAATGGGCGGAAGCGGGCATAAAGGCCTTTCCCAACCGGACCGATTCGCGTCTCAGGGATTTTCTCGCGGCTGAATATCACCGCCGCAAGCTTCATGACGAGGCCATGAAACTGATGTGGGCGGATTTCTCGGATCACACAAGCCTGGCGAATTTTCAAAAATTGAAGGCCCATGCCGGACGCATTGACCAATGGCCGGCTTGGCGGGAAAAGGCGCTTGATTCCATCAGGAAAGAGATCAGCAGGGCGAAACAGCCTAGAGGATGGCCTTTGGGGGTGTGGGACCTGTCGGGCAGCAACTCCCTCCTCGTGGAAATCTTTCTCTGGGAAAAAGATCCCGATGCGGCATGGCAGGAGGCCCAGGCGGGTGGATGTTCCGAGCGGCTCTGGATGCGACTCGCCGCGGATCGTGAGCAGAACCATCCGGAGGATGCTGTCGAGGTCTATAAAAAATGGATCGGTCCGATCGTGGAGAGGAAAAACAATCAGGCTTATGAAGAGGCCGCCGCATTGATAAAGAAGATTCGTCTGCTGATGAGCCGGTTGAATCAGGACGCGGCCTTTGCCGATTATTTGCGGGGCCTCCGGGCGGCGCATAAACCGAAGCGCAATTTTATGAAGCTGCTTGACCGGATCATGTGACCGGGAAATAACGAAAAATATCTTTCGCTTTTTTGTGTGCGCCAGGCACGGGCGGAACCGCGAGGGACCGTCCGGAGGAAACCGGAGCGCAAAGCTATGAGCCGACGAACGGATGACCGATCATCTGCGGCCGCGCGTGATCCTACCACGATCCATGTCGAGCACGGCGGCAGTACGCGCGGCTGAGGCGCGCCGTGTGTTCCGGGAACAGTTTACGTAATTCTCAGCATTTGTTTTCTTATGCAATCAGTATGTATGCTGTCACCGGAATTCCCGGCCAACAAATGGGAAAAACAGCCATCTTTTCACACCTTCCGGAACAGCCTGGTTGCGATCTGTGCGACATGCTTCCCCTGAAACCGGGCCGCATCGAGTTCGTTCGGGCTGGGCGTCCGCGTCCCATCTCCCCCGGCAATCGTTGAGGCCCCGTAGGGGGATCCCCCCGTCACCTCATCAATGCGCATCTGCCCCTGAAACGCATAGGGAAGGCCGACGATGATCATGCCGTGGTGCAGGAGGGTCGTGTTTCTTTCACGGTTCGTTCAGGCCCCTTACGGTATTTCTACACACATTCCGGCAGCAATCGGCGCCCCCTTTCTTCCCGCTGCCGTCAAATTCAGCCATTCCAGCCGGTTCAGGGCATTGATGTAGGCCTTGGCCGAGGCCACCAGGACGTCGGGATGGGCGCCCCGCCCGACCGCGGAGCGGCCGTCGAACTTGAGCTGCACTGTCGCCTCTCCCTGGGCATCGGTTCCCCCGGTCACCGCGTTGACGGCATATTTCAGAAGGGGGTAGTCGGTCTTCGTGATCTTCCGGATCGCCGCAAAGGTGGCATCGACGGGTCCTACGCCGAAACCGGCCTCCTGCACCATCTTGCCGTCGACCTCCATCTGCATCGTGGCCGTCGGCACCGTGGCGTTGCCGCTCACAACGTTGAGATAGAGGAACCGGTACTTCTCCTCGCCCCGGGAAATTTCCTCATAGACGATGGCCTCCAGATCTTCGTCGAAGACCTCCTTCTTGACGTCGGCCAATCCCTTGAAGCTGAAGAAGACCCTGCGAAGCTCTTCCTCGCTCAGGTTGTAGCCCATCTCCCGGAGGTGTTCCGCTATGGCGTGGCGTCCGGAGTGCTTGCCGAGAACGAAGCGGGTCTCCGAAATCCCGACCGACCGGGGGGTCATGATCTCATAGGTGATCTTTTCCTTGATCAGGCCGTCCTGGTGGATGCCCGACTCGTGGGCAAAGGCGTTCGCCCCGACGATCGCCTTGTTCGGCTGGACCGGGATGCCGGTAATCTGTGTGAGGAGGCGCGAGGTCTGGTGGATGTATTCGGTTTTGATCCCCGTTTCGAGACCGAAGAGGTCCTTCCGGGTCTTGAGAGCCATAACCACTTCTTCCATAGCGCTGTTTCCCGCCCGCTCACCGATCCCGTTGATCGTACACTCCACCTGTCTGGCGCCCCGTTTGATGGCCGCAAGGGCGTTGGCCGTGGCGAGGCCGAGGTCGTCGTGGCAATGGACCGAGATCACCGCCCGGCGGATGTGCTTCACCCGGGCATAGAGTGTTGCGATCAGCTCTCCGAACTCCTCCGGAATGGCGTAGCCGACCGTGTCCGGGATATTGACCGTCGTCGCCCCTGCAGCGATGACCGCTTCGACCATCTCGCAGAGATAGTCGCGGTCGCTCCGGGTCGCATCCATCGGAGAGAACTCCACGTTTTGCGTATAGCCGCAGGCATGGGCAACCGCGGCACAGGCCTCCTTCAGGACCACTGCACGCGATTTGCGGAGCTGATATTTCAGGTGGATGTCCGATGAGGAAATGAAGGTATGGATCCGGGGGGCTGCGGCCCCGGCCACCGCCTCCCAGGCCCGGTCGATGTCGGTCTTGTCCGTCCGGGCCAGCGCGGCGATCTGACATCCCCGGATCTCCATGGCGATCTGCCGGACGGAGGCGAAATCGCCGTCCGAGGCAACCGGGAATCCGGCCTCGATGATATCGACGCCCATTTTTTCGAGCTGACGGGCGATCCGCAGTTTCTCGTCCGGGTTCATGCTTGCACCCGGTGACTGTTCCCCGTCCCGGAGCGTCGTATCGAATATGAAAACCCTCTCTTTTGCTGAATCCATGGTTGACTCCTTTCGTACAAAATAAAAAAGGCCATGGGCTTTAAAGCCCATGGCCTTTAGGTTTTGATCGGATGATCGGTGGTTACGGAAGTCCTAAAAACAAGGGGCTACAGTGCCTGTTGAAAAGGCAAAGAAGAGCGAGACCCAAAAGGAGGGGCAGAATGTTGATTCCGATGTTCGCTCTTTCCGCAACCGCTGTCATTTCAAGACGTCCTGTCGTCGTTTTGCCGGAACCTTCTCCGGTCCGGGATAATACATTGATGGTGCTATTAAACTAAAGCTTCATTCATGTCAAGCATTTATATAAAGACATCTCTAACCATATGATTATTTTCATGCTTTGCTGTCCCCACCCGTGGCAAGGGGTTATTGGAAAACAGTGAAAAAGTTTAAAATTTTCTTGACACGCAAAACCCCGCGTCATATACCACTCCCACCCCCAGAAAAGCAAGTTCTTGTCATGCTGAGAGGCCCAGGCGCAGTGGAAAGGGGCGGCTTCATGAGACGGGAAGATGATCGATATCGCCATGTATCGGAGGGGTCTTGAAACCATAGCCAAAGCCGAGGGTATCGAGAAGAAGGCGGGGCAAAGGAAGGAAGAGGCCTGAAGCCGAGGATTCATTGAGAGGGAGAATGTTTAGATGAAAGCCAATACGATCAGCAGTCGGTCAGGAGGATGGGTAGTGCCGCTCCTGGAAAAGGTGCCGTTCCTGTCAGCCTTGGCGAGATCCTACGGCTGGCATTACGTGATCAGTTGGTGCCACCGGATCTCCGGCGTGGGGCTCGTCGTCTATCTGATGGTCCACATCTACACCCTTTCCTCCCTGCAGACGCCGGCGGTTTACGACGCCAAGATGAAACTTTTGGCCATTCCCATCGTCGTGTTTCTGGCCTGGTTGTCCTGCCTGCCCGTCGTTTTCCATGCCCTCAATGGGGGGCGGCTCATCCTGTACGAGTCCTTCGGCAGCCGGAACGACGAGACCATGGTCCGCTGGACCTTCGGCCTGACCGCGCTGTACGCGGCCGTCTTCGGCCTGCTGATCCTCCTGAAGAGCCAGAGCGTTTCCCCGTTTTTCTTCTGGCTCCTTTTTATATTGGCGGCCCTGCTTGCGGCCTATGCCGTGGGGGCCAGGATCTGGCGGAGCGGGCATACCCTGTACTGGAAGCTGCAGCGGATCACCGGCGCCTTTCTGCTCGTCGCCATTCCCGCCCACCTGCTGTTTTCGCATCTCAACCCCGGGGTCGCCCATGAGGCGCAGGCCGTGATCCTGCGGATGCAGAGCGTCTTTATCAAGGCCGTCGACATCCTTCTGGCTGTCTCGGCCCTGTACCATGCCGGGTACGGCCTGTTTTCCATCGGGGCGGATTACATCCGGACCCGGTCGCTCCGGCGCCTTTACACCGGGGCCGTGGCCGTGGTGTTCGCCGTCTTTCTGTTCATCGCGCTGCGACTGACCGTATCCGTATAGAAGGAGAAGACAAACATGGGAAATCGTCTGACCATTCAAGCAACACAGCAGTGCGACGTCCTAATCATCGGCGCCGGCGGCGCCGGCCTGCGCTGTGCGGTCCACCTCCTCGAAAAGCGTCCGGATCTCAAGATCCTCGCCGTCACCAAGGTGGCCCACCCCCAGAAATCCCATACGAGCACCGCCCAGGGGGGACTCGCCGCCGTCGATCCCCGGGACAAGATGGACAAACCGATCTACCACATGTTCGACACCTGGAAGGGAGGAGACTGCACCTCCGACCAGGATGTGGTGAAACGGATCGTGGAGGGGGGATGGGAGGAAATCCAGTGGCTCGAGCGCCGGGGCATGCATCTGTCCCGCAACGATGAGGGCAACATCAGCAAACGCCAGTTCGGCGGCCATACCATCGAATTCGGCAA
>JAPLJW010000234.1 GCA_026388365.1 Deltaproteobacteria bacterium | reverse complement strand
GTGCGCTTTACGGTTTCATGGCGAAGAACGGTGCGTGGTTCGAAGTGAAGAAAGGCGGATCGCGCCGGAGGATCGAAGCTATGGCGGGGTGCTTCTTGAACTCCCGCTCCAGGAAACGCCGGACCTCGCCCCGGTTCCAGCCCTGAGGGTGTGAAAACGGCCGGTAGAGGAAGAGATCGCCCGCGTAGAATTCCCCCGTATCGAACTCCTCCGCCTCGGGGCTGTACGCGGGCAGGTTGAAAATGGCCAGGTTCAAAAAACCGATCTCTTCCGCGTGCTCCGCCGTAAAGGCGAGCGTCCTCCGGGCCGCCGCGGGCGTTTCCACGGGTGTTCCGAAGAGGAGATAAACGTAGGTCGCAATCCCCGCCGCTTTCAGATTCTTCAGAACCGCAGAGACTGTCGGCAGGTCGATCCCCTTGTTGAGGGCATCGAGAACCGCCGGATCGCCCGACTCCAGCCCCAGTTTCAGCATGACGCAGCCGGAATCCCGCATTTGCAGACAAAAATCGGGATCGGCGAGGCGGGGCGTGACGCGGGCGAAACCGTACCAGGGCGATCCGGGCGGCTCCGCGGTCAGGGCATCCAGAAGCGCTGGGCTGAGCGCATTATCGAGGAGGTGGATCAGCGCCGGTTTGGTCTCTGCAACCAGGGCGCGGAGGTCCGCCGTGACCTGCGCGGGCGGAAGCGGCCGGTAAGCGTTCCCCTCGGCCCGCTCCGGGCAGAAAGAGCAGCGCCGCCACCAGCAACCGCTGGAAGCGCTGTAGGGAAGGACCGTCCCCGGCGAGAGGTAATCGGTCCAAGGAAAGACTGCGAGGTCAGGCCGGTCCGGGCCGTCGTCGTGTTCCTTCCCGAGGAGGGCGAGGAGCGGGGCCTCACCCGTTCCAGCGATCAGCTCGTCCACGAGATCCGCGAAGGGAGTCTTCCGGTCCGGCCGCCGGATCCAGGAGGTAACGAGCCCCCCGCCGAGGACGATCCGGACCTCCGGAAACGCCCGCCGGAGGAAACCGATCATGGCGAAGGTCGTCAGGGCCTGGCTCAGGTAATTCAGGGAAAATCCGACGTGCGAGACAGGGGTTTCGGTCAGAATCTCCGGAAGGCGTCCGCGGAACCAGGGATAAAACGGGTTGGCCTCCGGCGCTGCGGCGGCCTGAAGGAGATCGACGCTCCGGACGGGTGAGAGCCTTTCGTCCTCGTAATCGGCGAGGCTCAGACGGACGCCGTAAGGCCGGGCCGCCGCCGCGAGGAGGCGGTTCATATCCATGACCGCGCGCCGATAACGGTCGGGATTCCGGTAGAACTCGCGGGAGCGAAGGGCTGCAAGGTTCTCCGCAAGATGCTTCGCCGCCCGCCGTGTCCAGGTTTCTGTGACATCCTCCGCCCCGGATCTCCCCCCCTCCATCAGCCGCAATTGCCCCTCCAGGTTGGCGTCCCAGACCCGGCAGGCGACGCCGTAGCGCTGGAGCGCCCCCATAAGCCGCGCCGGTCCCCCCGGCGCCTCGCAGGCCTTCGCCGCGGGGGGGTGGATGAGGAGAATGCCGTTTTCCATCAAGATTCCCGGATCCATTCCGTTTCTGCTTTTTCGACATCGCGGGACAAGGCGCGACGGCTTCGTAAAAGAGACATCCCCGCTCACCCCTCGATCCGGCCATCTCCCAGGGAAGAGATGGAAAATGGAATGCTCTCCAGCAAAGGACAAAAGAGGGCCGGCGTTCTCCCGCGATTGTCAAACCTGCGGTCACGATACCCGATCGGGCACCATTAATCAAGGGCGCTCTCAGCGACGCATTCCCCGTTCCGATGGTCGCCGCTTCGCTCCGCGCGGCCATGAGAAACTCTCTTCCGGCCATCGGGAGGCCGAGGCATCCGTCTGTACGCATTTTCCATTGCGTTTTCAATCATCGGTCCATAGAATAATCGTGCCGATCCGCTCACGGAATACGGTGGAACGTCTCTGCGAGGTGCATGTCTATGAAACAGATCATTGTCACCGAAAGGATCCCGGTTGCCCCATCTACTCCCGGGTGCTTCAAGGCGGAGAAAACCCCGATCCGGGGATTTGTTTCCCACCTCCGTATCTTTCCCAACCGGAAAAAGATCCTCATCGGTCTGTGCTCAGTCCTCTGGATGCTCCTGCCGGGCGGCGTCTTTTCTCCCGCGGCGGCTCAGGAAAAGGCGTATTACGGCGTCGCCCTCCTCGGCGATCCCCACCTTCCCGGGAAGAATCTCCCGGCCAAGGAGGCGGTGATCCGGACGATCGACGGCTGGCCGGACATCGACCGGGTCGTCGTCCTGGGAGACATCTGCAAGGAGACGGGAACCCCCGGGGAATACGCCGCCGCGAAAGCGTTCTTCGGCCTCTTGCGGAAACCCGCCCGCTTCGTCGCCGGGAATCATGATTACATTTACGCGGATGAAAAGGACGCCTTGGGGAAGAAGGTGAAGGCCTTCCCCGACGCCCGCCGGGCGAAGCTGAAACGGTTCGCCGAAACGTTCGGCATTTCCGGGGTGTACGGTTCGGAGAGGCTCGGGGGCTATCTTATGATCTATCTCTCCCCCGACGATCTTGATAGCGCCTATCTGACACAGATCTCGGACGGCCAGTTCGCCTGGCTGCAAAAACGGCTTGCGGAAAACAAAACCGTCCCCACGCTGATCTTCTTTCACGCCCCGCTGGCGGGGACGCTTCACC
>JAPLJW010000129.1 GCA_026388365.1 Deltaproteobacteria bacterium | reverse complement strand
GGGAGTTCTTCGGCCGGCTGGTCGCCTTTGCGAAGGCGAACGACATCGCCGTCTGCTACGACAACCCCTACAGCGAGGTGGTCTTCGAGGGTCAGGAGAGGCTCAGCTTCCTTTCCGCCGACGGGGCGAAGGAGGTGGGCGTCGAGCTCAACTCCCTCTCCAAGCCCTATAACATGACGGGCTGGCGGATCGGCATGGCCGTCGGGAACCCGGAGCTGATCGCCGCGATCAGCAAGGTGAAGGAAAACACCGACTCCGGAATCTTCAACGCCGTCCAGTACGCGGGGATCCAGGCCCTCCGCCACGAGACCTCCAACATTGATCGAATGCTCGCGATCTACGCGCGGAGGCGGGAAAAGGTTCTTGCGACTTTGGCCGGAATCGGCATTGACTTCAAACCTCCGAAGGGAACCTTCTACCTCTGGGTTCCGACGCCGAAGGGGATGGGATCGCTGGAGTTCACCAACCGGCTGTTCGAGAAGGCGGCCGTCGTCGTCGCGGCGGGGACCGCCTACGGCCAGTACGGCGAGGGTTTCATCCGGATCTCGCTCACCGTTCCCGACGCCCGTCTCGATGAGGCGCTGGTTCGGATCGAAAAGGCCTTCGCCTGAAACGGGCCTGACACACACCACGTTTTGTCATTGCCGGGCGTGACCCGGCAATCCAGGTCAATTCTGGATTCCCGCTTCCGCGGGAATGACAATACGAGAAGATGTCCAACTTATTGCGGCACTGAAAATATGGAAATCGGGATCCTGGGGCTTCCCCAGAGCGGCAAGAGCACCCTCTTCGAGATCATGACCGGCGTCCGGAGCCGGGAGATGCACGGGGAGACCTGCGTCCGGGGTCTGGCTTCAGTTCCCGACGCCCGGTTCGACCGCCTGGTGGAAATCTTCCGGCCGGTCAAGGTCTCACCTGCGAAGGTCCCCTTCAGCGACGTCAATGCGGTCGGGGAGAAGGCCTGGGATGCCGTCCGGCAGAGCCTCTCCGGGGCCGAGGGTCTTGTCCACGTCGTCGATGCCTTCACCGCGGCGGACATCCCCGAGATCCTGAGCCGTTACCGAAAATTGGAGGATGAACTGATCCTTGCCGATCTGATGATCGTCGAAAACCGTTTGGAGCGGCTCGCGAAGATGGCGAAAAAGCCGATGACGCCCCAGGACGCGTTTCATGCCCGCGTCCTGCCGCGGCTCCGGGAGCAGCTCGAGGCGGGGAAGCCCCTCCGGGAGTTGTCCTTTGCCGACGAGGAGCGGCACGGCCTCCGGAGCTTCTCCTTCTGGACGGTCCGGCCGGAACTCGTGGTGGTGAACACCCCTGAGGAAAACCCCGGCATCGCCGACGTTTTCATGCGGGAAACGGGACCTGCCGTCCCGGCGATCGGGATCTGCTGCGCAATCGAGGCGGAGCTGACGGCCCTCCCGCCGGAGGAACGGAAGGAGTTTCTGGATTCGCTCGGCGTCGCGGAGGCCGCCTTCGGGCGGGTGATCCGCGCGGCCTTTTCCCTCCTCGGCCGGATCTCCTACTTCACCGTCGGCGAGGACGAGGTCAAGGCCTGGGTCATCCCCGCGGGCACCAGGGCCCCCCGGGCGGCCGGCGTGATCCACAATGATTTCGAACGGGGGTTCATCAAGGCCGAGGTGATCGGTTATGACGAGTTCATCGCCTGCGGCGAAACCCATGCCGCCGCCAAGGCGGCGGGGAGGCTCCGCCTCGAGGGCAAGGAGTACGTCGTTCGGGACGGCGAGATCATCAACTTCCGCTTCAACGTCTGAAAGATCCGCCATCCCCGACCCCGGGGATGTGCCTTTGACCCCGGGCATCCGGAGCTTGTGCATCGCCCTCCGAAATTCTGAATTTGAATTTTTTCAGGAATTATCAATTCTCTGTAAACTCAATATTTAAGAGTTTGCCGGCAAGAATCTGATGATTCCCGCTTAAAGCATCCGAACAGTGATCCTCATAGGATGTCAATAATTTTGTCACCCTCAAATATTGTCCGTAAGGTAGCCGCCATCTACCGGGATGGTCACACCCGTGACGAAGCCGCTCGCCGCATCGCTGATTAGAAAAATGACCGCACCGCGGAGCTCGGACTTCTCGCCAAAACGTCCGAAGGGAGTGCGGGCGAGGATGCCCGGTTCTGGTTCCCGATGAAGAAACCGGGGGCGATGCCGTTCACGCGAATGCCGTGAGGCGCAAGCTCTTTGGCGAGACCTTCGGTCAGGTTGAGGACGCCCGACTTGGCCGCATTGTAGGCCCAGACGCCGGAGAGGGGCTTGTAACTCGTCATCGACGACATCATGATGACATTGCCCTTGATGCCTCTAACGATCCAGTAGCGCGCGAAGGCCCTGGTCGGGGTCACGAGACCGGCCATGAGATTGAGCTCGACAACCTCACGGAACAGCTTTTCGTCCAGGTCGACGAAGGGCGCCTTTCCCCGGTTGCCGCCGACGCCGTTGACGAGGACATCGGGCGCTCCAATGAGGGTCTCCGTATCGACCATAGCCCGCTCGCAGGCAGCGAAGTTTCCGGTGTCCACGGTGACCGCCTCGACGCGGCCGGCGCCGGGCCCTGCAGCCTCGCGCACGTTCTTGACGGCTTCGCTCATGGGGTGGTTCGTGCCGCGGCCCCAGAGGCAGATGTCGGCGCCTGCTTTGGCCAGACCCACGGCGATCTCCGCGGGAATACCGCCGGCTCCGCCTGTCATGACGATCCTGCGCCCCTTCAGGGAGAACATCTCTTCGATGTATGACATACCTTGACTCCTTTTTAACGGCTTCGCAAAAAGCCCGGATGCTGCGTTGCGCTTCATCCTTCGTCATTGCGGCGTACACCAAAGTACGCCTCATTCCTCAGGACTCGCGCGCCTTGCCTGCGGAGCTTTTTACGAAGCCGTCCCTATTCCATGGCTTTTAAGATTGTTTACGAGTTCATCCTTTTTCAGCTTATGAAAAGCGGAACGAGGTGCCGCTCCCAGAGATTCACGGTGACGTTGCGCGACACCGCCGCCTTGTGCCGTTCGACGGCCTCGTAGAATCGCCCGCCCATCGAGGCCACCACGGCGAAGCCTACATGGACGAGCTGCCTCATACCGGGATCGAAGCGCTGGTCGGTCTGCACATGGCGGAGGGCGGCGACGAGGGTCGGACCTTCCCAGCGGTCGACCTCGTCGGGAGAGGGAAGCTTCTTCCGGTCGATGTTGATGACCTCGGCGTAGGGGGCGACGACTTCATCGAAGCGGCCATAGGCCGCGCGGTATATCTCCTTGGCCGTGGCCAGGCCGTCGCCGCCGGAGTCCGCGAGACCGACGATCTCCTCGAGCCAGGTCGTGCCGGCGGTCTTGAGGTGAAGACCGGCGCCCTCTTTGCGGATGATCTCTCCGATGCCCTTGTAGAGGCTGAACTTGTCGCTTCCCGTGTGCACCGAGAGCTTGAGGCCCTTCGGCAGGCCGAAGGCCCCGGCGCTCCACCCGGCGACGCGGACGTCCGCCTCGAACTCCTTGAAGAAGGCGGCGATGTCGCCGACATAGTCAACACCCTTGTTGAAGCGGCCCGAGAACTTGGGCGCCAGGGTCTGGACCGGAACGCCCGCATCGGCCAAGGCGGCAAGGATGACGATGAGTTCGGCGGGGCTCTGGGGGACGGCGGTTTCGTCCATCGACACCTCGGTGACGAAGTCGTCCCCCTTCCGCAGCTCGCAGATGCGGCGATAGGTCTTGGCCGCCTCGTCGACAGCATGCAGATAACGTCCGGCCGCTGCCCTGATTGCGGCAGCGTCGAGGCGCGCAGGGATGCCTTTGGCTGTGAGCAGGTTCGCGTGTTTCGCCGCAAAGGCCTCGATGGCCTCCGGAGCCGCGCTCTTGCCGATGTAGTCTGCGACATCCAGGGTGAAGAAGTCGCAGTGAGGGGCGAAGCGGTCGACCGTGGCCAGGCCGATGTGGTCGGCGTCAACGTACCAGGGACCGTCCCAGCCGGTCTGCTTGATGGCCTGATCGGCGGCCGCGCGCTGGTCGGCGGGCCCGGTACCGGTCAGGAGATGCTCGCGGTTGCTCTTGTTCCATACGATCGCGACATCGACGCCCTTCTCCCTCGCCTTCCTGAACGCTGCGATTTGCGCGGCACCCTGGCGCCCGAAGCGGTCGCCGGCGCCCATGGAATACCGTTCAATCGTCTTCATGGCAACTCCTTTATACCGGTTGATGTTTGTTTTCTCCGTTTGCTGCCTGGTTTCCCGGTTGTGCCACATGATCTCAATCATGTATCCGTTGGTCCCAGCCCCTCACAGAACGGCTCATCCATATCATGATTACCGGAAAAACGACATCAATGGTTATGACTTGAAGCTTTGTTGTCAGCCGGGATGGAGATGACCCTCGTCCGGGCGATCCGGTTGCTGCGAAAGGGCGGTACATAGAAGCCCGCGTCTTCGTCGTGAACTAAAAAAAATATTGACATGTGCAACAGGTTTTGCTATAAGAAAAACAATTCCGTAATACGGAATTATGTCTTTCCACCGCCCCGGTTGAGCATGATCGTCCAGACGATCGGGAGGGTGTGGTTCATCCTTGATAGAACAGGACAAAAAGCCTATGGAACGGAAAACGGTCCAATCCAAGCCGAACAATCTCGTCCAGACGATCGAGCGGGTCTCCCGGATTCTCGAGATGGTGGGACAAAACTCACAGGGGATGAGCATCAGGGACTTGTCTGCCGGCCTGAATCTCCCCAAAGGGACGATCCATCGCATTCTTTCCTCCCTCTCTTATTTTGGTTATATCCGTCAGGATCCGGAGACTAAAATATACTTTCTGGGCTTGAAATTGATGGATTTGAACGCCCAGTTGGGCAACCAACTCGATTTTCGGAAGGTCGCAGAACCAATTCTGCGGGATCTGGCGGAGAAGACGAAACAGACGGCGCACCTGGTTATTCTGGATCGGGATGCGGTGGTCTACGTTGACAAGATTGAGACGCAGCAGCCGGCAGGCGGTCTGAAAATGGCGTCGCGTGTGGGTTCCCGGAATCCCGCTCACAGCAGTGCGGTGGGGAAGGTCCTGCTCTCCTATTTTCAGGAAGAGGCCCTGGAGGATTTTCTTCAGCGGAAGGGGCTGCCCCGGCGGACGGCGAATACCATTACGGATCCGGACTGCTTCCGGGATCATTTGAAAATCGTCCGAAGACAGGGATATGCAATGGACGATGAGGAGAATGAAAAGGGAATCCGCTGTCTGGGGGCTCCGATCTTTGACGGAAAGGGGAGACCTGTGGCCGCGATCAGTGTTTCGGGTTCGGTTTTCCAGGTGACCAAGAAGGCCGTTCATGATGTCATGAAGGGAGCGGTTATGGCAGCGGCCGCCGAAATCTCCCGGCGATTGGGTTTTCAGGACGAAAAAGGGGGTAGATGAACGAATCTGCGGCAGGCAAGCTTGACGGTGGAGGAAGATAGCGGACGGAATTTTTTTATAAAACCAGAAAGGATCGGAGGGGGAAAATGAAAAAAATATTTTTAACTGTTTTGATGTTGTCGGTCGTTTTCATTCCGTTTGCCCAAGCGGGAGATTCCAAACCGATTGAGATGAAACTGGGCCACTTCGCGGCGGACGCCCATCCGGGTAATCTGGCCAGCAAGATGTTCGCCGAGGCTGTGGAAAAGCGGACGAACGGGGGGATCAAGATCACGATTTATCCGAACAACGCCCTGGGTTCTCCCCCGGAGGTGTTGGAACAGAACATTCTGGGCGCGGTGGACATGAGCCTGCCCACGCAGGGTCAACTGGGCAAATATTCCAAGAAATTCAACTGCGTCATGCTCCCGTTTGTGTTCAATGATTATGCGCAGGCGGACAAGGTCCTGGACGGCCCGTTCCTCAAATGGGCGGCGCCGGATCTGGACAAGGCGGGGCTGGTGTTCCTGTCCAACTGGGAATGGGGGTTCCGAAACCTGACGAACAGCAAGCATCCGGTGAACATTCCCGCGGACGTCAAGGGGCTCAAGGTGCGCACCCCGCCGGAACTGCCCACACAGGCGGCCATGGAGGCCCTCGGGGCGGTGGTCGCGACGATCAATTTCAACGAACTGCAGATGGCCCTGAAGCAGGGGGTGGTGGACGGCCAGGAGAACCCGATCGCCGTGATCCATTCCAACAAGATCTATGAGACGCAGAAATATCTCGCCATAACCGGCCACAACTACAACTCGATGGTCCATGTGATCAGCAAGAAGGTCTGGGACAAACTGACCGCAGCACAGAAGGAGATCGTTCAGGAGGAGAGCAAAAAGGCCGGCAACTGGATGAGAAAGACCTGCCGCGATGCGGAAGCGGATCAGATCAGTCAGTTGAAGGGATTCGGGATGATGGTCACCTATCCCGACAAGAGGGAGTTCAAGAAGCTGATGAAACCCGCCTATGACCGGATGAAGGCCATCGCGGACGAGGAGAACATCGCGGCGTTCGTCAAGATGGTGGATGAGGCGAAGTAAGCGTGCCCGAAGCCGGTGGCGGGAAGTTTGAGATCGGCGGGTTTCCCGTCGCTCTCAAACCCCTTCACCGGTGATGTTTCCGCGTTCGGAAGACGGAAGCAAGAAGATCCGGGTGCATTCAAAGGACCTGAGATGCTGACATTGCTGATCTTTACCGTTCTGCTGGCGTTCATTGTCCTGAACGTTCCGATCGCCGTTGCCATGGGACTGACCGCAATCCTGTTCTTCATCGGCCTGGGGAACATGTCGTTGCTGACGATGCTGCCGCAGCGGATGTACGCCTCCACGACCGGCTTCACGCTGCTGGCGATCCCCTTCTTCATCCTTGCGGCGAACCTGATGAACACGGGCGGCGTGACGAGCCGGATCTTTCGTTTCGCCAAGGCCGTGGTCGGCCACATTCCCGGCGGTTTGGGACAGGTGTGCGTTATCGCCAACGTGATCTTCTCCGGGATGTCCGGCTCGGCGATCGCCGATGCGGCGGGCCTGGGGCAGGTCCTGCACAAGGCGATGGTGGACAACGGTTTCAAACCAAAATTTTCCGCTGCCCTCGTGGACGCCGCGGCGACGATCGGCCCCGTGATCCCCCCCAGCATCCCCTTCGTCCTCTACGGGGCGCTGACCGGGGTTTCGGTCGGCAAGCTCTTCATGGCCGGTTTCATCCCGGGGGCGCTGATGGCGATGGCCATCATGATCGCCATCGCCTTTCAGGCCAAACGGTACAACCTGCCGAAGGAGAAACGGGCCGATTTCCGGGAGGTCGTCGCGAGCACGAAAGAGGCGTTCCTGCCCCTGCTCACGCCGGTCATCATCATCGGCGGGATCCTCACCGGGATTTTCACCCCGACGGAGGCGGCGGTCGTCGCCTCCCTGTACGCACTGTTCCTCGGCTTTTTCTATCGGGATATGAAATGGAAGGATCTGCCCGAGATCTTCTGGGCCTCGATCCGGCAGACGGTCAGCCTGCTTTTCATCATCGCAGCGGCCGGCTTCTTCGGCTGGCTCACCATCCACCAGAAGATCCCCGACCAGATCATCCTCTCCCTGACGGGTATGAGCCTGACACCGGCGGGTGTCATGGCGATGATCATCGTGATCCTGCTGATCCTCGGCTGTTTCCTCGAGGGGAACGCGATCTTCATCATCACGATTCCGATCTTCCTGCCGATCGCGCAGCAGTTCGGAATCGACCTCCTCAATCTCGGCGTCGCGATGACCCTGCTGATCATGGTGGGGAACCTGACGCCGCCGGTGGGGATGTGTCTCTTCGCGGTCTCCAGTTTCAGTGGGGTGAGCATCGGGACCCTGTCGCGGGAGATCGTGCCGTATCTGATCGGGATATTCCTGGTGACGGTACTGATAGCTTATGTTCCGCAGATTTCCACGTTTCTGCCGAACCTCATCATGGGGCGATAGGGGATGCGATGGAAAAAATCATGAATTCTTTGGCCTTTGTCGACAGAATGATTCTCGGTGCACTGAAGGTTGTCACGATCGTCAGTTTCGTCTTGCTGACGATCCTGATCACGGCCAACGTGATCGTCCGTTTCTTTCCGGTCGTCTCCCTGCACTGGTTCGATGAAATCATCGAGCTGCTCTATGCCTACCTGGTGTTTTACGGGGCTGCCGCGCTGTGGATCCTGCGGGGTCACATCAGCGTGGGGGACTGGATGGAAAAGAGCATCGCAAATCCGCGCCGGAGGCATCTCTACCGGATGTTCATCGAGCTTCTGGTCCTCGGTTTTGCCGCGGTCTTTTTCTACTACTCCCTGCGGCTGACGATCCTGGCGCTGGATGTGACGAACGTTTTTGCAATCCCCAAGAGGGTTCTCTATTCCTGCATGCCGGTCGCGGGTGCGATCATGGTGATCTATTCGCTCCGGAATATCGCGGTCGAGCTTAACCGGATCGGAAAACCTGCGGAAGGAGATGCATGATGGGAAAAATCCTGAAAAAAATTGAGGATTATGGCATTGTTCCGGTGGTCAGGATCGAAAAGGCGGAGGAGGCCCTTCCCCTCGGAAATGCCCTCTGTAAGGGAGGTCTGCCGCTCGCGGAGATCACCTTCCGGACCGAGGCGGCGGAGGAGGTGATCCGGACGCTGACGGAGCGGGTGCCGGAGCTGATCGTCGGCGCCGGGACCGTCCTGACGACCGAGCAGGCGGAAAAAGCGATCCGGGCGGGCGCAAGCTTCATTGTTTCCCCCGGATTCAATCCGAAGATCGTATCCTTCTGCCGTGAACAGGGCGTTCCCGTGATTCCGGGGGTCAATTCGCCGACGCAGATCGAGGCGGCGATGGAATGCGGCCTCCGGGTCATGAAATTCTTTCCCGCGGAGGAGTCGGGGGGCGCCGCCTTTCTGAAGGCCATCGCGGCGCCCTACGAGGGGATCCGGTTCATCCCGACCGGCGGGATCAACGCGGCAAACCTCATCGCCTATCTCTCCTTGAAAAACGTGATCGCCTGCGGCGGGAGCTGGATGGTGAAGACGGAACTCATCTCGGCGAGAAAATTCGAGGAGATCACAGCGCTCACGCGGGAGGCGGTCCGCATCCTGCTCGGCTTTGAGCTTGCCCATGTGGGCCTTAACGGGGAAAACACTGAAAATGCAGGCAAAAGCGTGGAACTGTTTTCCCGCCTGTTCCATTTTCCCGTCGCGGAAGGCCAGGGTTCCTTTTTTCTCGGGGAGAAGGAAATCGAGATCATGAAGGGTCCCGGTCGCGGCGAAAAAGGGCACCTTGCAATTGCGACAAACGACGTCGGGAGGGCGCTCTTCTACCTCGGCCGGCAGGGAGTCCGGCCCGTTTCGGGAACCGAGAAGGAGAAGGACGGAAAGACGATCCTCGTTTACCTGGACCTTGAGATCGCCGGATTCGCGATCCATCTTCGGCAGAAGGGGTGACGGATTCCTATGAAAAAGATCATTACCTTCGGCGAGATCATGCTGAGACTGAAGGGGCCGGGCAGCGAGAGGCTTCTTCAGAGCCCGTCCCTGGAGGCGACTTTCGGGGGAGGGGAGGCGAATGTGGCCGTGGGGCTGGCCCGGTTCGGAATGAACGTCGCCTTCGTGAGCCTGATCCCCCCGAACCGGATCGGGGACGCCTGCGTTGCGGAGCTGCGCAAACAGGGCGTAGATGTCTCCCGTGTCGTCCGGAAAGGAAAACGGCTCGGCATCTATTTCCTGGAAGCCGGGGCCAACCAGCGGCCTTCCGTCGTCATCTATGACCGGGCGCATTCCGCGATCGCGGAGGCGATCCGCGGGGAGATCCCCTGGGATGGGATCTTTGCCGGGGCCGGGTGGTTTCACATCACCGGGATCACGCCGGCGATCTCCGAATCCGCCGCCTTCGTCTCCCTGGAGGCGGTTCGCCATGCGAAGGAGAAAGGCATGAGTGTCTCCTGCGATCTGAATTACCGGAAGAATCTCTGGAAATACGGCCGGACGGCGCAGGAGGTGATGACGGAAATCGTGAAACACACGGATATCGTCATGGCCAACGAAGAGGACTGCCAGAAGGCCCTGGGCGTCTCGGCCGATTCGGACGTCGAATCCGGGAAGGTGGAAGCGGATCACTACCGGAGGCTCACGGACAGGGTGCTCGAACGGTTTCCGGATCTCAGGAAGATTGCGGTGACCTTGCGGGAAAGCCATTCGGCGGACCACAACGGCTGGTCGGCGGTCCTGAACAGCCGGGATGAATTCCTGGTATCGCGGAAATACGAAATCCGGAATATCGTCGACCGGGTGGGAACCGGCGACTCTTTTGCAGCGGGGCTGATCTACGGCCTCCATGCGTTGAAATCGGATCGCGAGGCGCTGGAGTTTGCGGTGGCCGCCTCCTGTCTGAAGCATTCAATCCCCGGGGATTTGCCGCTCCTTTCCCTGGAGGAGGTTAAAAACCTGGTCGGGGGGGGCGGTTCGGGAAGGGTTCAGAGATAGGGACCTTTGAAAATCGGGATCCCTCTGCGCGCTGGACCTTTTTCGACCCTGCGCCTCCTCGTTTCGCTGCAAAGACGAAACTCGCGCTCACGCGCTCAAACAGCCGTCTTTGCGGGCGCTACGCTGCGGGGACAGGGTGCCCCGAAAAATCTGCAATGCGCGCTTGCGGGATCCGATTCCCAAGTTGCGCAAGGGTCTCAGATAACAGAAAAGAGGAGAATGATCATGGATATTCGTTATGCCGTTCATCCGGAGCAGATGAAAACGCTGGATACCAAAAAAATGCGCGAGCAGTTTTTGGTTGAGAATCTCTTTGAGAAGGACCGGCTGAACATGGTCTATAGCCATATCGACCGGATCATTGCCGGGGGGGTCTCTCCGGTGAACGGAACCGTGGAGCTCAAAGGGACCAAGGAGCTGGGCGTCGATTTCTTCCTGCAGCGGCGGGAGATGGGGGTCATCAATATCGGCGCCGCCGGTGTCGTTTCCGTCGATGGAAAGGCGTATGATCTGGGGGAAAAGGAGTGCCTCTACATCGGCATGGGGGCGAAGGAGGTCTCCTTTGCGAGCGCCGACCGGAACGATCCGGCCATGTTTTATTTTAACAGCGCGCCGGCCCATGTCGCCTACCCCGTCGTGAAACTCTCCCTGAACGACGCCCAGCGGCTCGATCTTGGCGATCCGCTGAAGGCGAACGTCCGGACGATCTACCAGTTCATCCACCCCAAGGTGCTCAAGAGCTGCCAGCTTGTCATGGGGCTCACCATTCTGGCGCCGGGCAGCAATTGGAACACGATGCCCTGTCACACGCACGACCGGCGGATGGAGGTGTACCTCTATTTCGATATGCCGGCCGACACCGTGGTTTTCCACATCATGGGGGAGCCGCAGGAGACGCGGCATATCGTTGTCCGGAGCGGGCAGGCCGTCATCTCGCCAAGCTGGTCCATCCATTCGGGGGTGGGGACCGGCAGCTACACCTTCATCTGGGGGATGGCCGGGGAAAATCAGACCTTTACGGACATGGACGATGTACCCATGTCAATATTGAAGTAGAACAAGGTTTATAAAAGGAGAACATCATGATACTGGATCATTTCAGCCTTAAAGGTAAAGTCGCTTTTATTACAGGGGCATCCTACGGTATCGGGTTCGCGATTGCAAAGGCGTACGTTGCCGCCGGCGCAAAAATCGTTTTCAACGATATCAAGCAGGATCTGGTCGATAAGGGACTGGCTGCGTATGAAGAAGCAGGGATCAAAACTCACGGCTACGTCTGCGATGTGACCGATGAAAATGCTGTCAATGAAACCGTGCGGAAGATCGAGAAGGAGGTCGGTGTCATAGACATCCTGGTGAACAATGCCGGCATTATCAAACGCATTCCGATGTGCGAAATGACCGCTGCCGAGTTCAGACAGGTGATTGACGTGGATCTCAATGGGCCTTTCATTGTGTCAAAGGCTGTCATCCCCTCCATGATCAAGAAGGGTCACGGAAAGATCATCAACATCTGTTCGATGATGAGCGAACTCGGACGTGAGACCGTTTCTGCCTATGCCGCTGCGAAGGGCGGACTCAAGATGCTCACCCGGAACATCTGCTCTGAATACGGAGAGCAGAACATCCAGTGCAACGGTATCGGACCCGGGTACATCGAAACACCCCAGACCGCTCCGTTGCGCGTGATCGGTCATCCCTTCAACAGCTTCATCATCTCCAAGACGCCCGCAGGTCGCTGGGGAACGACGGAGGATCTTTTGGGACCCGCAGTCTTCCTTGCTTCTGATGCGTCAAATTTCGTCAACGGTCATATCCTTTACGTTGACGGCGGTATTCTCGCCTATATCGGCAAGCAGCCGTCGTGAAATGAAGCGGCGCGATCAGTCCCCCCCAAAGCCCCTCCGGATTCTGCCCGGAGGGGCATTTTTATTGGGCGGCTCCTTCTCGATCATGTCCAGCCCGGCGCCGGAGATTTGCCCGCTTTTAAGGGCGCGGATCAGGGCCTGCTCGTCCACGTCGGATCGCTGATGGGTGTAGGAAGATGAGGGAAGAAAGGGGCGTTGATCGCCGCCGGTCATGATGAAGATTCTTTCAAAAAGAAAAAAGGACGGCCCACGGGTCGTCCTTTTTTCTTTTCAAGAATGATCTTCCATTATTTGGTCGCGTTGATCTTGTCGACCCACTCCTTGTAGGTGGCGTATTCGGGCATCGCGTACATCGGCGCCACCGCCTTCTGGAATTCGGCGACATTGGCTTCACTGACGATGCAACCCTTCTGCTTTGCCTGGGCCAGATAATCGTCCTCCGCCTTGTTCCAAGCCTTGATCTGGAAGACGGTCGCCTCCTTGGCGGCGTCTTTCAGGGCCTTCTTGTCCGCGGCGTTCAGGGTGTCCCAGAATTTCTTGCTGACCATCAGCAGTTCCGGCAGCCGGGCATGGGCGTCCTTGATGAAGTTTTTGGCCACTTCATAGTGGTTCTGCGACACCCAGCTCGGGACGTTGTTCTCGGCGCCGTCCACCACGCCCGTCTGCAGGGCGCTGTAGACCTCGGCATAGTTAATCGGGGTCGGGGTGGCGCCCAGCAGCTTCACCATGTTGACCATGATCGGATTCGGCTGGACCCGGATTTTCAGACCCTTCAGGTCCGCCGCGCTCTTCAGGGGCTTGGTGGTATAGAAGTTCCGTGAACCGGGGTCGAAGTAACCGAGACCGACCAGGCCGATCGGCTCCATGGCCGCCAGGAAGTGCTGGCCGACCGGACCGTTCAGGACATTCCACATATGGTCCTGGGAACGGAAGAGATACGGCATCGAGAAGACGCCGATCTGCGGGAAAACCGAGATCGCCGGGGATGTCGAGACCCGCACGAACTCGATCACGCCGAGCTTGGCCTGCTCCACGACGTCGTTTTCCGAGCCGAGCTGGCTGTTGCCGTAAACCTGGATATTGAGCCGGCCGTTGGTCATTTTCTCGGCGAGTTCAGCGAACTTCTGATCGCCCATCTCGGTCGGATACCCCTTCGGATGGACCTCGGCCAGCTTGAGGACTTTCGCCGCCGCGAAAACCTGAGCGGCGCCGAAGGTCACACCGAGGAAAACAGCGATTAAAAACAGAATCCCGATACTTTTTTTCATTTCGATTTCCTCCTGTTTTAATGTTTAAAATCCTTTATACAAAGCCTGTGTTTCAGGAAGGCATCCCCTCCATTTCGATCTATTTCATAATCAGATTCGGCAGCAACATTGCAATATCCGGAAAGAAGGTAATGATGAAAAGGATGATGACCATCGGAATATAACAGATGATCAGGGACGGCATGACCTCCTCGATCTTGGCCTTGCCGACGGCGCAGCCGACAAAGAGGGCGTTCCCGACCGGCGGGGTGCAGAGGCCGATTCCCAGGTTGAACATGAGGATCACGCCGAAGTGAACCGGATCGACGCCGATGCTTTTCATGATCGGGAGCAGGATCGGGGTGCAGATCACGATCGCCGGGGCCATGTCCATGACCATCCCGACGAAGAGCAGGAAGATATTGACCAGGGTCAGAATTACATATTTATTGGTGGAGATCGAGAGCATCCAGCCGGCGATGGCCTGCGGCACCTGCATCGAGGTCATGATCCAGGCGAAGGCGGTGGAAGTGGAGATGAGCAGGAAGACCATGGCCACGGTATTGACCGAGGCCTTGAGAATCTTCATGAACCGGGAGACCGGGATATCCCGGTAGACGAAGAAGGTCAGGATGAAGGCATAGACGACCGCAACCGCGGCCGATTCGGAGGCGGTGAAGATCCCGGAGATGATGCCGCCCATGATCAGGACGGCGACGCCCACCGAGAGCAGGCCCTCGATAAAGATCGTGACGGCCTTTTTCCAGCCGGGCCAGTCTTCGCGGGGGAAATCATACTTGACGGCCATGATGTAACTGGTGACCATCAGCGACACGCCGAGCAGGATCCCCGGCAGCGCGCCGGCAAGAAAGAGCCGGCCGATCGAGGTCCCTCCCGAGGCCATCGAATAGATGATCATGTTATGGCTCGGGGGGATAAGGACGGCCTGGACCGCGGTCGTGACGGTCAGCGCGATTGCAAAACTTTTCGTATATCCTTTCCGCTCCATGGCCGGGATCATGACGGAGCCCAGAGAGGAGACATCGGCGACCGCCGAGCCGGAGATGCCGCCGAAGAACATGCTGTCCACGCAGTTGATCATCGCGAGCCCCCCCCGGATCCGTCCGACGAAGAGGCTGGCCAGGTTGACCAGCCGTTCGGCGATCCGGCCTTCGCTCATGATCTGGCCGGCGAGGATAAAGAAAGGGATGGCGATCAGGGGGATCGATTCCATCCCGTTGACCATCCGCTGGGCAATGATCATCAGGTCGATGCCGCTGTAGAGGGCCGTAAAGATGGACGAGAACCCGAGGGCGAAGGCGATGGGCGTTCGTATCAGGATCAGCAAGGCGAAAGAACCGAGCAGGATGGTGATGGCAATCGGGTCCTGAATCATTCCTGCTTACCTCTCAAAGCGGCAATCTGTTTGACGATCAATTCCAGGGAATAGAGGAGCATCAGGAAGGCGGCCACTGGTGCCGCGGAATAGATGACGAGACCGCGCGAAATCAGGGTGGCCGGCGTGTCGGTATCTTTCAGCGCCCAGGCGAGCTCGCCCCCCTTGACCAGCAAAAAGACGGAGAAACAAGCCAACAAGATGTCAACGAAGATCATCATGACTTTCTGAACCGACTCGGGGAAGAGGGTGGTGACGAATTCCACGCCGATATGCAGATGCTTGCGGATGCCGATCGCCGCGCCGGTCAGCCCGAACCAGACCAGGAGGATCATGGCGACCTCTTCGGTCCAGGGGGAGATGATGTGGATGATCCGGAAACGGGCGATGATCTGCCAGATGATGATGAGGGTCATGACGGCCAGCAGAATGGCGCCCGCCGTTTCGATGAAATTCATCAGAAAGTCGAGGACTTTTTCAACCGATTTTCCAAAACCGGACGCGTTTCCGGTCGGGACATTGCCGATCGGTGGTTGCGCTGTTTTCAATCCCAATCCTCCTCGAGTGTTATATTCGTTGCTTGGAGAATATCGCTAATCTGAAGATGGAAAGAGTCTGTTCCGCATTACGAAATGATCTTCCCTGTAACAAAACCTCCCGGGTATGTCAATGTATATTTTGGAGAATGTCGCGCTACGGCTGAAAGCTGGCCTCGGTGCCTTCGGCGCCACCGCGGTGCCGATGGGGCAATCGGATGTCTATGTCGGCCTACAGCAGAAGGTCATCGACGGCTGGGAGAACAACGAGCCGACCGTGCTGACCTTCAACATGCAGGAAGTGTGCAAATATTTCTCCTACACCCGTCACACCTCCATCCCGGACATCATGGTGATGAGCAAGTCGGTTTTCGACGCCACGCCGGAAAACATCCAGAAAGCGATCCTCGATGCAGCGGCAAAAACCGTTCCCTATCAGCGGAAAATCTGGGCCGCGTATATCGATGATGCGGTCAAACAGCTCAAGACGAAGGGGATGGTTTTTAACGAAGTAAACAACATCGCGGATTTTCAGGCCCTGGCCAAACCGATCTGCAAGCAATTCGAACCGGTCGTCGGAGCGGATCTCATTGATGCGATCGTCAAGCAAAAATAGCGTTTCCCAATTCACTCCATCGGTTGCGGTCGCGGGGCCTGTCGACCCGCAACCGCACCTTTCCGTGGGAGGAGGAAGGTCGTGCCGGAACGTGTAATGAATATCCTGGATCGCCTGGAGCGGTTCATCACCTTCTCAACGGCGGTCATCATGATTATCCTGTCGGCATTGATCTGCTGGCCGGTGTTTTCGCGGTACGTGCTGAACGCCAGCCCGTTCTGGATTGAGGAAATCTCCGTCATTGCAATGATGTGGATCGGTCTTTTGGGGGCCGCCGCCTGTGTCTGGACCGAATCCGACATGCGTCTGGAACTGGTGGTATCGCGACGGCCCGAAACGCTCCAGATCTGGCTGCGGGCGGCAACGGATATTCTGATCGGGGTGTTTGCCCTTGTCTTGTGTGAACGGGGCATTTTCCTGGTCCAGAGGACGATGAGCGGGACCCTCTCTTCCCTGCCGATCGCCGTAGGGTACACCTATCCGGTTCTTCCCATCGCGGGGGGATAATGGTCGTTTTTGCCGGGGTCCGGGCATTCACCGGAGTAGCCCGTTTCTATGCGGCAAAAGGGGGGCTTCGGAATGGTTGAATCGGTTATCCTGCTGGGCACCGTCACGTGCCGACCCTGGGGACCCGTTTCTTTTTGTCGATCAGCGACAATCCCTTCGTCATTTTGTTGATGATCAAAATTTTGCTGGTTTTTCTGGGGATGATCATGGTCGTGGCACCGCTGATCGTTCTTTTCCAGACGACCTACATCCCCTGGCTGACCCCGGCGCTGCCGAACTGGCTCATGCCCTGAGACGCGGCCGCTTGATTTTCTTCACGGTTCCCCCTCTAATTCCCGCGGTTTGCTGCGGAGATCTTCAACGGAGGGCTTCATTTTGTCTCCGATTTGTGATATCCAACCACCCATGAATGAAGGACAGGAGGAATAAGCCATGGGACGAACCATCATCATGGACGAGGACCGGCTCTTCCCCAGCGATTCCGCCCAACGGCAGATCGCCCGCCGTCTGTACGGCGAGGTCAAGGAGCTGCCCATCATCAGCCCCCACGGTCACACCGATCCGCGTTGGTACGCCGAAAATACAGCGTTTCCCGACCCTGCTTCGCTTTTCCTGATCCCGGACCATTACCTTTTCCGGATGCTCTACAGCCGGGGCGTCCCGCTGGAAAAGCTCGGCGTTCCCCGGGCGGACGGAGGCCCGGTCGAAACCGATTCCCGGAAAATCTGGCGTCTTTTCGCAGAGCATTATCACCTCTTCCGGGGAACCCCCTGCCGGATGTGGCTCGAACACGTCTTCTTTTTCCTCTTCGGCATCGATCAGCGCCTCGATCCGGCCAACGCGGACGAAATCTACGACCGGCTCGCGGCGGCGCTTCTCCGACCGGAATTCCGGCCCCGCGCGCTTTATGACCGCTTCAACATCGAGGCGCTCGCCACGACGGACTCCCCGCTGGATTCCCTCGAACACCACCGGAAGATCGCCGCCTGCGGCTGGAAGGGAAAGGTGATTCCCACATTCCGGCCCGACCCGGCGGTCGATCCGGAGTTTCCCGGTTTTGCGAAAAATGTTGCCCGCCTGGGCGAGATTACGGGAGAGGACACCGCCGTCTGGGAAGGGTATCTCAAAGCCCTGGCGGCGCGCCGCCGGTTCTTCAAGGAGATGGGTTGCGTCTCCACCGACCACGGCCACCCCAGCGCCGTGACGGCCGACCTCGACGCCTCCGCCTGTCGGACCCTCTTCGCAAAGGCCCGGAAGGGGGAAATGAACGCGCAGGAGGCCGAACGCTTCCGGGGGCAGATGCTCACGGAGATGGTCCGGATGAGCCTCGATGACGGTCTGGTCATCCAGATCCACCCCGGTTCCTTCCGGAACCACAACGAAGACCTTTTCCGGCGGTTCGGCCGCGACAAGGGGGCCGACATCCCCATGCGGACCGACTACACCCGCGCCCTGAAGCCCCTTCTGGACCGCTTCGGAAACGAGCCCAACCTGACGGTGGTCCTGTTCACGCTGGACGAGACCTCCTACAGTCGCGAATTGGCCCCGCTGGCCGGCCATTACCCGATCCTCCGGCTTGGACCGCCCTGGTGGTTCTTTGACAGCCCCGAGGGAATGATGCGTTTCAAGCGCCTTGTGGTGGAGACGGCCGGTTTCTACAACACGGTCGGTTTCAACGACGACACGCGAGCCTTCCTCTCCATCCCGGCCCGGCACGACATGGCCCGGCGGATCGACTGCGCCTTCCTGGCGGAACTGGTCAGCCGGCATCAACTGGACGAGGACGAGGCGGCCGAGGTGGCAGTCGATCTGGCGTATCGTCTGGCGAAGGGGGCCTACAAACTCTAACGGTTTTTGGAAAAAGTCCTCAACTCCGGTCCGGGCCCTTGCGGCGTGGACCGGTTAAAACAGACAAGGAGCGCACATGAATGTAAGCAAAATCTCCGAGGGAACACCGGTCGTGGTCAAGCCGGGGCGGAAGCGCCGCATCCTCCATACGGATCACCTGATGATGGTTGCCTTCGATTTTGCGGACGGCCCGGTCGCGAATCCGGACCCGCCCCACACCCACCCGCATGAGCAGGTGACCTACGTGGCGGAGGGGGAGGTCATGTTCTTCATCGGCGAGGAATCGGTCCGGCTCGCCCCGGGGGATATGGTGGCCGTTCCCCCCGACCTGCCTCACCGGATCCAACTGCTGACGCCAACCGCCCGGCTGATCGACACCTTCACGCCGCTGCGCCGGGACTTTCTGTGACCCCAGAGTCGGGATTGACTTTTAGAAAGCGGGATGATCGCCCGTTCGGACTCCGCTACTTTCGCCATCCCCGGAGAAGGGGTATCGGCCGCATAATCCCAATCCAAGGGGGAGGTTCAGGGCGTCCTGGTATCATGGCTGCATCCGCAGGACGGACACAGGCGTCCGGGGCGGCAGGGGTGCCTGTGCCTCCGGATCCACCCCCTACTTCAGCAGGAAGAACAATACCGGGATCGTCCCCATGCAGGCCAGCGTCGTGAGGGAGACAATCGCATTGCTGAAGACGGGATCGGCGTCGTACTGCACCGAAAAAATGGTGACCAGAACAGCGGCGGGCATCGCCGACTGCAGCACGCAGATCGCAAGCTGATCGTGGGGGAGGCCCGCCGCCAGGCCAACCCCCCAGGCCGCGAGCGGCACGATGGCCAGCTTGATCACCGAGGCGCACACGGTGAATAACATCTTTCTCCGATCGGTGAAAAACCGCAATTTCAATCCGCCGCCCACCACCATCATCGAAAGGGGGAAGGTGGCCGTGTTCATGAGGGAGAAGGTATGGGACAGAACGGAGGGGATGGAGAAATGGAGCGCGACGCACAGGCAGCCCGCGCCCATGGCCAGGATCAGGGGGTTTTTGAAAACGGCGGCCGGCGTCACACGGCCGGTCATGATGTAAGTCCCCACCCCATAAAGGAAGAAGTAACCGCCGATGGTGAAGAACATCGCCAGAATCATCCCCCGCTCGCCCAGAAAAGCATAGCAGACGGGAAATCCCAGAAAGACATGGTTTCCGTAAGTTGCTCCTAAAATGAAGGTCTTTCGGAACTGATCCCGGATACCGAACACCCGGGCGACGCCCGCGGAAAAGAGAAACATGGCATATGGCGCGGCAAATCCGGCGGCCGCCATGACCAGCAACTCTCCGGCGGGGATCTTTTGCAGGCCGGTGATGGAGTGAAAGACGGTGACGGGCAGAAAGAAGTTAAAAACAAGGTTGTTGACCACCTCCACCGGATAGGGCGACTTCTTCATGAAGACATAGGATGCCGCCATGATCAGGAACATCGCAATGACATTTTGCAGGGCTTCGGCCATGGCGGCGAGCATACGGTTTTCGATGGCGGACTGCAAGCGCGAATTTTCCCTGAAGGCGGAATGCCGGGATGGGAACGGTCCGGCATTCCTCTTCAACTCGATCCAGGGAAGCGGCAAGGGCTTGCGGTTGATGAGGCGGACCCGGCCGGAAAGGACGTCGCCGGGAAAGGCACGCCGCTCGGCCAACACAAGCCGGCCGTGGATGCCCGCAAGCGACAGCCGGCTCCACCCCCGCGAGAAGAGGGCGGCGGCCAGCATCAGGCTGGCGAGGACCGCGAGCGCCTCCTTGCCTTACCAGACGGCCAGCAGCAGGATGAATGTAAAAAAAAGGTGTCCCCCCCCGGTCAGGAGGTATCCCGAGGATTTTGTGGAAACCTTGGGGGAAGCCTCGGCCGGGGTTGTGCGTTCTTGAGGCATCCTTCCCATCAGATCACGCGTCCCCCAAAGTATATTTTTATGGCGGCTTCCTCGATCCGGGCTGATCCGGGGTATTTGCCGGCTGTTCCGGCCCCGGGGGTACCCGGAATCGCAGACGCCGGCGACCGGGGCATTTTAAGAAAAGGGGACGGAGAAGTCGATGGAGGTTTTCTAACCAAAACAAGGGGTGCATTGCCGGTCATTCTACGAGTGACATCAGGCCGCTTCAATTTGATAACCCTTCTCCCGGAATCCCCTCAGGCATGTATCCACCGCATGGCTATCGTAAAGAAGCCCTCTGTTCTTCTCAATCTCTTCCAGGGCGGCAGAGAGGCCCAAGGCCGGGCGATAAGGCCGGTGGGAGGCCATGGCCTCCACGACATCGGCCACGGCAAGAATGCGGGCCTCGATGAGAATTTCCCCTCCTTTAAGCCCCCGCGGATAGCCGGAGCCGTCCATCCGCTCATGGTGTTGATGGACAATCTCCGCCAGAGGCCAGGGGGATTTCAAGTCTTTTAAAATATCATAGCCTAACCGGACGTGTTCTCTGATCAGGGAAAGCTCGATGGCATACAGGTTCGTGGGTTTGCTCAAAATCTCCGTGGGCAGGGTGATCTTGCCGATATCGTGGATGACCCCGGCCATGCGGATCCCTTCGATCTTCTCCGGCGGCAGGCCCATCTCCGTGGCCATCATCCTGGCCAGGTTCGTCATCCGGCGTTGATGTCCCGCCGTGTAGGGATCTTTCATCTCCACGGCCATCACCAGCACCTGAATGGTCGTCTCCACCGCCCGCCGCAATTGTTCCAGCGATTCTCGAAGTTGTCCCTCCACCTGTTTGCGTTCGGCTTCCGAGTGTTCCAGTTCCTTGATTTTCCGCTTCAAGGCGGAATTCTCTTCGAGCAGTTCTTGATTTGTCCTGGATGGAGCCGTCATCGGGTACCCCCTGTTTGATCAATGGCGCCGGTTGGGAAGAAATTCAGAGGATCTGCTTCATAAAGAGCTTCGTCCGCTCCTGGGTGGGGTTCCGGAAGAAATGTTCGGGGGTGCCCTCCTCGACGATCGCGCCGCAGTCCATGAAGAGGATCCGGTCCGCCACCTCGCGGGCAAAGCCCATTTCGTGGGTGACGACGATCATCGTCATCCCCTCGCGGGCGAGGTTCTTCATGACCCCCAGAACCTCCCCGATCATCTCGGGGTCGAGGGCGGAGGTCGGCTCGTCGAAGAGCATCAGCTTGGGGTTCATCGCCAGCGCCCGGGCGATGGCGACCCGCTGCTGCTGGCCGCCGGAGAGCTTATGCGGATATTCGTGGGCCTTTTCGAGAATGCCGACCTTCGCGAGGAGTTCCTCGGAGATCGCGCTCGCCTCCCTCCGGGAGCGCTTCCGCACGACCATCTGGGCGAGATTCACATTCTCCAGGACCGTCTTGTGGGAGAAGACGTTGAAGGACTGGAAGACCATGCCGATCTCCTCGCGGACCTTGTTGATGTCCGTTCCTTCATCCTGAACGTCGATTCCGTCCACGACGATGCGTCCGCCCTGAATCCTCTCCAACCGGTTGATCGATCGCAGCAGCGTGCTCTTCCCGGAGCCGCTCGGACCGATGATGACCATCTTCTCCCCGTCGTAGATGTCGAGCGAGACGCCGTCCAGGGCCTTGAGCCTTCCGAAATACTTCTCCACGTTGCGGATTTCCAACATTACCCGGCGGTCACTGGTCGGCACGGATTCTCTCCTCCATCAGGCTGATCAGCTTGGAAAAAAACAGGGTGATGATCAAGTAGATGAGCGCCACCATCGTGTAGGTCTCGAAGTAGGTGAAGGATTCGGACGCGAACTCGCGGCCCCGCCGCAGCAGATCGGAAACGGCCAGGATGGAGACCAGCGAGGAATCCTTGAGCAGGGCGACAAACTCATTGCCGATGGGGGGCAGGATCGTCTTGACCGCCTGCGGCAGGATGACGTGGCGCATGGCCTGGGACGAGGTCATCCCCAGGGAGCGGGCCGCCTCCATCTGTCCCTTGGGGATCGATTCGATTCCGGCGCGGAAGATCTCCGCCATGTAGGCGCCGTAGCAGACGGCCATCGCGATCACGGCGCTCACCGTTGCCGGAAGGTTGACGATCCGGCCCAGCGCGTAATAGATGTAGAAGAGTTGAACGAGGAGGGGAATTCCCCGGATCACCTCGACATAGAGCGAGGCGACACCGTTGATGAACCGGTTTTTCGAGATCCGGCCGAGGCCGGTGAACAGGCCGATCACCAGCGCGAGCAGAATCGACTCGAGGGTGACCTCGAAGGTAACCAGAATTCCATCCGGGACGAACCGGAGGATCTTCAGATAGGGATCCGGCCGGAAGAGCGCAAGATAGAGGACGACCGCGATGGCGCCGATGAAGGCGACCCGCCAGGCCGTGAAGAGTCCGGCATCCCTCGGGGTCGGGATGGCGCCGCCGTCGGTGACCGCGATCACCGTCCGCCCTGCATGGGGATTCTCTGCTTTCGATCGATTCGTTATCGGAGCCACTTCTTTATGATCGGCTTATCGAGTCCCTTGTCCTTGACGGCCTTGATCCCCCGGTTGAGCAGCTCCTGGAGCTCCTTGTTGCCCTTCTTCACGACGATCCCGTAGTACTCCTCGGTGAAAGACTGGCCGACGATCTTGAGCTTGTCCCTGTACTCCTTGCGTTGGAGGGCGAAGTTGGCGGCCACCGGGGTGTCGCAGACGACGGCGGCGATCCTCCCGGCCACCATGTCCTCGAAGGCGAGGCCGATCTCGTCATAGCTCTTCAACTCGACGCCGGAGGCCTTCTTGATTTCCATCGCGCCGGTCGTGCCGATCTGGGCGCCCGCCTTCTTGCCCTTGAGGTCCGCAAGGACCTTCGTGGCCTTGTCCCCTTTCGGGACGACCAGGATCTGGCCCGCGTTGATGTAAGGATCGGAAAAGTCCATCGTCTTCTTGCGCTCGTCCGTGATCGTCACGGAGGAGATGATCGCGTCGTATTTTCCCGCCTCGATCCCGGCGAAGATGCCGTCCCAGGCGGTGTTCTTGAAGACGACCTTGAATCCGGCCTCTTTGGCCACCGCCTTGAGGAAATCAATGTCGAAACCAACGATGTTCTTGCCGGCGTCGACCATCTCCATCGGCGGCCAGGTGGCGTCGGTGGCGACGGTGACCGTCTTTGCCTTATCCGCAGCCAGGGCAGGGGACAGGACAACCGGGGCCAAGATCAGGCCCAATGCGACGAAGGATGCCATAGCGAAACGGTATGCTTTCATTTTTTCCTCCCTTTTAAACTTTGCTCAGATTTTTCGACTTATCCGATCGTCCATGTTTATGCGAAGCTTGGTATGGGAAATGATCTACTATCGGCGGCGGGGGATGTCAAGATAAAAATCCCGGCCTTTTCCATTGCTTTTGAATGCGACGCGGGATATAAGCGCCGGGAAAACGGCTGTGGCGTTTTGCTGCGGGGGCATCGGATGGGTTTGGCGAATAACCGAATAAAGAGATGGAAGGCGGATTTCCTCCTCCTTGTGACGACCTTCTTCTGGGGGGTGACCTTCGTTGTCGTGAAGGAGGCGATCCAGATCTCCGGCGTCTTCGTCTTCCTCGCGCAACGTTTCACGGCAGCCGCGCTCATCATGGCCGGCATATGCCTGGTGATGCGGCGTCCGTTTGCGTCCCGGTTCATCGGCCAGGGGATGGTCATGGGGTTTTTCCTCTTCGGCGGCTATGCCTTCCAGACCGTGGCCCTCCTCTACACGACGGCCTCCAACACGGCCTTCCTGACGGGCTTGAGCATCGTGCTGGTTCCCCTGCTGGGGGTCCTCTTCCACGGCCATCGTGTGACGCGGAACATGATGACCGGGGTGATCCTGGCGGCCGCCGGGCTCTACCTCCTCTGCACGAACGGCGGCTGGTTTTTCAACAAGGGGGATCTGCTGGCCGGCGTCTGCGCCGTCAGCGTAGCCCTCCACATGATCTACACCGGGAAATACGCTGCGGGGAGCGACGTTTACTGGCTGACGGCGATTCAGCTTGGCGTCGTGGCGCTGCTCAGCGTCCTGACGACCCTTCTGCTGGGGGACCGGCTCATGGTCTGGCATCCGGAAATCCTCCGGGCGCTGGTGATCTGCGTCCTCTTCGCCACGGTCTTTGCATTCCTCGTCCAGACCGCGGCGCAGCGGCTGACCAGTCCTACCCATACGGCGTTGATCTTCTGCATGGAGCCGGTCTTCGCCGCCCTGTTCGCCTATGTCACGCTTGGAGAGCGGTTCGGCGTCGCAGGAGCGGTCGGTGCGTTTCTCATCTTCGCCGGGATGATCCTGGCCGAGATCGGAAACAGCGGCGCTGCCGCGAGGGGAGCCGGATAGATCTCCATCCCCGGGGAAACGATTTCCCGCTCTTTCGATGGAGGGGTGGATCTCCCCCTGCGCCCCGTCCATTGACACGCCCGCGTGCTGCTGATAAATAGATGTTCCGGGATCTTTGAATTTTGCCCGGAACTCGACAAATCGAGACCTGGAAATCGTGATCCCTCCGAGCGCTGGATATTTTTCGACCCTGCGCCTCCCAGCTAAAGCTGCAAAGACGAAACTCGCGCTTCGCGCTCAAACAGTCGTCTTTGCGGGCGCTGCGCTGTGGGGGCCGGGTACCCCGAAAAATCTCCAATGCGCGCTTCCGGGATCCGATTTCCAAAGGTCTCGGGTCATGAATGTTTCTGGGGTTCGGAAACTAAGGCGGCGGGAGAGCGATGAACGGTTGGTGCGGCAGGATCCTGAGGGTCGATCTGACGGCGGGGAGATGGGAGCGCGAGTCCCCGCCGCCGGCGGTTTACCATGAGAACCTCGGCGGGCGTGGGCTGGCGGGTCATGGCCTGGAGCCGGAGGTCACGCGCCGATGGGACGATCCCGCCATGCCGCTGCTCTTGTTCACCGGGCCGCTGGTGGACACCGCGTCGCCCACCTCGGGGAGGATGACGATCCTGTCCCGCTCGCCGCTCACGGGGACGGTCGGCGACTGCTCCGTGGGGGGCACCCTGGGCACGTTCCTGAAAAAGGCCGGATGGGACGGGGTCGTCGTCACCGGCCGGAGTCCCCGTCCCTGCGGGATCGAGATCGCCGACGGAAACGTTGCCATTACGGACGCCTCGGCGATGGCCGGGCTTCCGACATCGCGGATCTTCACGATGCTCCGCGGCCGGGGCGGTGCCGCCGTGACCGGCCCCGCGGCCGAGAGCGGCGTCGCCTTTGCCAGCGTGATCGTGGACGGCCATTTCGCGGCGGGCCGGAACGGCCTCGGTCTTTCGTTCACAGCGAAGAATCTCAAGTATATCACGGCCGCGGGACGGGGAAAGACTGCCGTTGCCGATCCCGAAGGGCTGCAGAACGCCGTCGACGACATCCGCCGCCTGATGGCCGCTTCGCCTGCAATCTTCGGAGAATTCGGGATCGCCGAATTTGGGACGCCCGCCCTCTACGATCTGACCCACGCCCGGCGGATGATGCCGACGGCCAATTTCCGCCGGACCTTCTTTCCGCCGGCCCCGACGCTCAACGCCCCCGCCCTTCGGGAACGATACCGGCCCAAAAAGGCGGGCTGCCGGGGCTGTTCGATCCTCTGCAAGAAGATTGCGGCGGACGGAACGCCCCTCCCGGAGTTCGAAACCCTCTCCCATTTTACCGCCCTCCTGGAAAACGGGGACCTGGAAACCGCGATGGCGGCGAACCGCCTCTGCAACGACCTGGGAATGGACACGATCTCCGCGGCGGCAACGCTCGCCTGCCATGCCGAAATCGAGGGGGTCAGACTCACGGCTCCGGAGATCCTCGCGTTGCTCGAGGGGATCGGGAGAGGGGAGGGGCTCGGCGCGGCGCTCGGCCGGGGTTCGGCGGTCTACGCGGCCTCCCGCGGACGCCCCGAATGCGCCATGACGGTCAAGGGGCAGGCGCTTCCCGCCTACGATCCGCGCGGGGCCCTGGGAATGGCCCTAGCCTATGCCGTATCGACCCGGGGCGGCTGTCACCTCCGCGCCTATCCGATTGCCCACGAGATCCTGCGCAAACCGGTGGCGACCGACCGGATGAGTTTCAGCGGCAAGGCGCGGATCATCAAGATCGCCGAGGACCTGAACGCGGCGGTCGATTCCCTGACGGCCTGCAAGTTCGTCTTCTTCGCCGCCTCCCTCGAGGAATACGCAAGGGCCTTGGGGGCCGTGACCGGTGTTCCGACCTCCGCGCAGGATCTCCTGCGGGCCGGGGAGCGGATCGTCTACCGGGAGAGGATGATGAACGCGGCGAACGGCTTTACCGCTGCGGACGACGATCTGCCGGTGCGGTTCTTCACGACGGCCGGCTCCGGGGTGGATGGCTTCTTGACGCCGCCCATCGACCGGGGGGCGTTTTTGGCGGCGCGCGCCCGCTATTACGCCGTTCGCGGGCTGGACGAACGGGGAATGCCGGTGCGGGCGAAGGTGGAGGAGCTCGGGCTATCATGGAAGAGCTGATCCGGAAATACACGGGAAAGCTGGTTGCGGCCGGATATGCAGAGGCGGGGGCGCCGCTGCTGGGCGCCGTCGACGCCGATCTCATCTGGAACCGGGATGATCCGTC
The DNA here is from genome assembly GCA_026388365.1 of Deltaproteobacteria bacterium. The sequence goes on along the minus strand of JAPLJW010000129.1, from coordinate 2,504 downwards.
GCGCCCGCTTTTCGAGGAGGTCTTTGCCGGTCTCAATATCCAGTCGCTGCTCTATTGCCGTCCCGCCGAGCCCTATCGGACCGTCATCGATTTTCTCGCCGGCGAGGCCGACGGGACGATCTTCCCGGAGGACACGGAGACCCGGACCTTTTTCCACGATCTCCCGGTTGCCCCGGCATTCGCTGCCCGGGAGATCATCGCCGCCCTCAAGGAACGCAAATGCGTCATCGTCCCCGGGCAGGGGGTCGTCACGTTCGGGACGGTGAGTCCGGAGCAGGCCTTCATCACCTTCTGCTCGGTCTGCTTCGCCGCCTTCGTCAAGTTTTTCAACGATTATCTGGCGGAGTGCCGGCGGGGGAGGGTCGGGTCGGGGCGGGAGGAGGCCTTTCGCCGGACCGTTGCGCACCTCGATCCGCCGGTCGCCGTTCCGCCGCCGCTTGGGAAGGGGCCCTTCGCCGATGCCGCCGGGGTGATGGGGGCGATGGCGGAGGCGGGGCGGGCGACCGTGGCCTCCCGGCTGGTCGACTCCTATTTCGGGAACATCTCCTGTCTGGCGGGGAAGGCCCTCTATATCAGCCAGACGGGGAGTTCCCTCGACGAACTGGCGGGGTGCATCGACGCGGTCCCGCTGGACGGCTCCTCCTGTGTGGGGATCACCGCCTCCAGCGAGTTTTCCGCCCACCGCCAGATCGTTCTGTACACGGGGAGGCGCACCGTGCTTCACGGCCACCCTCGGTTTTCGGTGATCCTCTCGCTGGACTGCGACAAGCGGGACTGCCCGGAGCGGGGTTCCTGCCACCTCCGCTGCCCCGAGCGGCGATTCGCGGGCGGGGTTCCCATCGTTCCCGGCGAGATCGGGACCGGCCGCTACGGCCTCTGCCGGACTGTGCCGCCCGTCCTCCAGGACCATCCGGGCGTCATCGTTCACGGACACGGCGTGTTCACCGCCGGCGGGGAGGATTTCAAAGGGGCCTTCGGCGCGCTGCTTGCCATTGAAAATGCGAGCAGAAAGGAATATTTTATGAGGGTCGACCGGAACGGTCCTTGACAATCGATTTGAATCCGCTAAGATCATGCAAACAGCGGCGATCTTGAGGCGGCTTTCCCATCGCCCCCCCCGGCGGGGAGGGCTGGGGACCGGAAACGGCATCCATCTTGAAAATCCGATCCGTCCACGGAAGGACAAAGGAGAATTGAAATGCCCACATACGAGTATGAATGCAAAGGATGCAATAAGAAATTTTCCGTCATCCTGAGCATTTCGGAGCATGAAAAGACCAAGGTTTCCTGCCCGAAGTGCAAAGGAAAGAAGGTCAAGCAGAGCCTTTCCACCTTCACCACCAAGACCAGCCGGAAAAGCTGATTGCCGCCTTGGAATTCCCGGGCCGTTCCGGTGTCACGACATCCAGTGGGGCCGGTCCGTCATCCATGCCCTTGCGGTTTCGGTGAGCCACTTCTCGGGTTCCCGGACCAGGCAGAATCTCGGGTTTATTTTCCGGCATTACAAAGATCCAAAAGTCCAGTAGATACCGATTTCCAGGGTCTCATTTGCGGCTTGTAATGGGCGGCGGTTTGGTTTATAGAATATACGTCTATCAGGGTTGTTTCGGTTTCGAGAGTCGAACGGTTTGGAATCGCTGGAAATCACGGAATGACACCCCAGGACCCCCGCCGGGCCCGCCAGGTGATTGCTCATACGCCCATGGGCCGGTATGGTCAGCAGCCGGACGATCTGATCGGTACCCTCGTCTATCTGCTTTCCGGCACCTCCGGCTTTGTGGCCGGCATGGTGGTCCCGGTTGATGGGGGATTTTCTTCTTACTCGATATAGTGAAAGAGGCGAATAACATGGCCAATGTGATCCTGAAAAATGTGGTGAAACGGTTCGGGGCGGTAACGGCGGTTGACAACCTCTCGATCGAGATCCGGGACCGGGAATTCGCGGTGCTGGTCGGTCCTTCCGGCTGCGGCAAGACCACCGCGCTGAGGATGATCGCGGGCCTTGAGACGATCACGTCCGGCGAGATCTTCATCGGCGATACGCTTGTCAACGACATGGCGCCCAAGGACCGGGACATCGCCATGGTTTTCCAGAACTATGCCCTCTACCCGCACATGAACGTCCGGGACAACATGGGCTTCGGGCTCAAGATCCGGAAGTTTGCCAAAGAAGAGATCGACGGGCGGGTGCAGGAGGCGGCCGATATCCTCGGCATCCAGGAGCTGCTGGAGAGGAAGCCCAAAGAACTTTCGGGCGGGCAGCGGCAGCGGGTGGCGGTGGGAAGGGCGATTGTCCGCAAGCCCAAGGTGTTTCTGTTCGACGAGCCGCTCTCCAACCTCGACGCCAAGCTGCGGGTGGCGATGCGGGCCGAAATCAGCAAGCTCCACCGGCGTCTGGGGGCCACCATCATCTACGTCACCCACGATCAGGTGGAGGCCATGACCATGGCCGACCGGATCTTCATCATGCACAACGGCGCCCTGCAGCAGACCGGCATGCCGCT
>JAPLJW010000070.1 GCA_026388365.1 Deltaproteobacteria bacterium | reverse complement strand
TCAAGCTTGCCGACATGGCAACCGAGCTCGACGCGGCGGAGCTGATGCTCCTGCGGGCCGCGTGGCTCGAGGACAACGGCCTCGATTTCGAGAAAGAGGCGGCGATGGCCAAGTACTACGCCTCCGACGTGGCGATGCGGGCGGCGATCGAGGGCGTCCAGATCTTCGGCGGCAACGGCTACATGAAGGATTACCCGGCGGAGCGCCACATGCGCGACGCGAAGATCTGCCAGATTTACGAGGGGACGAACGAGATCCAGCGGGTCGTCGTAGCCCGGAAGCTGATCGGCTTAAGATAGGAGAGGGCGGAAGCGAATGCCCGAAAACCAGGTAAGCGCCGGATTCACCGCCTGAGCATTTCCCTCCCGAAACAAAGAAGTCCCCCGTTTCCTTCGGATCGGGGGACTTCTTCCGGCTTGCGTTTTCGCCGTTACTTTTTCTTTCTCTTCTCCAGTTCCTCCGCGCGGAGCTGTTTCCGGAGGCTCTTGCCGACATTGGTCTTGGGGAGCTCCTTGCGGAATTCGATCTCCGTCGGGAGCTTGTAGGTGGCAAGCCTCGTCTTGCAGTATTCGATCAGTTCCTCCTGGGTGGCCGTCTCGCCCTCCTTGAGGACGACGAAGACCTTCACGCTCTCGCCCCGGACCGGATGCGGAATGCCGATGGAGCAGGCCTCCTGGACCTTCGGATGGAGGTAGAAGACCTCATCGATGTCCCGCGGATAGACGTTGAACCCGCCGGAGATGATCATGTCCTTCTTCCGATCGACGATGTAGAAGTAGCCATCCTCGTCCATCGTGGCGATATCGCCCGTGTAGATCCAGCCGTCCTTAAGGGTGTTGGCCGTCTCTTCGGGCTTGCCCTTGTAGCCCAGCATGATCTGCGGCCCCTTGACGATCAATTCGCCGCGCTCGCCGACAGGCATATCCGTCACGCCGTCTTCGAGGTCGACAATGCGGCACTCGGTGTCGCTGATCGGTACCCCGACGCTCCCCACCTTCCGGGCGCCGCCGGCGAAGGGGTTGATGTGGGTGGCGGGCGACGTCTCCGTCATCCCGAAACCCTCGACGATCGTCGCCCCGGTCGCCTTCTCGAAATCATGGATGACCTCGACGGGCAGCGGCGCGCTTCCGGAGAAGGCCCCCTTGATGCAGCTCATGTCCGTTTTCTTGATGTTCGGATGGTTCAGCATCCCGATGTACATCGTCGGAACCAGCGGCACAAAGGTGGGACGGAACTTGCCGATGGCCTCCAAGAGCGGCTCCGGCTGGGGGCGGGGAATCAGGATCTGCGCCCACCCCATGAAGACGGACAAATTCATGGAGAGCGAGAGGCCGAAGACGTGGAAGTAAGGGAGCGCGCCCAACATGATCTCATCACCTTTGTTGAAGGTGGGGAACCACGCTTCGATCTGCTGGATCTGCTTGCTCAGGTTCGCATGGGTCAGCATGACCCCCTTGGAAACGCCGGTCGTTCCGCCGGTGTACTGATACATGGCCACATTTTCGAAGCCGAGCTTGACAGCCGGCGGATTGGGGGCGTATTTGGCGAGGCATTCCTTCCAGGCGTAAACATCCGGTGTCGCCGGAACCTCGGCAAAGGGGTATTTCTTGAGCATTTTCCCAAGGATCCGCTTGACGGCGGGCAGATAGTCGCCGATGCAGGTATAAACGATCTGTTTGATCTTCGTCTTGGGCCGGAGCGCAATCATCCGTTTCGCCAGGACATCGAGCGTGATCAGAACCTTGGCGCCGGAATCGTTGAACTGGTGCTCCAACTCCGGATCCGAGTATAAGGGATTGTTCATCACACAGATCGCCCCGATTTTCAGAATCGCGTAGTAGGCAACGACGCAGGGGATCACGTTGGGCAGCAGGATCGCCACGGCATCCCCCTTCTTGACCCCGAAATCGGCCAGGCAGGCGGCAAAGCGGTTCACCATCTCCGCAAATTGCCCGAAGGTCATACTCGTCCCCTGAAAGAGGAGGGCCGGCTTTTCGGGGAACTGCTTCGCCGTCCGGTCCAGAATATCCGGCATACAGATCTCTTCGTACTTGACAAATTCCGGGACGCCCTTTTCGTAGGACTTCAGCCACAGCTTTTCCTGATATTTTGTCTCAGCCATT
>JAPLJW010000241.1 GCA_026388365.1 Deltaproteobacteria bacterium | reverse complement strand
GAACCCGGCACCATCGGGTAGAAAACGTCACGTCTCCCCCCGATTTGCCCGAAAGCCCATGCACATGATGATTCATTTTTGTATCGAAGGGAGGGTCAGGCCGAGCTTTTTCAGTTTCCGGACGATCGTTGGCTGGCTTACACCGAGGTGGGCGGCCATCTCCCGCGTGGATTTGCAGACGAGAAGGGCCCGGCGGAAGACCTCCCGTTCCGTGGCGACCACTTCGTCATTGAGCTTCGGGGAGACCGGACCCTGGACTGTTCCGACCCTCCGCAACGTCAGGGTTTCTCCGCCCCGCTTTACCGGCAGCGCATCCAGCGTTTCCTGCTCGCTCATGACAACGGCGTGCTCCAGGATATTCTTCAACTCCCTCACGTTCCCTGGAAACGGGCAGGAGAGAAGGAGATCCATCGTTTCCGGCGAGATGCGCTTTTTCTGGCGGTAGGCGCGGTTGTATTTCCGCAGGAAAAAATGGACCAGCTCGAAGATGTCTTCCGTCCGCTCCCGCAGGGGTGGTATCCGGAGGGTGAAGGTATTGAGTCGATAGAAGAGGTCCTGCCGGAATTTCTTCGCCCGCATCAGGGCCTCCAGATCGCGGTTTGTGGCGGCGACGATTTTGCAGTCGATCTGCCGCGGCTTTACGCTGCCGAGACGGAGGACCTCGGAGTCGTCAAGGTATTTGAGGAGCTTGGCCTGCAGAGACAGGGGGAGATCCCCGATCTCGTCCAGGAAGAGGGTCCCGCCCTGGGCTATTTCGATGAGACCGGCTTTCCCCTGGGTTGCGGCGCCGGTAAAGGCGCCCTTCTCGTACCCGAAGAGTTCCGCCTCCAGGAGGGTTTCCGGCAAGGCGGCGCAGTTGATCTGAATAAAGGGCATTCGACCCCGCCGGCTGTTCTTGTGGATGAACTTGGCGAGCAGTCCCTTTCCGCTGCCCGATTCACCCAGGATGAGGATATTCGAGGCCTCGAGCCGGGCCAGGCGCGAGGCAACCCGGAGTGTCTCCCGCATGGCTTCGCTCACGGCTACGATCCCTTCCTCCTTCAATTCCTGCATGCTGAGGGCTGTCAGTTCGTCCTTGAACTTCTCCGTGACCTGGCGGTGCTCCTCGATCTGTTCCCTGACCGTATTGAGCTGGGTCATATCCCGCTCGTTGATGACGACCAGGAAAAGGTTTCCCTCGTCGTCGAAGACCGGTGTGCCCGTGACGAGAAGGTACTTTTCCGTGCGCTTCACATACTGGGAGATGCTGACCTGCCGCTTCGTTTCCAGAACCTCCAGGGTTGCGGACCGGTCAAAGAGGCCTTCCGCAACGAGAGCGGCCACATTGCGGCCGATGATGTCCCGGGCCCGGATGCCGTTGAAGATCTCGGACGTGGGGTTGATGTTGAGGATCGTTCCCGCACCGTCGCACAACCAAATTCCATCGGAGGACGACCGGAAAATGGCCTGGAGTTCCATGTTCTGCCGTTGGTAGGAGGCAAGCTTTTTGGCGGAGTGCTCGAATTCGTCCATCCCCTGGAGGCAGCAGACCGCGCCGAGAGGCTGCCCGCCCTTCCGGATGGTCGTGATGTTAACGACGAGGGAGACGCTTTTCCCCAGGATATGATAGCCGAGATGGGGTTTCCCCGTCTCAAGGCATTTGATCACGAGGGGACCCGTCATGGGGAGGACATCGGGGATGTAGGCCCCCATCACCCTGTTCACGTTCAGTTTCAGGATTTCCCCGGCCTGTGGATTCATGAAAACGATGCGGCCATCCCGGTCCGTGGCGATGACTCCGTTGCTCAGAGACGCCAGCATCCGTTCGCAGGTGATATCTCCCGAGCCGGGAAGGCCCGTCACCCCGTGGTTCCCGACCGGCGCCGCCTTCTTCATGTTGCCTCGTCCCCGCTGACCCCTGCCGGGCTTTGTTCCCGGATTATCCGGGCGTGCGCCCCGACTCCCCGTCCTTTTGGGTCTGTGTATCAAAATGCACCATAAGCGTCAAGGGAAACCACCCCGGCCAGATCCCGTCGGATGATCAGACTTTCAGTCCCGTCCATATAAAAAAGCCGGATGACGGACATAAAGCGGACCTTTCCCGATACGACGGTGATTTCGCTTTCCAGATCGAATCATGGCTGTTAGTCTCATTTTTGAACCCGCTCGGATGATTTCAGGAAAATCCAGGAGACGGCGAACCCGCACATCCAGGAGGATTGGGTCTTGACCAGCGGACTCTCCTCAAATACGGCCCCCTTGAGGTAATTCAGGCTGACAAATGCGTTCAGGATGAAAGGGTTCAGCGTCTTATTGAGGCCGACGGTGATGGTCGACCCGCTGTATCCGCCGCCGGCTGCATAGCGGGGACGCGATGGCGTCGCAAAAGTCGGGTCGACGGTGTAGTAGTAACGGTGATAGCCCTGGTCGGCAAACATGGGACCGGCCGAAAGTCCCACGTTCACCCCGGAGCCGGGGATCATATCGGCTTTTTCAAAATTCAGCCGCGGGTGAAATATCCATCCCTCGTGGCGGACCGAAGAGAAATCCGTCGAAAAAGCGGCCCGGACCGGCAAGCTGAGCGTCAGTTTGTAATGGTCCTGCCGGTTTTCAAGGAGGGTGATGTTAAGAGACGGGCCCATTTCAAAGGTCGGGTCCAGATCGGGCATCCCCCGACGGTCCGGATTATCCGAACTTTTTACGGGTACGCTGCCGTTGAAGCTGATATCCAGCAGGAGACGGTCGGTTTCAAAGATGCGCCCCGAAATGCGCTCCTTTTCGACCCTCACGATATCCCCCCGGTAAACGAAGTACGGATAGGGAAGCAGATAGCGCCTGTTTTCACTGGAGCCGCGGTAATCGGGAATCTGCAAAAAACCCAATCCCACGCCGAGTTCCCAGAGCGGTTTTTCTTCACATAAGGCCCGGACCGGAGATAAAATAATTAACAGAAAAAACAGAATGACCCACGGGCATCGAATCTGCATACCTGCCCCCGAAGAAAATAGAAAAACGAGGTACGGCACCCCTTTTCCCCTGCGCCAAACCAAGGGCGCTGTCCCCCCTGTTTTTTTCAGGGGCGTCTCCGACGTCAACCGGTTTGCCCGGGGACGGGGATCTTCGCCTCGCAGGGGACGCCGGCCTGGCAGAGACCGCAGCCGGACGTCTCAAAACCGAACCGGGCCCGGATGGATGGCGCCGATACCCCGTGGACGTAGGCGTGGCATTTTTCCTTGTCATGCCCCTCCCGGGTGATGGCGTCCGCCGGGCACCGCTGGATGCACTTGCCGCAGCTCCCGTTGAAATAGAAGAGGCAGTAAGCGTGATGATCGGTGTAGGGACGCGCCGATGGGGGGACGGCGATCCGGGCCACGACGGAGCCGCAGCGCATCGCCTTTCCCCGGGGCGTGATCAGGCCGTCGCACAGCCCAAAGGTGCCCAGACCGGAAGCGTACGCCGTATGCCTCTCCGACCAGGAAGAGGCCAAACCGTAGCGGGCGGATTTTTCCCATCGCCAGAGGGGCGCGTTCATGGGGGCCACCGCTTCGTGTCCGGCCTCCCGGAGGAACCCCGTCACATGGTCGCGCAGCTTCACGTTGAATTCCTCCCCGTATTTGCGGGCCCGCGCCCATCGCTCCGCGGAAACGGCCTTTTCCCGGGCGTTGTCGCGCCGGGTCTGTTCCATCTGCGGAAGGACCCAACTGATCACCGTCAATTCGTCCGGCTTGACCCGTACCTCGGGAAAGGTCGCAGCAAAGATCTCCGGCGGGGTCCAGTAGAACGGACCGATATCGTCTTTGAACCCCTGATACAGCGGGTCGTCGCCGCGGGAGAAGCCGACGAGCGGTTCGTTCCACGCCGGTTCATGAACGCCGCCGGGATAAAGGCTGTTTTCCCCGGACGCCACGTACCGGCCGATGCAATCCCGGATCCACGCCGCCGCGTCTCGCATTTCCCCAAGGTTTTCGTTCATGCTGCGCCTCCTGAAGATGGTTTGTGAACGTGGCCTTGATCGCCGTTTCAATAACGATGAACTTGAAAAATAGATTCCCCTGACCCAATGGGAGGGGGTCGAGGTGAGGGGAAAATCACATGCAGCAATAGAGCTACACTGAAGGGCAAACCATCAGGCGGCGGTGTCGGGCTTGACCCCTTCGGGTTCCCCGTGGTCGCTACCGGAGTAGCGGCTCTGCGCCCGCTTCTTCCGGTGGACTTTTTTCCTCTTTTCGCCGTCCTCGCCGTAGTAGTAATAGTAATACTGGTAGTAATAGTAGCTGTCGCGGCCCATGTCGACCCCGTTCAGGATCGCTCCGAGGATGTGGGCATTGGCCGACTGGAGGAGGCCGATGCCGTTTTTGATGATCTCTCGGTGCGTCTCGCCCGCTCGGATGACGAGGAGGACGCCGTCAACCCAGCGGGAGATGATCACCGAATCGGTCACGGCCGTGATCGGGGGAGAGTCGATGATGATCCGATCGTACCGCCCGCGGAGGGCCTCGATAATTTTGAACATCGACTGCGAACCCAGCATTTCAGAGGGATTGGGCGGTACCGGACCCGACGGGATGATGTCAACGCCAGGAATCGTCGTAAGGAGAATGGCCTCATCGATGCCGCAGGTCCCGGCCAGGATGTTCGATAGCCCTCTGTCCCGGGGAACGTTGAACACCCGATGCATCCTGGGCCGTCGCAGGTCGCAGTCGATCAGCAGGATCTTGTTGCCCGCCTGGGCCATTGCGACGGCGATGTTGGCCGAGGTGATCGTTTTTCCTTCAGCGGGCGCCGCGCTCGTGACGAGAATCGTCCGGGGGGGGGCATCCGCGGCGGAGAAGAGGATACTGGTCCGGAGCCCTCGATAGGATTCGCTCGCGGTCGATTTGGGCGAGCTGATGATGATCAGATCCTCCTCCGGTTTTTGTTCACGTGTTCCCGGATTGCCGGGCTTTCCGCCGGGGTTGTCCGGCGCAGCCATAGCGAGAACAGGCACCGGTCCGAGATAAGGGATCTTCAGCCGCTCCTTGATGTCGTCCGGGGTCTTGATCGTGTTGTCCAGGTACTCCAGGAAGAAGGCCAGACCGATTCCGAGTGCGAGCCCGACAATGAGGCCGAGGAGCATATTCTGCGTCTTTTTCGGCGATACGGGAAACTTCGGGATCTCCGCTGCATCGACGACGCGGATGTTGCCGGTCCGGATGTTCTCCGTCATCGAGGTCTCCTTGAAGCGTTTGATGACGAGGTCGTACATCTCCTTGGTGCTCTCCGCCTCACGCTTCAGAACGCTGTAGTCGATGGCCTTCTCGTTGAGGGTGAAACTTTCCCCTTTTTGGCGGTTGAGAGAAGCCTTCAGGGACTGCTCGCGCGCCTGGGCAACCTTGAAACCGTTGTAGAGGGAGTTGATGACCCGGTTCACCTCTTCGGCCTTGCGCGTCTTAAGGGTCTCCTGTTCGTTCCGGATGGCGACGATCTGCGGGTGATTCGCGCCGTATTTCTTCGACAGTTCGGATTGTTTCTTTTGGAGCTCCACCTCCATCGTTTTGATCTGGCGGACCAGCTCGTTGTTCAGGACCTCGGGGATAGAATCGAGCATCTCCGGGGTTCGCTCCAGTTCGATCGCCTGCCGGTAGCGGGTTTCCGCCTCGACGCGCTTCACCTCGGCCTCGATGACCTGGGAGTTCAAGGCAGCCAGCTTCTGGGCCGTTACGGTCTCCACATCCTTGGAGAAATCGGTGATGATGTTGTGCCTCTCCTTATAGCGGAGCAGGGCTTGCTCCGCCTGATCGACCTTCTTCCGCTCGTCCTGGATCCGGCTGTTGAGCCAGGCCATCGCGTCCTGGGTCGCCTTGAGCTTTGTTTCGAGGTTGAGGTCGATGTAGGAGCGCGCGAGCGTATTGGCGATCTTTGACGACAGGGCGGGATCCTTCGCCTCGAACCCGATATCGACGAGGCGGCTGTTCCGGATCGGTGCGACCTTCACCCGGCGGATGAAGGCCGTCACGAGCGGGGATTCATCTTCGCTTTCGGCCTTTGGATCCGTGGGCCTCTGCGGTTTTTCGGTCTTCAGAAGGGACTCAACGAAGGTGACGCCGTCCGCTATGGATTGTCGGAGGTTATCCAGAAATGTATCCTTGGGTTTTGGCACGAACTCTTCGTTTTCATTTAGCTTAAGACGTCGGATGACCTCGCGGGCGACGCTCCGGCTCTCGATGATCTTGTACTGGGTCTGGTAGTAGTCCAGCCCCGACGAATCCACCGACATCACCTCTTGAATGGAGACCACCTTGGGGTCGTCTTTTTCGATGATGAGGCGGGCCGTCGCCCGGTAGATGGGCGTTGCCGTAAACGTGAATAGGGTGACACTGACAAAGACGACGGCAAATACCGCTAAAATCGTCCAGCGGTGCTTCAGGATCACCCGCAGGTAATCCTGAAGGTTGATCTGTTTGTCCATGATTTCCATTAGAAGAAACTCTCCGGCACGACAATCAGGTCATTGGGTTTGATGGGAACGGCCTGGATCATCTTACCCGCCTTGGTGATTGCATCGACGTTCACGTTGTAGATCCTCTCGACGCCGTTTTCGATCCGGACAATCCGGGTCTTGTTGCGGGCGGCGATGCGCGTGAAGCCGCCCGCAATGCTGAGCGCCTCGATGATCGTCAGGTCTTTCTTGATGAAGGGGTAGGAACCGGGGTTCTTGACTTCGCCGATGATGTAGAAATAATCCGCTTTGGGAATGTAAATGGCGTCCTGATCAGCGAGATAGATGTTCGAAATCTGATCCTTACCTTTGAGAAGGGCCTGCAGGTCGAAGTTGATAACGATCTTACGGGCGTCGGGTTGGCCGGGATTCAGGGTGCGGATAATCATCGCCTCCTGTGTCTCGCCGCCCAACGGACGGCCCATGTAATCGCTTTCGCCGGCAAGACCGTTGGCCTTGGAGATTCCGTCGAGGACCTTCTCCCGCGCCTGGAGGGGGTAATTCCCTGGTGACTTGACCGCACCGAGGACGGAGAACTTACGCGACTCGTACTTGGTGACCATCACGGAGACATGGGCGTCCAGGAGGTAGGCCCCCTCCGCAAGTTTCCGGGAGATGATCTGCTCCACCTGAGAGGTATTCATATCGGCCACGTGGAGCCGGCCGATGAGGGGGAAGGAGATGAACCCGTCGGCCGATACGCGGATGGATTCGATCGTCAGATCCTTTTCCTCGTAAACGGTGATCGAGAGTACGTCGTAACCGCCGATCTTGTAATCCTCGCCGATCGTCTTGCTCTCCGGGTATTTCGTACGGTATTCCAGAACGCTAAAGGAGGGGGTTTTGCCGAGGAGGCTGGTGACTGCGGAGTCCTCTTCATCCTTTTGGGTGATGATGCTTTTCTTGATCTCCTGAAGCTTCGCCACGTCGTCGCTCTTCAGTCCCGCGTAGAGATCCTTCGTGATTTCGACATCCGTCACCTTGACCACCTGGCTGTCGACTCCTCCGCAGGCCAGGAGAAAGAGAGAGCAGGCCGCCATCAGCAACAAGCGCGCACCGGGCCCTTTTTGACTATCTATTCGCCTGATCATCATCGCCTTTCGTACGATCCGCCTTCCTCTCGTTTGAGGTCGTTTTTTAGTATGTCTCCGGGGAAAATGCAAGGAAAACCTCCCCATCTGTTTCGCCCCGTCTGTCATGAGCCCCGTCTTGACAGCCCACGGCATTGCCTCTACAATGCTCCCAAAACGCACTCCGCGTCTCCCCGGAATTTGCAAACAAATCCTTACAAGGGGGGACCATTTCACCCGTCCAGGAGCGACGATGCCCGGTAAAAGAGAAAAAAAGGCCGATCCGTTCAACATCCTCTTCCGTTCAACCCTGGGATGGGCGGCCGCGGCGTTGTTGGGGACCTCCGCCATACTGTTGCTGCGGATCCCCGGGTTCCCGTATCTGGTCGCGGCGCAAACGACCGCCGGGATCATCGGCCTTGGCGGAGGTTTATCCTATGCGATGGCCATCCGGGCGGCCGGTGGAAAGATCGATGGGAAAAACGTAATTTTCGTTGCGGTGGTTTGGTCCCTGAGCTGTATCCTGGGCGTGACCCCGCTGTTTTTCACATTGGGGACGCCCCTGAAAATGATGGTGAGCGCCTTTTACAGCTTTGCCTTCTGCGGAGCGCTTGGGGGAATCGTTACGGCATGCCGGATGAGATCCCTGTTTCCCGCTGCCGCTGCCCGCGATTGTATCCCTTCCGCGGTTTTGTGGTCTTTCAGTGTCGGCTTTGCCTTCATGGCCTCCAATATGGTCGGCGAGGTTTTACAGCGGCTTCTGCCGGCGTGGGTCGCGTGGTTTATCGCCTACGAGGCGATGGCGTTGATCATCGGCGGCGCAGGCGGCTTCGCCATCGTCCGGTTTCAGGAAACCCGGAAACCCATGCCGGACGCTTTTGAGCAGACCCGCCGGGATGGATTTTCCGGTGAAGCATTAAAACACCCCATCACGGTTGTAATCCTGCTGTGCCTTCCGTTTTATCTTAATGATCTTAGTGATATCTACGTCAAGGATTGGCGTGGGTGGCTTTTGATCGATTATGTCTCCGTAAAGCTCCTCCCCCTGACGGTTCTGGCCTGGTTGATCCGCAGCGGAAAAGTGGGGTTTTCCTCGTTGGGATTGAGAATGCCGTCCGCGATCTCCTTCTGGTCCGTACTGGCCGTCGGCGCCTTGTCGGCCGTTTTCATCGAACAGAACGGTTATCTTCTGACGGGTGGGCTCTCCGGCGCTCCTTCGGGGCAGATGCCGGAGATCGAAAACCCTGTGTGGCGCTGGGTCGATCTGACGGCGGGGCTGGCAATGGTCAGCATCGTCGAGGAGGTTGTCTTTCGAGGCTATCTGCGGATTTTTCTTTCCCGGTACACGCGGCGCGCCTGTGTGGTGATCGGCATTTCCGCGATAGCCTTCGGGCTTATCCACTGGAGCGGGGGGCTGCCAAAGATCATGGCGGCATCCGCGGTCGGCGCCGTTTTTATGGCATTGTACCTGAGGACCCGTTCCCTCCCGGCCATCATGGTTGCCCATTATCTCGTTAATTTCATTGCTTTTTCAAACGTCGTCCCCCAATCCCTCTTCAGATTTTTTTAAGGACGAAGGCGGGGATCGGATCCCTGAGCCCATCTTCCGGGATCCGATCCCCAAATTGCGCAAAGGTCTCACTGCTTCCGCCGCAGACGGTCGTGGGGACGGGGTTGTAAAAAAGGGGTGGGTTATTAAAAACCCACCCCTGCAATTTCTGCTGCACCCGCTTCGACCCCGGTTTAGCTGGGGGGTACAGACGATGTCGTCGGCGTTGTCGTCGTCGGCGGAATCGTCGTCAGAACGGTCGTCGTCGATGAAGTCGACGTGGTCGGCGTTGTTGGCGGCGTTGTGGTTGGTGTGGTGGTCGGCGTCGTGGTCGGCGGCACCGTTGTCGTGCCTGGAACCGTGGTTTCCACCGTCGTGGTCAAGTTCGGGTTCTGCTGCCGGATATTGGCGATCCCCTGGTCCCCAAGGGCAGTGAAACTCTGGCCGAGCTGCTGGACGGCGGGGTCGGGGTTCTTCGCGAGTTCCGCGCCCACAATCTTGGCGAGTTCATACGCATTGAGCGTGGCCAGCGCCAGATCGTTGCCGGTTCCGGTTTGTTTGGCCTTTTCGACCTGCGCAATGGTGTTGGCCAGTTTCTGATAGACGGCATTCTGGCTGGCGGCCGAATAGCCCGGGTTGGCGAAAGATCCCTGCTGCCAGCTGCTGCCGTAGGTGTTGATTGCTCCGGTGATCAGATTCAGCAGGGAAGAGATGTTGTTGAAACCGAATTCGGCCGAAGACCCCCTAATCCCGCAAACAGCCGTCGGCGTCTGCAGGTAATTCTCCCGCTGCGAGGATCCGCTCTTGAAGTAGAGCTTGCCCACGAACGCGGTCATCCGGCGGACCATCTTCTTGGTCTTGAACACCCAGAAGCCGGATTCCTCTTCTCGCTCCTGAATCATGGTTGTGGAAAACGGGTTGATTGTCATGGAGGCGCCGTCGGTAAAGGCAAGCTGAACCTCTCCGTCTTTGGTCTGGACCCGGTCGCCGTCGAGGACGGCCTGCCCGACCTGGCCGATCCTGACGGCAGTGGTGCCGGTCTGGATGTAGGCCTCTCCCTTGAAACTGGTCACTTTGGCCACCGGGCCGGCAGCCCAAGCGGCGGAGCCCGAACCGATCAGCAGCGTAAGAACGACGAACGTCACAAGGGATAAGAAGCTTTTATTTTTCATATCGGATCTTTCAACCTCCATAACAGGGCGGCTCCCCTTCTTTTGAAAAGTGGAGGCGCCGGACCACGGATCGTTTTTAATAAACGATTTTCAGAGAGGCCATGAACTGGTTGTCGACGAACTCTGAAGCCTCGATATTGGAATCCTTCCTGTTGTAATTGTATGCGACGCCTACGCTCAGCCATTCCTGGATATTGTAGTCCAGGCCGATGTTACCCCTGTAGTTGTTGTCCGACCGCTCGTTGCCGACCGGCAGGTTATACTCGTTCTTGCTGTAGTTGAGCCCCGCATTCAGCAAGAATTTTGTGAACAGCTTCTGCTGCACGGTCATGCCTATTCCCGTGTCGGTGAACTGTTCGTTCGTGTCCGATGCCGTGTTGCGGACTGCCCGGCTGAGGATCAGGGCGAGGGTGGTCGTTTCTGTGGCCTTGAAGTTGATGGAGGTCGCGGCAACCCAGGTGTTCTTACTCTCACGGCGAATCCCCGCATCGGTCAATTCGTGATCGTAGGTCATCCACTGATAGCCGACGTTGAGTTCACCGCTCAGCTTTGCCTCCGGATCCCAGGTCAAACCGGCGTTGACTTTGTTCCACTTGAGATCCGAATTGAACTCATCCGTCGTCTGCCCCAGTCCCAACGTATTGTATTTTCTCTGCCCGTAATGGTAACGGAGGAATCCCCAGGTCTTGGGGAGGAAGCGGGTCTCTAAGCCGATGCCGTATTCGCTGTCCGTGTAATCCTGGGAGTAGTCCTGGATATCATCATATTGCTGCTTGAAGTTGTTGTAGTAAAGAATCGATCGGAAGTTGCTCGAGATCGCGTAGCCCAGTTTTGTCTTCACATCGTTTGTCCACCGCTTCGAGATGCGGCCTACATTGTACTGGTCCGCTCCGCCAAAGGGGTCTTCCGAACGGGTGTAAAGTTCGCTGATTCCGAAGATGAGGCCGCCCGGCGCCAGATAGTCGACCTCGAAGTTTCCCATCTGGCTTTTCCAATTGTTGCCGTCATTCGTGCTGTAGAAAGCGAAATCGCCCTGATAGCCGAGATTGATATACCCTCTCTCCGGCATCAGGTAATTCAGAAGCAGGCTGGGCTTCACATGCGTGATCCAGTCTGACTCCTTTTTCTCGGCGAGGTCCGCGCTATCCTTGCCGTTCCCCATATAGATGTTGTCGTCGTGGATGCCTTGCAGCGCGAATCCTGGAACGATGGACAGATTGCCGAATTTGATGTTGCCCCCCTGCTGGGCCTGAACCTGCCATGGTGCGACCGCCAGCAGAAGAACCGTGACGCAAGAGAAAAATGTTGCTCTTTTCATCACCCAATCCTTTCGTTCATAAACCGAGATTGTTTAATTATTGCATTTACAATGGCTTATGCTCAGATTATTGATCGTTTTGTATAAAGTCAAGAACTATTTCATCCGATCTATTTTATCAATTCTTTGCAGTTTCATGCACAGGGGGCCGGTTTTTACCGCAGGGCCTGCCGGTGCCTCTCGTCTGCGTAAAAGTTCCGGATATAGCCCTTCACGTCTTCGGGGAGATCCTTCTTCCCCTCCAGCTCCAACCCTTTCCGGTAATGCCAGACCGCTCGGGTCCAGTTGATCTCGCTTTTCGGGTCGTCCGGTCCAAGGGTTTTCGATCGCATCGTCCAGTAATTTCCGATGTCGTATTGAAGCCGCGGATACTGCACCCAGTTTCCGGCAAACCAGGCCGCCCGGTCCATGCAGAGGTCCGCCGCGGGGAGCCAGCGGGTAAAGTGGTCGGGCCGGTCAAACAGATAGGAGTATTCCCATCCCAGTTGGACGTGGACCTGTGCATTCAGGGGATTCAGGAGGATCGACCGCTCCAGGTGCTCGATGATCGGTCCGTGCGACTGTTTCCAGCCTTCCGCGTCCGGCGCCGGCTGCTGCATCCGGCGGTCCCTTTCAGCCGTCAACGCCAGTGCCAGCTTGTGATGATATGCCGCGTTTCCGGGATTCCAGATCTTTGCCTTGCGGACATTCTCCGCCGGCGGATTTTGCTCCAGGTTCAGCGTGACGTTGTAATCCGTGTTGCAGTATGTCTCGGCGACGAAGTGGCGGACTGTCCAGACGCCGCACCAGATGATCAGGCCCGCCGTAGATGCCAGAAGAACGGCGCCCCACGGGCGCAGGGGGATCATCCGCTGTCGGTATAGCATCCGGTCGCGATGATGGCGGCTTTCCAGGTGGAGGGCTGCATACCCGATCGCGATGACCGCGATAAGGACCATCACGTTGGCCGGCCAGTGGAGGTTGTAATCCGAGAAAGAGTGGATCGCGAGCGCGAAGAGCGCCCCGAACGGCGCAATCCCCAGGCAGACCGCGAAAGGGTCCTCCCGCCGCCGCCAGGTCCGGAAAGTCCGCGCGAGGTACCAGCCCACCCCCGCCAGCAGGAGCACGCCGCCGATGAGGCCCGCCTCGGCCAGGAACTGCGCGTAGTCGTTGTGGGCATAGTCCACGTACAGGTTTTTGTGCCGGGCGTCCTGGTATTTTCCGTACGCGTGCCTCAAATTCCCCACTCCCGCGCCGGTGTAGCGATAATCCTTGAAGAGATCGACCGCCTTTTCCGCCATGACCCAGCGGTCTTCCAGATCCCGGTCGAAAAACTCGAACCGCCCGACGGTGTAATCCAGGCCGGCGTGGAGGCCGTAGATCAGCGAGATGGCGCAGAGGATGAGGATCACCTTTCCCTTCCGCCGCTCGCTTTTCCGAAAAGTGAAGAACAGCCCCATCAGGAGCAGGGCGCCGGCCGTGGCGATGATCCCGCCCCGCGAGGCGGAGAGGATCAGGCCGAGCCCCAGGACCCCCCCGGCGAAGACGACCAGGAAACGCCGGATGTCCTTTCCGCTTTCGGAAAAGAAATTCAGAAACCGCTTCTTGAACGACCCCCTGCGGGGCAATGGCTTGTGGCGCCCTTCTCCCCTTCCCCCCAGCGCCGCTGCATAAGCGACGGCGAGGGCGATCCCCATCTCCATCAAGCCCGCAAAGTGGTTCCGGTTCAGATAAGTGCCGCAGACATCCCGCGCGTATCTCTGGTTTTTATACCACCAGACATGGCTGCTCCCCGAGTAGGTCTGCAGGATCCCATAGAGGGCGTCGAAGCAGCAGAGCAGAAGAAGCGCGATGATTGCCGTTTCGATTCTTTTGCGGGAATTCAGGCAGCGGATCAGGCCGAAGAAGAGGAGGCCGTAGACCACCCAGCGGATCAGCGACATCCGGACGGGGTAGATGTAGGGGGCAAGCGCGTACCATTGACCTGCAAGGCCGGCGGGATCGAGCGCCGCCGCCGGAAGGGACATCTCTCCGGCGAGCTTCGCCTCCGGCGAGATCAGGGCGATGAGCCCCTGCGGCAGAGGGAGCATCTGCAGGATCAGGAAGGCGAAAAAGAAAAAAAACAGCGGCGTCAGATCCGTCTTTACCCACCGGAGATACCAGCCGGGCTTGGCCCCCCGAGGCCGTCCATCCCTTTCGCCTTCCGGAAACGGGGTAACGTCTCTCTTGTGATTCGATTCCTGCGGCAACGAGGGAGCGTCCATCCGCACCACGGCCCCCTTGAGCAGCAGCAGGCTCGCAACAATCACCCCCAGAAAGACGATCGTATAAGCCCAGGTATGGACCGCCCCGAAGAACAGGACGCCGAAGACGATGCAGACGAGATAGATGATGAACGCAATTTTATCCACAAGTATGGGGGTCAGGTCTTTAAATTTAGCGTTTTTCGGGGGGCGAAAAAATAAGGGCGCAGCCCCCTCTCTCCCATTACTGTCCAGGCGATCTTCGGCATTCCCGTGGGCGATATCGGCGTCGCTATAAGTCTCGATTGTCGCGTATATCGTTATTGCGTCATTTCTGCAAGAAAAAACAGAGGCGCTGTCTTATCTCAACACCCTGTGAGAGCTTTGAAAAATACCCCCAACACGAAAGAAGATGGCACCAAAACTTTGACAGGAGGACCCCGGTTATGGTTTACTTCAAGTGACCAGGGAGAAGAAACCGTGCCGCATGACGCACTGCTGGAAATCAAAAATCTGAAGACCTATTTCTACACCGACGACGGGGTGGCCCGGGCCGTCGACGGCATGGACCTGACGCTTTCTCGGGGAGAAACTCTGGGCGTCATCGGCGAATCGGGGTGTGGGAAGAGCGTCACGGCGCTCTCCGTCATGCAGCTCGTTGCCGCACCGGCGGGGCGGATTGTCGCGGGCGAGATCCTTTTCGAAGGGCAGGATCTCCTGAAGAAAAGTTCGGAAGAGATGCGCGCGATCCGGGGGAACGAGATCGCCATGATCTTTCAGGAACCCATGACATCGCTTAATCCCGTTTTCACGATCGGCTATCAGATCATGGAGTCGATCATCCTCCACCAGAAACTCAGCAAGCAAGACGCCCGCTAGAAGGCGATCGAGATGGTCAATCTGGTGGGCATCCCCTCTCCGGAGAAGCGGATTGATGAGTATCCCCACCATATGAGCGGCGGGATGCGGCAAAGGGTCATGATCGCCATGGCGCTTTCCTGCCGGCCGAAGCTGTTGATCGCCGATGAACCGACCACGGCGCTCGATGTGACCATCCAGGCGCAGATCCTGCGGCTGATCCGGAAGATCGGGGAAGAGACCGGCATGGCCGTCATGATGATCACCCACGATCTGGGCGTCATTGCCGAGGTGGCCGAAGATGTGGTGGTGGCCTATGCGGGGAAGGCGGTGGAGTGCGCCGACGTGAGAACGATCTTCCGGAATCCCCTCCATCCCTATACGCGCGCCCTTTATAATTCGATTCCCCGGTTGACGGACAGCCGGAAGAAGCGCCTGGACGTCATTTCCGGATCGGTGCCCAATCCGCTTGATTTTCCGCCGGGGTGCAGGTTTCATCCCCGCTGCGG
>JAPLJW010000031.1 GCA_026388365.1 Deltaproteobacteria bacterium | reverse complement strand
GGCGGATCCTTTGGTAGACGCCCTGCGCGGGTTCATGGAAGAGAGGAAGCTTATTCCCGTGGAGGAATTGCGGGATCAAATACGCTTCGAGGTGGCGGAACCCTCCATGAGATCTGCGCTCAGCGACGAACTGCTGTCCACTTTGGCGCAGTACCCCGATGAGATGCTTGTCCAGTTTGTCACCGTCGTGGCGCCCGATGATGAGCCCTATATCTCCACCGAACTCAAGACCGGTTTGTTCGGCGTCACCAAAGAGACCATTCGCCGTGCCCGCCGCGTGGTCATCGCTTACAGCCAGGGCGCAAAGCAGGGGGTGGGCGGCCATCTGCTGGGCCGGAAGGTCTTCGGCCTGGTTTCCCGCCTCCGCGGGGTCCCGGCAGGGGTCAGCCTGATCTCGCCGTTCCCTTTCCACAACTGCTATTCCATCGAAGACGTGAAGGCCTTCATCGATGCCCTGCGGATGATCAACCGCCGGACCACGATCAGCATCAAGGTCTCACCTTCCCCCGACATCGAGTTCATCGTATCGGGTCTGGCGCGGATCGCCAAGGACAACCAGATGGTGATCGAGGTCTGGCTCGACGGGCCGCGGGGGGGCACCGGCGCCGCGCCCGATATCATCAAGGGCCAGATGGGCATGCATATGGAGTATGCGATCCCCATCTGCCACGAGAAATTGATGGATGACGGCCTGCGGGATTCCGTCGTCTTCATCGGCAGCGGCGGTTTCCGCACCTGGGGGGATATCGTCAAAGGGATTGCAATGGGTTTGGACGGGGTGGTCCTGGGGACCGCCGACCTTGTGGCCATCGGCTGCGTCCGGGACCGCAACTGCGAGTCCGGGTGCCGCAGCGGCATCTCCACCATCGAACCCCGGATGCAGTTGCTGCGCGACGTGGAGATCAATGCTCGGCAGATCATCAACTTCCGCGCCATCCTGCAGGCCCAGATGATCAAGGCCCTGGCGGCCCTGGGATTGAAGGACATCCGGGAACTCCGGGGGTGTTATGACCGCATGGCCTGGCCCCTTCTTGAGGAGCGGGTGCAGAGGCGCCGCCGCAGCCGGCTGATTGCGGTCCCGGAGCAAGAGTCATTTCCGGCGAGGAGCGAACGGTCCGTGCCGGTATCGGTTCCCTCCCCCGCGGACTGCGGCGTGGCGGCCATCGTCTCCAACCGTATCATCCCGAGCGGCGTGATGGATCTCATGCTGGATTGCATGGCCAACCGGGGCATGGACGGCGTGGGCATCTGGAAGGGCGGCTGCTACCCCCACCGCCTGGACCATTATGCCTTCCAGGTATTGATCAAGGGAATTTTGCAGTCCGGGGTCGAGGAAAAGATGCTGGCCGGCAATCCCGGAATGGACGCCGGGGAAGTCCGGCGCCGAGCGCGGCAGGAGACCCTGGCGAGCAGGCGGCTCATCATGCAGGAGATCATGGACCGGTATTTCCAGGGGTTGCAGGTGGATGGTTTTACGGGAAACCTGGAGGAATGGCGGATCCCCTACAAACGGTCCCATAACAACGGGAGCGGTGAAGAGATGGATTTCCGCTGCTTCGGGGAGAAAGACCCGGGGGATGTCTTTAGGTTCTTCGTCCGGGCCCGGCCGGAGGCGCTGGAAAAGTTCGTGGAAAACGAGCTGCTTTCGGATTCCATCTGGCCCCCCCGGCAGATCCGCTACCGCGATTTGACCTGGGCTAATTACAGGAGCGACAAGGCATTCCTGCAGGAGGCGGAGGATGAATACATCTACCGCCTGGGTCGGACCATCACCCGGGAGAATTATTTCCAGGTGCGGGAGAAAAAGGCGGCGGTTCTCTCTTGCGGTCGCAACTCCGGCTGCTGGAAGACCGACGGGACGCATCTTCCCTGGGAGCTGCCGGATGCGCCGGTCAATGTCATTCATAGAAGACTGGCCACAGGGTCGGTGGTGGACCAGATGAACGCCCACCCCTTTGCCGAGCTGCACACGGCCCTGACCCACAACGGTGAGACCACCAATTACCGGACCATGCTGAACCGGGTGACGCAGTTTAATCTGACGCCGCTGGCCCAGACCGATACCGCCGTGGCCGCCCTCAAACTTCATTTGCTCAGCCAGTATTTGCATTACCCCTTCGACACGCTGGTGGAGTCATTCTCCCCCACCACCGGGTGGCACCTGACCCAGCTTCCTCCGGAGATCCGGGACCGTTATGAACGGGTGCAGGAGGCGGAGCTGGAGAGCGCGCCCGACGGGCCGTACCAGTACCTCTGCGGCCGCATCGACCCCTACCGCCGCGTGATCGAACGGCTCGACATCATCGATCCGTCGCTGTTGCGTCCCAATGTGGCCATGCTCTATGACGACGGCGACAGTTTCGTTTCCATCATCTGCTCGGAGAAGCAGGGGTGCGACGCGGGAATGGAGGAACTTTACCGTTTGGGGATCGTCCGCAGCGCCTCGCCGGGCCTGAACTTTACGGTAAAGACTGGCATGGTCAGCCGGGTCTTCTATGACGAAGCGGGGAAGATTACCGGCCACGAGGTTCGGGATAAATTCGGCAAAGCCATCCGGATTCCTCACGGGGAATACCCGGCGGCGCAGGGCGCGCCAGCCGCGGCAGGCATCCCGGAAGGGGCGATGGATCAGAACCCCGTCGCGGCCGTTCGTGAACGGCTGCCGCAATGGGGGTTCGATGATTTCAGAAAGGCCATCGAGAGGATCACGGAGCGCTTTCCTATCGGCCAGGCCGTCGAACACCTGACGCGCATCAGCGACCATCTGGCCGGCTGGAACACGGGGAAGAAGGACAGAGGGGTTCTCTCCCATATCCTGCGGGAAAGCATCAACGGCGTTCTGGATCGTCTGGATCATTCCCAAAACGGCAGCGGCATGACCCGCGTGATCCTGGCGAATGCCGCCAAACTGGAACGCCCCGTGAAGAGCGAACAGACCCTGGTGGTGGACGCCCGGGGATTTCGGCCCGAAGGAATCGATCCTTCGGAGGTTCTCTCCCCCTTCCTCGACCAGGCCCACAACCTGGGCTGGCGGAAATTCATCGTGTACCGGACGCAGGGCCAGCGGGGGATCGGTATGGCGATCGGGCGCGGTTCCACGACAGAAACCCTGATTGACGTTTACGGCAGTCCCGGCGAATACTGCGGGGCCTTCAACATGGGCGCCCGGGTGCGGGTGCACGGACATGCCCAGAACTTCACGGGGATGGTCAGCCATTCGGGCGTACTGGAAATTCACGGCGACGTGGGAA
Source organism: Deltaproteobacteria bacterium (assembly GCA_026388365.1). Next base: position 3,384 of record JAPLJW010000031.1, on the reverse strand, counting down.
AGGTCACGGGGTTCTCCGCCAAGGGCGGCGAATTCAACATCCTTGGAAATGTCGTGGACCGCGGGTGGGTCTGCGCCGTGAGCGATCCACGCGGCCCCGGCCTGAAGGTGAACCTGGTAGGCACCGCCGTCGAACACCTCTGCCAGGCCTTGATGGGCGGGTCGGTGATCCTGCTGGGGCTTTACCGGCAGCCGGATGGGACCCTGCACACCCTGGAATCACCTTACAGCGGGGCCAAGATTCTGGCCGGCGCCTCCGCCGGCGAGGTGATCTTCTTCGACCCCCACGGGAGGCTTCAGGAAGCCCAGTACCAGGGCAGCAAGGCTCACCCGGTGGATGAGAAAAAGTGGGAGGAGATCTCAGAGCGCCTCCTCAAGGTGGAAGAGATTTTCGCCCTTGGAATTCGTCGCGAGCAGACTCGGCTGATGCTGGCTGTCGATGGACAGCAACGGACCCTGCTTCCCGAAAATTTCAAGTGGATTCTGCCAACAGGGTCCCTGGAAGGATACCATTAAACGCTTAGGGGCAGACGAATCACCGCCTGTTGCGAAGATGCAGGCTTCCTTGATCTCGCGGATGTGGGTTCTGCACGGGGGCCTGTCCCTGCAGGATCTGGCGTCTGACCCAAAATGATCCGCCGGGATAGAGATCTTTGGCACGGGTGTTGCTTTTCCACATTAGGAAGAGGGGCATTCCACCCAAATGAGAACAATTTTGTACCAAGAAAGGATCTGGCCATGTACGAATTGAAAACAAAGAAAGATGTGTTGAAAGTTGTCAAGGAAAATAACGTCAGCTTCATTCAATTTTGGTTTACCGATGTCCTCGGGGTGCAGAAGATCTTCAGCATCACCCCCAACGAGCTGGAAGAAGGGATGGAAGAGGGGATGGGGTTCGACGGCTCTTCCATCGAGGGCTTCTGCCGGATCGAAGAGAGCGACATGATCGCCATGCCCGATCCCACCACCTTCCAGGTCATCCCCTGGCGACCCTCCGACCGCCCGGTCGCGAGAATGATCTGCGATATCCAGAATCCCGACGGCACCCCCTATGAGGGCGATCCCCGTTATGTGTTGAAGAGAACCCTCAAGAAGATCAGCGACCAGGGATACACCTTCTACGTCGGTCCCGAACTCGAGTTCTTCTATTTCGCCTCCGACAAGGCCCCCGAGTTCCTCGACATGGGCGGCTACTTCGACGGCCTCCCCGTGGACCGGGCGACCGACCTGCGCCGCCAGACGATCTTTGCTCTCCAGGAGATGGGGATCCGGGTGGAGTACAGCCACCACGAAGTCGCTCCGAGCCAGCACGAGATCGACCTGCGCTACGACGATGCGCTCCGGATGGCCGACAAGGTGATGACCTACCGCACTGCGGTCAAGGAGATCGCCCGGCAGAACGGCGTTTACGCCACCTTTATGCCGAAGCCGGTTTTCGGTCAGAACGGGAGCGGCATGCACGTCCATCAGTCGATTTTCAAAGGGTCCAAGAACTGCTTCTTCGATGGCCGGGACAAATACAACCTCTCGAAGATGGCCAAACACTTCATCGCCGGCATCATGACCCACGCCCCGGAGATCACCGCGATCTGCAACCAGTGGATCAACTCATACAAGCGGCTGGTTCCCGGCTATGAGGCCCCGGTCTACGTCTCCTGGGCGAGACGGAACCGCTCCGCGATGATCCGCGTCCCGATGTACAAACCCGGCAAGGAGAAGGCGACCCGGATGGAGTACCGTTCGCCCGACCCGGCCTGCAACCCGTACCTGGCCTTTGCCGTGATGCTGGCCGCCGGGATGAAGGGGGTCGAGAAGGGCTATCCACTGCCCGAGCCGATCGAAGAGGATATCTTCGAGATGGACGAGAAGGCGCGTGAAAAGGCGGGGATCACCTCGCTGCCCGGGAGTCTTTACGAGGCGCTGATCAAGGTGCAGGGGAGCAAGCTCGTCCGCGAAACCCTCGGGGAGCACATCTTCGACAAGTTCGTGGAGAACAAGAAGGTGGAGTGGGATCGTTTCCGCATCCACGTGAGCCAGTTCGAAATCGACCGTTACCTGCCGATGCTGTAGCCGGAACGGGGAAGGCAGATGGGGACACGATGCCGCATCGGGTCCCCAGAGGAGTTGTCTTGAATTTTCCTTTACGAAAGAGGATCTTTCTGATAGCTCCTTTTTTTATTGAATAAAGGAGCGGCGCGCAATGGTCGGGGAGGGACGAAAACAGGCCCTGCTGGTTCTGGAAGACGGAAGTGTTTACCGGGGCAATGCCTTTGCCGGGAAGGGCGAGGTCCTGGGCGAGGTCGTCTTCAACACGGGGATGACCGGCTACCAGGAGATCCTCACCGACCCTTCCTACAAAGGACAGATCGTCCTGATGACCTGCCCGCTGATCGGCAACACCGGGATCAACCCGGAGGACATGGAATCGGCCGGAATCCACCTGGAAGGATTCATCGTCCGGGAGTATGAGGGGTATCCGAGCAACTGGCGTTCCCGGCAGGATCTGAAGACCTTCCTGGAGGCCCATGACAAGCTCGGGGTGGAGGGGATCGACACGCGGGCATTGACCCGCCGCATCCGCCTCGCCGGCGCCATGCGGGGCGTCCTCTCCACAGAGACGGGGAATATCGACCGCCTCCTCCAGCGCGTCCGGGCCTACCCGGGGCTGGTCGGCCGGGACCTTGTCAAGGCGGTGACCTGCCGCGAACCCTATCTCTGGAAGGACGGTGCACCCCGGAAAATGGCTGCCGGTCGGGTCTCCAACGGAGCGACCGGCGCGGCGGTCCGGCGGCGCGTCGTTGTCCTCGACTGCGGCGTCAAGTACAACATCCTCCGCCACCTGGAGAAGCGGGGCTGCGAGGTCCTGGTCCTGCCGGCGACGGCGGCGGGAAACAAAATCCTCGCCCTGCGGCCCGACGGCGTTCTTCTGTCCAACGGTCCCGGCGATCCGGCGGCTCTCGCGTATATCGTGGAGGCGGTTCGGACGATCCTGGGAAAGGTTCCGATCTTTGGAATCTGCCTCGGACATCAGATCCTGGGGCAGGCGGCGGGCGGACGGACGGCGAAGCTGAAATTCGGCCACCACGGGATCAACCAGCCCGTCAAGAACCACCGGAACGGACGGGTCGAAATCACCTCGCAGAACCACGGTTTCGTGGTCCTGCCCGAATCCCTCTCGTGGGAGCGGGAGACGATCCAGGACAATCTCAACGACCACACCTCCGAAGGGCTCCGCTATCCGGCGCTTTCGGCCTTCAGTGTCCAGTACCATCCCGAGGCGGCCCCCGGCCCCCACGACGCGGATTATCTCTTCGATGAATTTATCCGCCTGATGGACGACGGAAGGATGCCCGGATGAGGAACGACTTGTTCACGACGTATTGCG
>JAPLJW010000200.1 GCA_026388365.1 Deltaproteobacteria bacterium | reverse complement strand
GTCCAATTCCATCTGGCCGCAGACGCTCCGGAGGGTCGTCTGGGAGAGCTGCGACGTCGCATAGAGGTAATTCTCCACATCGATCACGGCGGCTTTCGCATCCATGACCCGGAAATAGACGACGGCGTTGACCTTGATCGAAACGTTGTCGCGGGTGATGACGTCCTGCGGGGGGACATCCATCGTGATCGTCCGCATGTCGATTCGGACCATCTTATCGACGACGGGGATCAGGATGATGAGACCGGGGCCCTTCGTGGCGATGACCCTCCCCAGGCGGAAGATGACGGCCCGTTCGTACTCGTTGAGGATCCGGATGGCCGACGCGAGGAACATGACGACCAGAACAACCATGACGATGACTGGGTACATACCTGACATGACTGACCTCCTATTATTTTTCGATGGGTTCTATCCTGACTTTCAGATGCTCCACACGGATCACCCGAATCTTCGATCCCTTTGTTACGGGAACATCGCTGATTGCGTTCCAGTGCTCCCCGTGAATCAGGACCTTCCCCCCCTCGTGGATATCGGTTATGGCCAGACCCTCTTCGCCCTCCATCCCCTCCTGTCCGCTCTGCCGCGGTCGGAGCTGCGCCTTGACGGCGATGGCAATGACGGCGATGAAGAAGAGCGACGTGATCGTCACCGCCGGAATGAGAACGCCCCAGGAGACCCGGAGGGAGGGATCGGGAGTTTGGAAGAGCATCAGCGACCCGATGACGAGGGAGATGATCCCCCCGACGGTCAGGATGCCGTGGCTGACCACCTTGATCTCCGCAATGAACAGGATGATGGCAAAAAGGATCAGGGCGATCCCCGCGTAGTTTACGGGGAGCGTTTGCATTGCGAAGAAGGCCATGATCAGTGAGATCCCCCCGATTACGCCGGGGAGGATGACGCCCGGATTGGAAAACTCAAAGTAGAGGCCGGCGAGGCCGATCAGCAACAGGATGTAGGCAATGTTCGGGTCGCTGAGCGCGGAAAGGACCTTCTGCCGCGTGCCCATGATCTTTTCATTGAGAATGGCGCCTTTCGTCTTCAGGACCTTCTTTCCCGCAGCCAGCGAGACCTCCCGGCCGTCCGCCTGTTCCAGAAGACGGGTCAGATCCGTCGCCACAAAGTCGATCACCTTCAGACGGAAGGCCTCCTCGGCGGTGATTGATTCGCTCTTCCGGACCGCCTTCTCGACCCAGTCTTCATTCCGCGCCCTTTTTTTGGCAATTCCCCGGACGTAGGCGACGGCATCGTTTTCCACCTTCCGACTCATCGTCTTGTCCATGGCGCCGCCGATCCCCAGAGCGACGGGATGGGCCGCGCCGATGTTATGGCCAGATCCAGGCCGCCCGGGGTATCCAGACGAAGGCTCAGCCCTTCCGCACCGCTCTTGGCGGCCTCGCCGATGCTCTGGACGATGTATTCGGCGATGGGCGGCGTGATGGCGGCGCTGACCGTGATCACGTCAAAGACCGGCGCCTTGTCCGCCGCCGGCAGATTTTCCCCGGACAGCAGGACGCCAATGAGCAGTGCGGCCATCGCGGGTGTCATGCGGATTGTTCTTCGCGGCACGATTCTCTTCATTTTCCAGCCCTTTCTTCCATTCATCGTGGTCATGTCCCGTCCCGGAGGGCCTTCATGATCGCCTGGACATCCTCCCAGACCTGCTTCTTCGCCCCGGGATTCCGCAGCAGGTAGGCCGGGTGGTAGGTCGGCATCAGGGGTATTCCCTGGTAGGAATGGAACCGCCCGCGGAGGACGGTGATGGGCGCCTCCGATTTCAGCAAGGTATGCGCTGCAAAGCCTCCGAGGGCGCAGAGCACGCGCGGTTGGATGGCCTCGATCTGCCGGATCAGAAACGGTTCGCAGGCGGCAATCTCCTCCGGTTGCGGATTCCGGTTCCCGGGAGGGCGACACTTCAGGATGTTGCAGATATAAACCTCATCCCGTTTCAGTTCCATCGCGGCGATAATCCGGGTAAGCAACTGCCCCGCGCGACCGACAAACGGCCTTCCCTGCGCGTCCTCATCCGCCCCCGGCGCCTCGCCGACAAAAACCAGCTCCGCGTGTGGATTTCCCTCGCCGAAGACGAGCCGGCGACGGAGACTGCAGAGGGAACAGCGCCGGCAGTCGCCAAGCTCCGCCCGGACCGCATCCAGAGCGGATAGCTCTCCGGCGGACTTTTCCGCCGAAAACGTCGGTTCCGGAGCGGGCAGAGCCACAGCACCGGAATCCTCGCGGGACAGGTACGAGAGAGGTTTCCCTAACTCCACGTCCACGCGCAGTCTCTCCGTCAGCGACCGAACCAGCTCCGAAAGCTCTTCCCCCGGTTCCACCTCAACGCCCATTCCGAATCCGTCCGTTTTTCCGGATCTTCCTCACCCGGTCGAAGATGACGCCGGCCACATCGATCTTGTCCATCAGCGGAAAGGCCTCTACACCTCCCTCACGGTCCAGGATCCGGACTACATTGGTATCGCCCCGGAAGCCCGCCCCGGGTTCGGTCACGTCATTGGCCACAATGAAATCCATCCCTTTTTCCATAAGCTTTGACCGGGCGTGTTCGATGAGGTGATCCGATTCCATCGAGAAACCAACTAAAATTCGGTCGCCCTTATTCTGCGCGATCTCGGAGATGATATCCGGGTTCCGCTCCAGGCGGACGGTCAGAGACCCTTCCTTCTTTTTGATTTTCACCGGCTGGCAGACCGCCGGCCGGTAATCGGCCACCGCGGCGGCCTTGATCACCACTGTCGCCTGCTCGATGCGCGCCACTAAGGCATCCCGCATCTCGACGGCTGTCTGCACCGGGACAAATTGGACGCCTCTCGGCACGGGAAGCGCCGTGGGCCCGCTGATCAGCGTCACGGTCGCGCCCCGCCTCCTTGCCATTACGGCCAGGGCATACCCCATCTTTCCTGAGGAGTAATTGCTGATGAACCGCACCGGATCGAAGGGCTCCTGCGTCGGTCCGGCCGTAATGAGGATATGCTCGCCCCGGAGATCCTTCGTCGTCAGAATCGACTCGATTTCTTCCGCGATTTCCAGCGGCTCGGCAAGACGCCCCTGCCCTTCGGCCCGGCAGGCCAGTTCGCCGTATCCCGGCTCCAGAACGGCATGGCCGCGGGAAGCCAGTCCGGCCAGGTTGTCCTGAACAATTTTATTTGCATACATCTTTGCGTTCATCGCCGGACAGAGGAGAACGGGCGCCTCCGTGGCCAGGAGAACCGTGGTCAGGAGGTCGGCGGCGAGACCCGCGGCCATCTTGCCGATGATGTCCGCCGTCGCGGGCGCGATGACGATCAGTTCGGCGAATTCGGCAAGGGAGATGTGGCCGATCTCAAAACTCCCCGGCGTCCAAAACAGCTCTGTGGAAACCGGATTTCCAGACAGGGTCTCGAAGGTGAGCGGCGTGACGAACTTGCAGGCATGGTCGGTCATCACGACCCGGACCTTCGCCCCGCGCCGCACCAGTTCCCGGACCAGTTCTGCGGCCTTGTAGGCGGCGATTCCGCCGGTCACGCCCAGAACAATTTTTCTGTCTTGCAACATTTCAAGGCTCCCCTCACAATAATGTTTGTTATACCAAGGATGCCTTGCAAGATCAAGAAATTCATGGTCCCCCGTTGACAAGGATTATTTTGCCTTGCAATGCACCCGTAAAGTGGCTATACCGCACCCAGTTCATCGAGGAGGACGGAAGGCTATGAAAAAGAGATTCTGGTATACCGTCGGTTGTTTCGTCCTGCTTCTCGCGGGCGGAGGCGGATGGTTTTTCCTTACCGTTGGGGAGAGAGGCAAGCCCTTCGTGGAGATCGGCGCGGATGCCGCCGTCATCGGCCGTAACAAGGCTCCGGATATCACCTTTTCCGATGCCGGCCGGGGTCTTGGCCATACGGAAATCGTTATCACCCAGGACAACCAGCCCCGAGTCCTGTCCGCCATCGACTACCCGGAAACGGGTGTCCATCGCAAGACGATTTCGTTTACCCTGGACGCCGCCGCGCTGAAACTCCATGACGGACCGGCAAGCCTGACCCTCACGGCCGTTGATCACTCCCTCTGGAAGAACCGGACCACCGTAACGCACCCGGTCACGATCGACTTCCTGCCGCCCCAGATCTTCCCGCTCAATACGCAGAACCACATCAATCCCGGAGGAACCTGCGTCGTCGCCTATCGCCTGTCGGAAGCGGCACTTCTGACGGGCATCGAGGTCGGCGACCTCTTCTATCCCGCCTATCCGGTCACGCTGGCCGGAAAACCCGGTTATGCGGTCTACTTCGCCCTGCCCCTGGAGGCATCACCCGGGGTCCCGCAGATCCGTATCCTGGCCCGGGATCAGGCCGGAAACGAGACTTTAAGCGGCATCCCCGCCCTGATTCAAAAGCGGAAGTTCCGCAGCGACAAGATGGTTCTGACCGACAGCTTTCTCGGACAGAAGATGCCCGAATTCCAGGCATTGGTCCCGGAGCTGCAGGGGAAAACGCCCCTGGAGACCTTTATCTATGTCAATACCATGATGCGCGCCGACAATCTCAAAACGATTCAATCCGTCTGCATGAAATCGGAACCCCGGCCGCTCTGGCAAGACACCTTCCTCCGAATGAAAAACGCCGCGCCCATGGCTCTCTTCGGCGACCGCCGGACCTATCTCTACGGTGGGAAACCGGTGGGAGAAAGCCTCCACATCGGCGTTGATCTCGCATCCCTCGTCCATGCGCCGATCGAAGCCGCCAACAGCGGCATCGTCCGTTTCACGGGAATGCTCGGCATTTACGGAAATGCGGTCATCATCGACCACGGGATGGGGCTATCGACCCTTTACGCCCACATGAGCGGCATCCAGGTCAAGCCGGACCAGAACGTAAAACGGGGCGAGGTCATCGGCCTCTCCGGCGCGACCGGTCTTGCCGGCGGGGATCACCTCCACTACGGCGTGGCGGTGAACGGCCGGTTCGTCGATCCGCGCGAATGGTGGGATCCCCACTGGATCGCCGACAATGTCACCAAGAAGCTGGACGTGAATTTCTGACAGACATGTGGAATACAGTCTGTTTAGCCGGACTTTGAAAAGCCGTCAAGACTTGGCGATATCGCGGTGGGCAATATTCACAAAATAGCCCTTGTCCGCAAAATAGTCGCCCAAGTGGTTTGCCATGACGACGGAGCGGTGATGACCTCCCGTGCAGCCGAGGGCAATGTTGAAACGGGACTTTCCCTCTTTCTCGTAGAGAGGGATAAGAAAAGCCATCAGATCAAATAATTTTGCCACAAAGGTCCGGCCGCCTTCCGATTCCAGGACGTAATCGCGGACACGGCCGTCATGGCCGTTGCAGCCGCGCAACTCCTCCACGAAATGGGGGTTTGGCAAGAAACGGACATCCAGAACCATGTCGGCGTCGGCCGGCAGCCCGTAGCGATAGCCGAAAGAAGTCACATGGATCACCAAATTTCTGCCCGAAGCCGAGCCGAGGAAATACCGCTGAACGACATCCTTGAGCTGATGGACATTGCAGGAGGTGGTGTCGATCACTTTGTCGGCCATCTGTTTCAACGGGGCGAGTTTTTCCCTCTCCAGGCGGATGCCGTCCATAAGTGAACCGCGCGGGGCGAGGGGGTGAGACCTCCTCGTCTCGCTGAAACGGTTCAGGATCGCCTCGTCGGCGGCATCGAAAAAAAGGATCTCGATCCGATAGCCTTGTTCCCTGAGCCGGGTGAAGATCCGCGGGTATTTTTCCAGTAACCCCCGCTCCCTGAGATCCATAACCATTGCAACCTGCGCGATCTCTTTGGCCGGGTCGGACTGAATCTCCAGAAACTTCGGCAGGAGAACCACCGGAAGGTTGTCGACGCAGAAGAAACCGATGTCCTCCAGTGCCCGCAGGGCGGTGCTCTTGCCGGAACCGGATAGCCCGGTGATAATCACCACACGCAACTGCTTCATCCCGATCCTCTCTTTGGACGGATCATCACGCTGTTGCCTCACGAGAAGCCCTCCGACTCCAGTCAGCACGCGTCGTCTTTTTCAGCAATGATCCGGAACAGATCCTCATGCATCGTCGCTTCCACAAGATTTTCCCGGAAGGTCGGATCCTTCAGCATACGGGAAATCTTCGCCAGGACTTTGAGATGCTGACCCGCAGAATTCTCGGGCGCCATCAACAGAAAGAACAGATGCACCTTCTTTCCGTCCATTGCCTCAAACGCGATCCCCTCGCGGCTCCTGCCGAAAGAGACCAGCATCTCATCGAGTCCCGGAATTATACCGTGGGGGATGGCGATTCCATCCCCGATACCGGTGCTCCCCAACCTCTCCCGCTCGAGGAGGATATGAAGTATCGCATCGGGATCCACTTTGATTTTTCCCTTTGCAAAGACACCCGCCAGTTCCGCAAGGGTGTCGCGTTTGTTTTTGGCCTTCAAATCCTCAAGGACGAACTCCCTCTGGAGCATCTCCGTTATTTTCATACTTGCATCCTCAACCCTCAACGGCCGATCTCCAACAGCGCAAATTTCCCATCGTCACGCCGATAGATGACGTTGATATTTTCGGTCGAAGAATCGCGATAGATCACAAACCGGTTCTTCGTGGTTTCCATTTCCAGAACCGCGTCATCGATCGACATCGGTTTCAATACCATTTTGCGCGTTTCCACCACCTTGGCATCGGGCGAATCCTCCCCCTCTTCGGCCGGGGAATCTCCGCCGAATGCTCCGCTTCGGGAAGGATTGGTCTTGAACCCTCGCACCTTTTCCTTCCGTTTTTTAAGCTGTCTTTCGATCTTTTCGATAGCGTTGTCGATGGCCAGGTGCATATCCTTTTCTTCTTCCCTGCCGTTGATGTTTAAGCCGTTGGCCATCAAATTGATTTCCGCCGTACTCCGAAATTTCTCGACCGAAAGGATGACCCGGGCATCCACCGGATTATCGATATACTTCTTCAGTTTTTCCAGTCTTTCTTCCAGATATTCCCTCTGCCAGTCCTCCCCCTCCGCATTCCTGAATGTCACGGAAATCTTCATGCTCGGTTCCTCCCTTTATTGGTTTCGCTCGCCCGATCACTGGGGACATGATGCCGCATCGTGACCCCTGCATGATGCCGCATCGTGACCCCATGCGCCGGAAATGCAAAGTCGCGGAACATACGAATACCTTTCCTCCCTGTCAACATTTTTTAAAATAATTTTTCCGTCTCGATGAGGGCAGAACTCCCATCATATCCCTATATTTCGCAATGGTCCGCCTTGCAATGATTATCCCCGAAACCCCAAGACGCTTGACGATTTCCTGGTCACTGAAGGGTTTGCGGGGATCTTCCCCGCTGATGATCTTCCGGATATCCTCCTGCACGCTCTTGGAGGATACGTTGTCGCTGCCGGTCTTGTGGATGCCGCTGCCGAAAAAATATTTCAGCTCAAGGAGGCCCCGCGGCGTATGCATAAATTTGTTCGTCACCACCCGGCTGATCGTGGATTCATGCATCTCCACGTCATCGGCGATATCCCGCAGGATTAGCGGCTTGAGAGAACCAATCCCCCGGTCGAAAAATGCCTTCTGAAACCGGACAATGCTCTCGGAAACCCGGTAGATCGTCTTTTGCCGTTGTTGAATGCTCTTAATAAGCCAGGTCGCCGACTGGACCCGTTCCTTGATGTACCGCTTCCCGTTTTCCTGCATCACCCCGCTGTTCATCCCACCCATGATCTCGCGGTAAAAATTGCTGATCCGGAGTCTGGGAAGACCGTCTTCGTTGAGAACGATCTTGTAATCCTCACCGCTCTTGAAGACATAGACGTCGGGAACAATGGCCTGGATGCGTTCCTCGTTGTAAACGCTTCCCGGCCGGGGGTCCATATGGCTGATGATCAGCACTGCAGCCAGAACATCCTTGATGGAAATCTTCAATTTCCGGGCGATATGGGTATAATTCCTGACTTCCAGGTCCCTGAGATGATCGAGGATGATCCTTTCCACCAGGGAGCGCGCACCCCCTGTCATCTTCGCCTGGATCAGCAGACACTCGCGCACATCGCGGGCGGCAATCCCGACGGGATCGAATTCCTGAACCTTTTTCAACACCTCTTCGACAAATTCGGACGCCACTTTCTCCTGGATGGCAATCTCATCCGGCGTGGCGACCAGATAACCGTTATGATCCAGGTTTCCGATGATCTGTTCGCCGATACGCCGTTCATCCTCGCTGAACCGGGAAAGACGGAGCTGCCACATCAAATGGTCCGTAAGCGATGACTTTGCCACGAGGAGATTGTCCCACGAAGGGGTGGTCCCCTCCTTCCGGTTATAGGTGACCCCCATCGGGCCATAATCTTCCAGATAATTGTCCCAGTCGAAATCTTCCCGGCCATCCCCCTCGCCCGTCAGTTCCTCGGTCCTTTGGACGATCTGGGGCTCATCCCGATCCTCTTCCGCGGTCTCTGCGGGTTCGATCTTCTTTTCGACCTCAGGATCCTCATCGGAAGTGACCTCCTCCAGAAGCGGATTCTCCTCCATCTCCTGATGGACCATATCGACCAGATCAAGCCTCGACATCTGCAGGAGCTTGATAGCCTGCTGAAGCTGAGGCGTCATGATCAACTGCTGGGTCAGTTTTAGATTCTGTCTGAGTTCAAATGCCATGTTCCGGTGGTCTTCTTTTTTTAGAATTTAAAATCATCGCCGAAATAGATTTTCCGCGCAATCTCGGAGCCGGCGATTTCTTCCGGCGTTCCCTCTACGAGAATCGTTCCCTCGTTGATAATGTAGGCGCGATCACAGACGGAAAGGGTCTCCCGGACATTATGATCGGAGATAATCACCCCGATCCCTTTCGTCCGGAGCCTGGCGATGATCCTCCCGATATCCGCCACCGCCAGGGGGTCAATCCCCGCAAAGGGTTCATCCAGAAGGATGTATTTCGGCGACGTGACGAGCGCCCGCGTGATCTCCACCCGCCTTCTCTCGCCTCCGGATAACGAATAAGCCCTGTTGTCGGCGAGTTGTGTCAGATCCAGTTCCGCAAGGAGCAAGTGCAGACGCTCCTCCCTCTCTTCCGGGGTAATGGGAAGCGTCTCGAGGATCGCCAAGATGTTCTCTCGCACCGTCAGCTTCCGGAAAATGGACGGCTCCTGCGGCAGGTAATTCAACCCTTTCCGCGCCCGGATATACATCGGATACCGACTCAGATCCTCGCCATCGAGGGAAATAGCCCCCCCATCCGGCTTGATCAGCCCGACGATCATGTAGAAGGTCGTCGTCTTTCCGGCGCCATTGGGGCCCAAGAGGCCGACCACCTCGCCGGGATTGATCTCCAGATGAATCCGATCAACCACCCTTCTGCCGCCGTAGATCTTGATCAGATCCGTTGCCGTCAACTTTCCCATGTATAGATCCATTGTGACCTTTGTAATGCTTGAAAATCAAATCCAGTAAGGGCATTGAAGATTTTTCGGGACCCCTTCTTGGGCGTCGTAGCGCCCGCAAAGACGATGGTTTGAGTGCGAAGCGCGAGCTTCTTCTTTGCCGCGAAGCAAGGAAGTGCAGGGTCGAAAAATGTTCAGCGCGCGGAGGGATCTTTTTTCAAGGGAGTGCCGTCACCGCTTTTTCTCCTGGGTCTCTCCGGGATAGATTGTGGCCGTTACACGCCGGTTCTCGATGCTCTCCACCACCCCCCGGTTCTCATCCAGAAATACGACGATCCGGTCACCCCGGACAATATTGGCGCCCTCGCGCAGAACTGCGCTGCCCGTCATCGTGATCTTCTGGATATCCTGTTCGAAGATGGCCTCTTCTCCGGTCACGACCCGTTGGTCTTCGGTAATCGTCACGTGCCCCTTCGCCTCCACCCTTTCCAGATCACCTGTCGCTTCGACCTCCGCGGTCGACCGACCGGCCGTTTTTCTGTTTTCCTTGTAGTAGAACGTCAGACGATCCGCCCGGATCGTTCGCGCACCTTGCGTAGCCACGGCATTCCCGGAAAAGACGACCATCCGTTTTTCGTTGTACGCATCCAGACGGTCGGAAACGATTTGAATCGGCTGATTCTTCTCGATCCGGGGTTTTTGTTTTGTTTCGGCCAGCGCGCCCTCCGGCGGATACAGGAGCGCAATCAAAACGCCCAGGGCGATGATGATCCGCAGAAGCCTCTCCAACATCCTAATTTCCCCTCTCATTTTCCGGCGGAGTTCGCCCGAACCTTCGACAGGAGCGTGACCTTTTTTTCATCCAGGGTCAAGATCATTCCCACACCGCTGATCCGGACACTCCCGTTTTCCATAACCACGGCCCGGTCCGTTTCGATCCGCTTTCCTGCATTCCGATAAAAAAGGTGGTCCGTCGAAATACGGTCGCCATTTTCCGAAACGATACCGACATTCCCCTCGATTTCCATATCGCGGGACTCGGTATTGAGCCGCCCCCGGTCGCCCTTCATCACGAAGACCCGACCGTCTTTCATCACCAGTCGGACCTTTACCTTCTCGAAGAGCGCCAGGTTTTCCTTCTTCCGATACCAGGCCGTATCTGCCGTGATTTCCCACTTCATGCCGGAATCCCCGACTTCGGTATAACGGACATCCTTGACTTGCAGATCGACCCGGTCCGACATGATTTTGAGCAGGGCCTTCTCCGGCGCCCTTCGGAGGCTGATCGCGAGGATCATCGTCACGGACAGGATCATTGCCAAGGTCGCAACGATGATGATCGTTTTTCTTTTTATCTTCATCCTCTCAAGGGGGATATGATGCCGCATCGTGTCCCCCTGCCCTCCCTGACCATTCCGTGATTTTTCGCACCGCACCTGCCGGAAATTCTATACCATCCGGGCCTGCGGATGTAAAGGTGAAACGTCGCCTCCGGGCTCTGGGGGGCAGATTTAAATCTGTCCCCTATTTCACGCAAATTCATACCGCGCCGCCACATCCGCCCACCGGTTCTGCGCCTTCAGAATCACCTCGCACACTTCCCGAACGGCCCCCTCTCCTCCCCGGTGTTTCGTCACATAATCGGCGATCTTCCTAACTTCCGGGACCGCGTCGGCGACAGCGACGGAAAACCCCGCCCGCCTGAGGAGAGGAATGTCAACCAGATCATCTCCGACACAGGCCGTATCTTCCGGGATCATATCCCGCCGCTTCAGGATTTCGGATAAGACTTCCGTCTTGTTCCAGATCCCCTGATGAACCTCGGTGATCCCCAGATCGGCGGCGCGGTGTTCGACCACCCGGGATCGCCTTCCCGTCAGCAGCACCACATCGATTCCGAATCTCATGAGAATTTTCAAACCGTGACCGTCCTTCACATCAAACGCTTTGCTCTCCAGCCCCGCGTCGTCCATGACGATCCGTCCGTCGGTCAGAACCCCATCCACGTCGAGGATCAGGAGTTTCACCTTCCGGATTTTTTTCAGAAGCCGTTCTTCGATTCCTTGTTTCACCGTCGTCCCTCATTTCAATTGGTTGCACATCCTCATCCCTGATATGTGCGTACTGCGGCATCGATCTTCATCAGGGTCGTCAACAGTTCCGGCAGGCTGTCCAGTCTTAAGGAATTTGGCCCGTCGCACAACGCACGGTCCGGGTCAGGATGAACCTCGAAAAACAGGCCGTCGATTCCGGCCGCCACCGCTGCCCGGGCAAGACAGGGAACCATGCCGCGGTCGCCGCCTGATGCCCTGCCGGCTCCTCCGGGAAGTTGTACGCTGTGCGTGGCATCAAAGATGACCGGATATCCCGTTCCCCGCAGAATCGGGAAGGAACGGAAATCCACGACGAGATTGTTGTAACCGAAACTGACTCCCCGCTCGGTTATCATGATGTTATCATTTCCCGCCGCCGCGGACTTTTCCACAATATGCACGACATCCCACGGGGCAAGGAATTGCCCCTTCTTGATATTGACCGCCTTCGCCCTTCGGGCGATCTCGACAACGAAGTCGGTCTGACGGCAGAGAAAAGCCGGGACCTGGAGGACATCGAGGATAGCAGCCGCCGGTGCGATTTCCTCGAAACGATGGACATCGGAAAGAACGGGAATGGCGAATTCCTCCCGGATCCTTTTCAGGATCTCCAGTCCCCGGACCAGACCCGGCCCACGGTAGGCATCCCGGGAGGTCCGGTTCGCCTTGTCGTAGGAGGCCTTGAAAATAAACGGAATCCCGAGATCCCCCGTCAGCGCCTTCAGGTCGCGGGCGATCTTCACCGTCATTTCTTCGTCTTCGATCACACACGGACCGGCAATCAGTGCCAGGGGAGCGCCGCCGCCGATTTCCATACCACCGATGTTGATCTTCTTCATCCGCACATTCCTCTATTCCTTATTGTTTCTGCTGCATGATCCTAATCTTCATCTGCGGGATCCGCCGCGCCGCCCTCGTCGAATCGGGATTCAGTTCATAAGCCGACGTGTAGGCCCTGAGCGCCTCCTGAAAAAGACCTTTCTTTTCATAGGCCGCCCCAAGATTCGCATAGACCTCGTCGTCCTCGGGATCGATTTTCAGCGACATTCGGTAGTATTCGATCTGCCGGTCCAGGTCTCCCTCGAGGCCGTATGCGTCAGCGGCGCTCGTATAGCCGGCGGCCTTCCTCGGGTTTAAATCGATCAGCTTCTTATAGATCCGGATCGCTTTTTCGTACTGTTTTTCCTTCATATAGGCGTCGGCCAGGGTGTTCAAGACTTCGGTCGTGGGGTTCTCCGCCGCAAGCTTCTCATACATTGCGATCGATTCTTTCGTCTTGCCCGTCTGGCTATAGGTCAATGCCAGGTTCTGCCGAATCTGGGGATCCTTGGCACCATATCGGATGGCCTTTTCATAGTTCTCTGCGGACTGGGCCGGCTTTTTCAGTTCCGCATAGGCAATACCGAGACGGGTATGGATCGCCGCTTTCCGAGGGCTCATCCTCACCACCTTCTCATAAAGGGGCACTGCTTCGCTGAAACGCTTCGCTTTAAAATGGAGAGCAGCCAGTCTCTCCATTGCGTCCGGATCGTTGGGTTTCAATTCCAGGACCTTCTGATATTCCCGAACCGCCTCCGGCTCCTTTTTCGCCTTTTCATAGGCCGCCGCCAGATTGAATCGGACAACCGGATCCTCCGGGTTCAGTGCGATGGCCTTTCCGTAGTTCTCGATCTCCTCCCGGGCCTGCCCTTTGCCGCCATAAGCCAAGCCGAGATTGGCATAGACGGCGGCGTTCTTCGGCTGCCGTTTCAGGACCTCCCGATGCCACCGGATCGCCTCGTCGAAATTTCCCATCTTCAGCGAAACGCTCGCGAGAGCGGCCGCCACATGATCGGCCTTCGGCACCTTCTCCAGGACCGCGAGATACTGCTCAGCAGCCCGGGCAAGCTGGCCCGTTTTCTCATAGGCCTCTCCCAACTTGAAGATGGCCACCGGATTGTCGGGCCTGATCTTCAGGGAGGCCTGGTAAGAGGCAATGGCCTTCTTCCAATCCCCCATCTGGAACCAGGCCAGGGCCATATCCGCCAGCGCAGCATCATCCTGCGGGTTGGCCTTAACGGCCCGAGCGGTAATCCGGATTACATCCTCGTACTGTCCGCTCTTCAGATAGCACTTGGCCATTTCAGCCAGAATAGCCGGATCGTCCGGTTTCAGAACCAGGATTTCCTGATACTGCGCAATCGCTTCTCCCGTCATGCCGGCATGAAGGTAGATGGAAGCAAGCATGCGGCGCACGTTCGTATCTTCCCGGTTCATGGCGATTGCCCGTTTAAGGTATTCGATCTGAACCTTCTGATTCCCCGAACTCCGGGCATATCGCAGCCAGTCCTGCGGGGTGATCTGTAACCGGATGGGAATGGCCGCAATCGCATCGCCATGATAGGTAATCCGCAGGGAAAAACCGCCCGGCTTGTTTTCCCCGGCGCCATTCCGGCCGGTCAGAACCGCCTTGTCCACCAGATCGATCCCCTTGAGGAGCTTTCGGGAATCATCCTTACCCCCAACCCCTTCGATATCCGCGGCAACCCCGCCGCCGAAGAGAACATCCGTCGAAATCTCCTTGATCACAAATTCATCCCGGTATGAGATCT
>JAPLJW010000194.1 GCA_026388365.1 Deltaproteobacteria bacterium | reverse complement strand
TGCGGGAAGAGGAAGGCCGCCAGTAGCGATTGAATGCAAATGGTCGGCGGCCGAATTCGATCCGGGTAATCTGAAACGGTTTCGTGAACGTTATCCGGAAGGGGATTCCCTGGTGGCGGCAGCCGATGTGGAAAAGACGTTCGTAAGAAATTACAAAGGGATAGATGTGACCTTTGTGAGCCTGGCCGGTTTGATAGACGCATTGGGGAAATAGGGAGGCTGCGCCCCTATTTTTCCGCCCCCTGCAAAACGCTAAATTTCAAGACCTGACCCCCGTACTTGCCTAATTTTTGCTTTCAGAGGCATCTGAGGAAGCGCCGGGGCAGCGCCCCTTTTTTCCTTTGTAATTCTATATTGAGGCGTTACCAGCAAGCCTCTCCCTCACCCACATTCTAACGAGTGTGGACATACCAAGGCCTTTATTATCCGCAACTTCTTTAAGTTCGGCAATGGTTGGTTCATCGAGTCGCAATGTCAAGACCCGTTCCTTTCGGAATGATAAACCTTCCGGTCCAGGCAGGAAGTCTTTTACGATCTTTCCTGTTTTCATAGGTTCATCGGTGTATGTGATTTTCTTTTTCATAAATCTTTTTCCCCTTTCTCCAGTAACCTGCTCCAATAATACGGATTATACCTTTTCTATCGGTAAAGCGGACTGTCATGACGCCGCCTTTTACCTTGCCAAAGCAGAAAAAACGATCTTCATCCTCGCCGTGATCTAAGTCTTCAATGATAACTCGCTGAGGATCTGCAAAGGCGTATTGAGCTTCATAGAAAGAAACTCCGTGCTTTCCCGCGTTTTGCGCATTCTTGAAATCATCCCATTCAAAGTCCGGTGGTTTCATGATGCCAATGTAATACGAACGCATGCTATTGTCAACCGGAAAAAGGAGAATATTGGGGGAAGGTCTTGGAAAAAACCTGAGAATAGGAGAACAGCGCCCCTTTTTTTCCGCCCTCCGTAAAACGCTAAATTGAGGGGCCCCAACCCCAGATTGACGCTTCGCTTAATTCAAGACCTGACCCCCGTACTTGCTCCGACGGGAAGACATGGGGCTGCTCTGGGAGCATTATTGCGGGAAGAGGAAGGCCGCCAGTAGCGATTGAATGCAAATGGTCGGCGGCCGAATTCGATCCGGGTAATCTGAAACGGTTTCGTGAACGTTATCCGGAAGGGGATTCCCTGGTGGCGGCAGCCGATGTGGAAAAGACGTTTGTAAGAAATTACAAAGGGATAGATGTGATATTTGTGAGCCTGGCCGGTTTGATAGACGCCTTGGGGAAATAGGGGGGCAGCGCCCCATTTATTTCCTTTTTAATATTGCAAAGTACTTCACTAAGTGGTATAGAGTAAATTAAAGATGATTCTTAAAACTCGCAATTTTACACGATGGGCGCGAAAATCAGGGTTGTCTGATTCGCTGCTGAAAATCGCTGTTCTCGAAATTCAGCGGGGGCTTCTGGAGGCTGATCTGGGCGGCGGGATTGTGAAAAAGCGTATTGCTTTGCCGGGAAGAGGCAAACGTGGCAGTACGCGAGCATTGTTGGCGACGAACAGGAATGACAGATGGTTTTTTGTATTTGGCTTTGAGAAGAACGAACGTGTAGATATTTCAGAAAACGAACTGGAATCTTTGAAGAAGGTGGCAAAAGACCTTCTGGGTTTGACAGCGGCGCAGATTGCTGTTGCCTTAGGGGAAGGTTCTTTGGTGGAGGTCGAACATGAAGCGTGAACAACACAAGAGCCGTCTTTTAGAAGCGGTTCATGAAACTGCCCGGGACCTGCATAAACTCGGGTTTATAGACAAACGCACGATGCGCGAGTACGACGTTCTGTGTGTCAAACCGGTTTCTGCTTATTCGGCAGAACAGATTCGTTCCCTGCGGGAACGTTATCGCCTTAGCCAGGCCGTCATGGCATCCGTGCTCAATACCAGCCTCTCTACCATTCAGAAGTGGGAGATCGGAGATAAGAAGCCGAGCGGACCTTCTCTCAAACTCCTGAGCATTCTTGATCGTAAGGGATTGGAAGTGATGATGTGTGATTAGAATTAAATAGGGACAGCGCCCCTATTTTTTCGTCCGCCGAAAAACGCTAAATTTCAAGACCTGACCCCCCTACTTGCCCTGATGTAGATAATAGTCCTTGCAGAAAATACACACAAAGTGTATTTATACCCCTATGAAACGCACCGTCACTGAAGCTTTAAATGACTGGAAATCATCCGCGAACCGCAAACCTCTGATTCTCAGAGGCGCCCGGCAGGTTGGAAAGACCTATATTCTGAAAGAATTCGGTGGATTGGCCTTCCCCCGTTGTCATTACGTCAATTTTGAAAAGGATGAAAGACTCGGGCGGATATTCGAGCAGGACCTGAAACCGGGTCGCATCCTCGACGAATTGCAGTTTTATCTCGATCAGCCCATTGACCGCCACCGGGATCTGGTCATCTTCGATGAGATCCAGCGCAGCCCCAAGGCGCTGACCAGCCTGAAATATTTCTCCGAGGAGATGTCGGAGATGGCCCTGTGCGCCGCCGGGTCCCTCCTGGGCGTGGCGTTGCAACCGGACTCCTTCCCCGTCGGGAAAGTTCAATTTCTGGATATGTACCCCCTTTCGTTCGCTGAATTTCTTGATGGCGCGGGAAAGGAACGGCTGGCCGAATTGATCCGGAAACATGACTTGACCCAGCCCTTCCCGGAGACGGCGCACGAACAACTGTGGGGATTGTGGAAACACTACCTGGTTGTCGGCGGCCTGCCTGACGCCGTGAACCATTATCGCGAGCGGCAGGATAATTTGTACGAGGCCGTTCAGGTGATCCGAAAGGTGCAGCGGGACTTGTTTGAGGCCTATCTGGCCGATATGGCGAAACATAGCGGGAAGACCAACGCCCTGCATATCGAGAAACTCTGGCGGAACGTGCCCGCGCAACTGGCGCGGTCGCAAAGCGGATCGGCTGGAAAATTCAAGCTTCGTGAAGGGATCCCCGGAATACGCGGTTACGAAAGACTGTCCGCCCCCCTGGACTGGCTCGAAGGCGCCAATCTGCTCATCCGGGCGCCCATCATCGACGCCGTCGGCATTCCCCTTTCCGCGTATGTGAAGGAAAACCGTTTCAAACTCTACTTCTTTGACGTGGGCCTGCTGGGGGCCATGGGCGGCATCGCCCCGGCCACGCTCCTGAATTATGATTTCGGCAGCTATCAGGGTTACGTCGCGGAGAATTTCGTGGCTCAGGAACTGCGGGCCGCGGGAGACAAGACCCTCTACTGCTGGCAGGGGCGCACGGCGGAAGTGGAATTTCTGCTGGAACGGGAGGGGGAAGTCGTGCCCGTGGAGGTCAAATCCGGATGGGTGACGCAATCGAAGAGCCTGAAGGTCTATATCGAGCGCTATCGCCCCCTGAGGGCGTACATACTGAGCGCCAACAATATAAGTAGGAGAAATATCAATCGTTATCTCCCGCTCTATGCGGCTGGTCGTCTGAATATTTAGGGACAGCGCCCTCTATTTTTCCCGCCCCCTGCAAAACGCTAAATTTCAAGACCTGACCCCCGTACTTGCTAAATCGTCATACCGGCGAAGGCCGGTATCCAGTATTTTCAAGACCTTCTGGACCCCGGCGCCTGTCCCGGACAGCCCCGTACCTGATACGGGGTCCGGGGTTCGCCGGGGTGACAACATAAGGTAGAAATTCAAAGTTCTCGACCTGTCCCCATTCTTCATATTTTTATTGACAGGATGTCTTCAAGAATATATGATTAGCAATATCGTTAAGGATGTGATCCTGGAATGGACCGTGACGCGTGGCGTTTGTTGAGGGATAGCCTGTTTTTCACGACGGATGACGTTGCCGAAAAATTCGGCATCACAAGGGCCTCGGCCCATGTCCTCTGCAGCCGTCAGGTGAAAAACCGCGCTTTTATCCGTATGCGGAAGGATCTCTATGTCATGGACGAACGCCGGCCCTATTTTGACCGGGCGAATTTCTTCACCATCGCCAACTATATACAGGTCCCTTCCTATATCTCCCTTACAACGGCCCTGGTTTATCACGGATTGACAACCCAGGCGCCCCGGAGCTGGTATGAAAGCGTCGCCCTGAAACGCTCCATCCGGTATGACGCCGGCGGGGCGACCTTCGCCTATTTCAAGCTGAAGAAAGAATTCTACTTTGGGTTTACGAAAATCGGACCTTTTTTTATGGCTCTGAAAGAGAAGGCATTTCTCGATGCGTGCCATCTTTGCGCTTACGGCCGCTACGCCCTCGACTGGAGCGCCCTCGACATGGATCGGCTGGATAAAGCCGATCTGGCAACCCTGATGGTCCCGTTTCCTGATCGAACCCGCAATATGGTCATGAAGATATGCAGGATCTGATAAAACAGGAACGGTTTGAATTGGAAGTTCTGGACAGATTGAAGAGCGGCCGGTTTCTGGACCGGTTGGTTTTCGGGGGCGGGACCATGCTGCGGTTGTGCTTCGGGCTGGATAGATATTCCGTCGATCTCGATTTCTGGCTCCCCGAGGCCGACGATTATTCGGCGTGGTTTCCCGAATTGCGGCAATTCCTGACCCGTTTTTATGAGATCCGGGATGCGGCTGACAAGTTTTACACGCTGGTCATTGAATTGAAATCGCCCGATTATCCGCGCAGCTTGAAGTTGGAAATTCGCAAGGGGGTAAAGACGGCCGGGACGGAACGCAGCATCGCGTACAGTCCCCATTCATCCGTCCAGGTTTATGTCCGGACCATTCCGCTCAAAGACATGATGGAGTCTAAGATCGACGCTTTCTTGCAGAGGAAAGAGATCCGCGATGCCTACGACCTTGAATTCCTGGTCAAAAAAGGTGTGAAGGCCGATATATCCCCCGAGAAGGCGGATCGGATACTGACCGTCATTGATGCCTTGACCCCTCGGGACTATAATGTCAAATTGAGCTCCCTGCTGGAGGCAGACCAAAGAGCCTATTACCGCCAAAACAATTTCAGGATTCTCAAAGATTACCTGCATAAATAGGGGGACAGCGCCCCCTATTTTTCCCGCCCCCTGCAAAACGCTAAATTTCAAGACCTGACCCCCGTACTTGCTCAAACAAGGATGGAAATGCCATGCCTGCTTTATTGGAATGCGTCCCGAACTTCAGCGAGGGCAACAACGCGGAGGTGATCCGCCGGATCACCGACCGGATTGAGGCGGTGGAAGGAATCAGGCTCCTGGATGTGGATCCGGGGAGGGCCGCCAACCGCACCGTGGTCACCTTTGTGGGACCGCCCGCTGCGGTGGTCAAGGCCGCCTTTGCCGCCATCGAAAAGGCGGCGGAGCTTATCGATATGAGGAGGCATTCCGGGACACACCCCCGAATCGGCGCCACCGACGTGTGTCCCCTGGTCCCCGTCTCCGGCGTCTCTATGGAAGAGGCGGTCGCCCTGGCCCGAACGCTCGCGGAGCGGGTCGGCCGGGAACTGCAAATCCCCGTCTATTGCTATGAAAATGCCGCCTTCACCGAGGAGAGACGGAGTCTCGCCTTCTGCCGGACCGGTGAATACGAAGGGCTCTCCGAGCGCCTCCGGGACCCGCGATGGAAACCGGATTTCGGACCGGCCCGGTTCAACGCCAAACCGGGCGCCACCGTGATCGGCGCCCGGGATTTCCTCGTGGCCTACAACGTGAACCTGAACACGACCTCTGCACGCCTGGCCGGCGTCATTGCCGCGGAGATCCGCGAGAAAGGACGCCTCCGGAAAGAGGGTGGAGACATCGTCCGGGATGCGGAAGGAAACCCCCTGTGCACCCCCGGGGCTCTGAAGGCCTGCAAGGCGATCGGCTGGTATATCCGGGAATACGGGATCGCCCAGGTCTCCATGAATCTGACCGATATCTCCGTGACGCCCCTTCACAGGGCCTTTGAGGAGGTCCGCCGCAAGGCGGAAGCTCTGGGGCTCCGAGTCACCGGCTCGGAGATCATCGGGCTTGTTCCCGAAAGGGCCTTGACCGAGGCCGGCCGGTATTTTCTTCGCAGGCGGCATCGTTCCACCGGTGTCCCGGAGGAGGAGCTGATCCGGATCGCGAGCCGTTCCCTCGGCCTGAACGACCTGAAGCCTTTTGTCGCAAAAGAGAAGATCATCGAATACCGCATTGCCGGTCACACAGAACGGTGCTCACAAACCTGACCGGCCGGGCTTTCGCCGGCTCGGTCGCTTCCGAGTCGCCGGCGCCCGGCGGGGGGTCCGTCGCCACGATAGTCGGCACTCTCGAAGGAAAGGCGGCGCCAAAAGTGACTTGAAATTCCGGAACGGCGCTTCTCTCCTTCGTCTTCCCCGTCATCCGCACACAAACAGAAAACCGGCCCTCCGCCCATCGAGGCAGAGAGATCTTTGCACAACTACATAAAACCAGCCATTGTGTCATACCGGCGAAGGCCGGTATTCAGTATTATCAAGCGTTTCCTGGATTCCGGTGCCTGTCCCGGACTTTGATCCGGGATTCACCGGAATGACGAATAAGGGGGTTCCGCAAAGGTCTCGCAGAGGCGGATTTTCACGGGATCGCCGGCGGCGGAAACGCCTTTTTGATGACATCCGTAAAAGGAGGCCGGAATACGCCTGCCTCCGTGACAATCGCGGCGATGAGGCTGTTGGGCGTCACGTCGAAGGCGGGATTCCAGACGGCGACCCCTTCCGGGGCCGTCCGGACGCCGCCGCAATGGGTCACCTCGTCCGGGTTTCGCTCCTCGATCGGGATCGTCCCGCCGTCCGGCAGCGCCGGATCGATCGTCGAGAGGGGCGCCGCCACGTAGAACGGAATCCCGTGCGCCCCCGCCAAAACCGCAAGGCCGTAGGTTCCAATCTTGTTCGCCGTGTCGCCGTTTGCGGCGATCCGGTCCGCGCCGACCATGACCAGATCGACCCCTCCCCTCTGCATGAGGAAACCCGCCATGTTGTCCGCAATCAGCGTGCAGGGGACCCCCTCCCGCAAAAGTTCCCAGGCGGTCAGCCTCGCCCCTTGAAGGACGGGGCGGGTTTCGTCCACATAAACATGGAGGTTCTTGCCCTCCTCCCGGGCCGCGCGGATGACGCCCAGGGCCGTCCCGTAACCGGCAGTGGCGAGCGCCCCGGCGTTGCAGTGGGTCAGAATCCGGGCGCCGTCCGGAATCAATTCTCGGCCATTTCGGCCGAGACGGCGGTTGATTGCAATATCCTCCTCGCCGATTCGGATCGCCTCGGCGATCAGGGCTTCCCGGATCAGCCGCAGGGATCCCGCCGTATCCCGCTCGGCCGGAACCCCCTCCCCTCCAACGTGTTTCGTAAAAATATCCACAAAAGAGATGCCGGAACCGGAAGAGGGCTTGGCGGTTCCGTGCGTTCGCAGGAGTTCCACCAGCGCGGAGTCGCTTCCGGAGGTCCCAAGCCGCCCTCCGTCCCTCGCCTTGACGGAAAGCATCGTTGCCCCCCGGCCGGCGTCATATGCCTCCTCGAAGCGGCGTTTCATCCGCTCGATCGCCCAGAAGAGGTTCCGGGCTGTCGGGCGCGTGGCCGCGAACTGCGTGCAGATTTCATCGAAGGCCCGCCGGAAGGCATCGGGGGAAGAGTCGGGAAGATGGAGGGCGCCCAGCGCGATTCCCATCGCCGCGGCGACGCCGATCGCCGGGGCGCCGCGGACGGTCAGATCGTTGATCGCCGCGATGACCTCTCGATAATCGGTGCAGGTCACATACCGCTCCGCAAGCGGCAGGGCCCGCTGGTCGAGCAGGAAAACGGTATGGTCTTGCCAGTATAAGGTCTTCATAACCATGACCGGACGGCGACCAGGATTTTCTTAGCCCGCCAGCATCTTTTTCAGCAGGTCGTTGATGAGCTGGGGATTGGCCTTCCCCTGGGTCGCCTTCATTGCCTGGCCGACGAAGAAGCCGAAGACCTTTTCTCTCCCCCCCCTGTACTGCTCGACCTGAGTGGGATTTTGCTCGATGATCTCGGCAATCGTTTTGGCCAGGGCGCCCTCGTCCGTGATCTGGACGAGTCCCTTCTCCGCGATGATCGCCTGCGGCGTCTTGCCGCTTCTGTACATCGCCTCGACGACCTCCTTGGCCATCTTCCCGCTGATCGTCCCCTCCTGAATGAGACGGATCATCCCGGCGAGCGAGGCCGGCGTGATGGGGCACTGCTGGACATCCTTCTTTTCTTCGTTCAAAAACCGCAGGACGTCGCCCATGACCCAGTTGGCCGCGATCTTCGGCTGCCCGGAGAGTTTGACCACCGCTTCGTAATAGTCGGCGAGCGCGCGGCTCGCCGTGAGAACCCCCGCATCGTAGGCGGAAATCCGGTAATCCCGGACGAACCGCTCCCGCTTCTCCAGGGGGAGTTCGGGCAGGGTCTTCCGGATCTCCTCGATCCAGGCGTCGTCGATTACGACGGGAACGAGATCCGGATCGGGGAAGTAGCGGTAGTCGTGAGCCTCCTCCTTGCCCCGCATGGATTGGGTCACGCCCGCCGTGTCGTCCCAGAGGCGCGTCTCCTGGACCACCTCGCCGCCCCCTTCGAGGACGTAATGCTGGCGCTTGATTTCATATTCGAGGGCCCGCTGGACGTTTCGGAAGGAGTTCATGTTCTTGAGTTCCGCCCGGATCCCGAAGGGCTCGGTCCCCCGGGGCCTGAGCGAGACGTTCGCGTCGCAGCGGAAGCTCCCCTCCTCCATGTTTCCATCGCAGATCCCGAGATAGACGAGGGTCTCGTGAAGACGCCGGAGGTAGGCCGCCGCCTCTTCGGCGCTCCGGATGTCCGGGTCGCTGACGATCTCGATGAGCGGCACCCCCGTCCGGTTCAGATCGACCAGGCTCACGGGGTTGCGCTCGTCGTGCATCAGCTTTCCCGCGTCCTCCTCCATGTGGATCCGCGTGATCCCGATCCGCTTCTTTCCGCCGTTGATTTCCACCTCGACCCAGCCGTGCTCGGCGGGCGGATGGGCGTATTGTGAGATCTGGTACCCCTTGGGAAGATCGGGGTAAAAGTAATTTTTCCGGGCGAAGTTGCACTCCCGGTTGATCCGGCAGTGGGTCGCGAGGGCCATTCGGATCATGAACTCCACGACCTTCCGGTTGAGCACCGGCAGCACCCCGGGCATCCCGAGGCAGACGGGACAGGTGTGGGTGTTGGGCGCCGCCCCGAACTTCGTCGAGCAACCGCAGAAGATCTTCGCATCCGTGAGAAGCTGGGCATGGATCTCGAGCCCGATGACCGGTTCAAATTCCATTATAACGGGGGTCTCCTTTGCTCGATATGGGCCTGTTTCTCGAACGCCCCGGCGAACTGGATCAGCCGTCCCTCCTGGAAGTGGCCCGCCAGGAACTGCACCCCGACGGGAAGTCCGGCCGCGGTGAAGCCGCAGGGAACGGAGATCCCCGGAATCCCGGCCAGGTTGGTCGAGATCGTGAAGATGTCGGACAGGTACATCTGCATGGGATCGTCGGTCCGCTCGCCGATCCGGAAGGCCGGCGTGGGCGTCGTGGGGGTCAGGATCACGTCGCATTTTGCGAACGCCTCGTCGAAATCCCGCTTGATCAGCCCCCGGACCTGGGATGCCTTTTTGTAGTAGGCGTCATAGTAACCCGACGAGAGGGCGTAGGTGCCGATCATGATCCGCCGCTTCACCTCGGCGCCGAAACCCGCGGCGCGGGTCTTCTTGTACATCTCCATCAGATCGCGGCCCTCCCCGGAGCGAAAGCCGTATTTGACGCCGTCGTAGCGGGCAAGGTTGGAACACGCCTCCGCCGGGGCAACGATGTAGTAAACGGCGAGACAGTAACCGGTGTGGGGGAGCGAGACCTCGATGCACTTCGCCCCCGCCCCCTCGACAACCGCGATCGCCCGGCGGACGGCCGCCTCGACCTCCGGGTCGATCCCGGCGATAAAGTACTCCTTCGGGATCCCGACGTTCCAGCCCTCGATCCCCTGGCCCAGAAACCGCCGGTAATCGGGGACCTCCTCCGGCACGGAGGTGGACTCCCTGGGGTCGTAGCCGGCGATGACGTTCATCATGATCGCGCAGTCCTCCACATCCTTCGTGAAGGGGCCGATCTGGTCCAGCGACGAGGCGAAGGCGATAAGGCCGAAGCGGGATACCCGGCCGTAGGTCGGCTTCAGGCCGACGACGCCGCAGAGGGCCGCCGGCTGGCGGATGGAGCCGCCCGTATCCGATCCGATCGCGGCAATGCATTCGTCCGCCGCCACCGCCGCCGCGGAGCCGCCGCTGGAGCCGCCGGGGATCCGATCGCGGTCCCAGGGGTTCCGCGTCACGCCGAAGAAGGAGGTCTCCGTGGAGGAACCCATGGCGAATTCGTCCATGTTCGTCTTGCCGGTGAAGACGGCGCCCGCCGCCCGGAGCTTCGTGACAACGGTCGCGTCGTAGGGCGGAATGAAGTTCTGGAGGATCCGGGAGCCGCATGTCGTCCGGATTCCTTTCGTGCAGCAGATGTCCTTCAGCGCGATGGGAATCCCCGTCAGCGGACCAATTTCGCCTTTTCGAATCCGTTCATCCGCCTGTGCCGCCTCGGCCAGGGCCGTTTCCCGCATCAGCGTGATGTAGGCGTGGACCTCTTTTTCAACGGCGTCGATCCGGCCGAAAACGGAGGCCGTGATTTCCGCGGAGGTGGTCTCCCCCGCCCGGAGCCGGTCCAGCAGTTCGTGAATGGTCAACTCATGCAATTCCATAATCGGATATTTTCCTCTTTTACTCGATCACCTTCGGGACCAGGAAGCACCCTCCGCGCGCCTCCGGGGCGTTGGCCAGCGAGGCCTCGGGGGGGAGGGACACGCCGACCGCATCCTCACGGAAGGCGTTCTTCCGGACAATCGCGTGGGTGACCGGCGCGACGCCGGCCGTGTCAACCTCGCCCAGCTTGTCCATGTACAGCAGGATGTCGTTCAACTGGGCGGTGAATTTCTCCATTTCCTCCGCGCCGAACTCCAGCCTCGCCAGGTGGGCCACATGGGCGACTTCATCTTTGCTGATCTTGATCTTCTCCACTGAATCACCTCAACATCGTTCATCACCCGCGGAAATGTCGGGACACTGCCCCTATATTTTCCAGAAGGGTCCGATCTTCTCCTTTACCCGCCCGATCAGGCGGTCGCACGTTTCATCCGTATCCGCGGCCATCCGGCTCAGGGTCTCCTCCGTCACGCGGGTTTCCCCAAGGAGCTCCTGGAGAACCGCCCGCACAGACTTGGTCAGGCCCAGAACATTATACCCGCCCTCGAGGACCAGGACCAGACGACCCTTGCAGCACTCATCGGCCAGATTGAGGAGGATCCGGGTCAGGCAGGCGAAGCCTTCCGGCGTCACCTTCATCTCCCCCAGGGGATCGCCGACATAGATGTCAAAACCGGCTGAGACCAGGATGATCTCCGGACGGAATTCCCGGACGACCGGGCAGAGGATCTCCCGGAACACGCGGATATAGAAGGCGTCGTCCGCCCCGGGCCGCAGAGGAACATTGATCGTGTAGCCGAGCCCCGGCCCCTTCCCCGTCTCCGACAGGTCGCCCGTTCCCGGGTAACCCGGGGACTGGTGCGTGGAAAAGTAGAGAACCTGACGATCCTCGTAAAAAGTCTCCGCCGTGCCATTGCCGTGATGGAGGTCCCAGTCCACGATCAGGATCCGCTCCATGCCCCACCGGGCCAGGGCATGCCGGGCGCCGATGGCGATGTTGTTAAAGATGCAGAATCCCGCGGCCTCCGCCGCTTGGGCGTGGTGCCCCGGCGGCCGGACCAGGGCGAAGGCATTGTCCGTCTCCCCGGAGACCACGCTGTCGATGGCGTTTATGACCCCCCCGGCCGCCAATCTCGCCGCATCATAAGTCTCGGCCGTGGCCACCGTGTCGGGATCGAGCATCGTCATCGCCTTTCCCGCCGTTTGGGCGATGAAATCGATGTAGGAAGACCGATGGACCCGTTCCAACTCTTCGTGCGTGGCGTGCCTTGCATTGATACCGGTGAATTTCCAGGCCATGTCGGGATTTTCAAGCATCTCGTAGATCGAGATGAGACGTTGAGGGGTCTCGGGATGGGTAAATTCGCTTCCGTGTCCTAAATAGCGTCGGTCCTTCACAATTCCCGTGTTCTTCGACATCAGGCCACCTTATCTTGGGGATCACCTTATCGCCTCGGATAGGGGATCGCTTCTAACACAAAAACCCTTAAATGGCAAAAGATTTTGCGGGCGCTCGCCTCCCGGAAAAAACATTGACAAACATTTCGGTCTGCGGGTATAAACTTTTATGTGGAGTGGCTTTTGGGAAAATTCCTCCAGTTTCAAAGAGATTTCAGTGAGATCGGCAAGAAGGGTGAGGTGGGGGCATGTTTGGTATCGGTATGCCGGAGCTGCTGGTGATTGCGGTGATCGCCCTCTTGGTGGTGGGTCCCAAAAAATTGCCCGATATCGCAAAGGCGCTGGGAAAGGGTCTCGCTGAATTCCGCAAGGTCACCGAAAGCGCCACCGACACGATCAAGGAGACCCTGAAGACGGACGAGTTGAAAAAGGACATGGACGGGCTCAAGGATTCCCTGCTCTACGGGAAAGAAGAAGAGAAGGAAGCCCCCGTCCCTCATGACGCTGCCGACGGGGCAGGCCGTGACGCCCCGAAGCCGGCCGATTCCAAACCCCAGCCCTGAGCATGATGGGGACACGATGCCGCATCGTGTCCCCATCATGCTCCCTCACCGGAGCCGCACAAACCATCTCCTCTATGGAAAACGAAAAACACGAAGAAGAAAAAATGCCGCTGACATCGCACCTCGAAGAGCTCAAGACGAGGCTGATCCGCATTCTCATCGTCGTCGGCGTCGGTTTCGGCGTCTGCTATCTGTTCAAGGACTGGTCCTTCCGGGTGATCACCAAGCCCCTCGTCGATGCCATGCCGGCCCAGAGTTCCATGATCTTCACCGGACTCCCGGAGGCCTTCTTCATCCACATGAAGATCGCTTTCTTCGCCTCCCTGTTTCTGACGGCCCCCTACACCCTTTTCGAGATCTGGCGCTTCGTCTCTCCGGGGCTTTACAAGACCGAAAAAAGGTTCGTCTTTCCGTTCGTCTTCTTCTCCACAGTCCTCTTCGTCGGCGGCGTCCTGTTCGGCTATTTCATCGCGCTGCCGCCGGCCTTCCGCTTTTTCGTGAGTTTTTCCACGGATTTCCTCAAGCCGATGATCTCTTTCCGGGAGTATCTCAGCCTGACGCTTAAATTCCTCCTTGCCTTCGGCCTCTGTTTTGAAATGCCGGTCTTCATCTTCTTTCTAGCCAAACTCGGCATCGTCAACTCGAAAATGCTATCAAAACATAGGCGTTACGCGATCCTGATTATCTTCATCGTCGCCGCCATCCTGACCCCGTCTCCCGACGCCCTCAGCCAGATCCTGATGGCGATCCCGCTGATGGTTCTTTACGAGGTGAGCATTTTTGTGGCAAAATTCGCCCGCAGGAAAAAGCCGGCACCGGAAGAAACCGCGGATGCGGGACAAGAGGAAGCGGACCATCCATGACCGTCAAAAGTTATGTCCCCCGAAGGAGAAGATCGTCTTCCCGACGTTCTCTCCTGGGAATCATCATCGTCGCGATCCTTGTGCTCTTCGTCGCCGCCGCCCTGGCGGGAACCAGCCTGGTCTATTACGTGCTCCTGAAGGAACTCCCCAGCATTGCCGCCCTGAAGGACTACCGTCCCAGCATCACGACGCGGGTCTATGCGGATAACAACGAGCTGATCGATGAATTCTTCCTCGAGGACCGGAAGGTGATCAAATACGAGGAGATTCCGAAGATGGTGATCCAGGCCTTCGTCGCCTCCGAGGACGCCCGCTTTTTCCAGCACAGCGGCTTCGACATGCAGAGCATGTCCCGGGCCTTCTTCAAGAATATCGAGGCGGGCAAGATCGTCCAGGGGGGAAGCACGATCACCCAGCAGGTCGCCAAAGCCCTCTACCTCTCCCCGGAGAAGAGCTACCTCCGGAAGATCAAGGAGGCGCTCCTCGCCTACAAGATCGACCGGTATCTGACCAAGGAAGAGATCATCACCCTCTATCTGAACCACATTTACCTCGGCCATGGGACCTACGGCGTCGAGGCCGCCGCCCAGGGGTATTTCGGGAAAAGCGCCCGGGACCTGTCGCTGCCGGAAGCGGCCATGCTGGCGGGACTCCCCAAAGCCCCGAGCAACTATTCTCCCTACCTCCACCCGGAGCGGGCCTACCAGCGGCAGGTTTACGTCCTCAACCGGATGTTGGAAGACGGCTACATCACCCAGCGCGAGAAGGACCGGGCGCTTTCCACGATCGTCAAATTCCGCTCGATCAAGCCGAAGGACAAAATCGCCCCTTACTTCATCGAAAATATCCGCCGCTACATCCAGGAGAAATACGGCAGCGACGTTCTCTACAAGGAGGGTCTCGAGGTTTATACGACCCTGAACATCCAGATGCAGAAGGCGGCGCGGGATTCTGTGGAGCAGGGCCTCCGGGAGATGGAAGAACGGGAAAACTATGAGAAGGGACAGGTCCAGGGGGCCTTCTTCGCGATGGACCCGAAGACCGGCGCCATCCGGGCGATGGTCGGGGGGCGCAATTTCCAGCGGAGCGAATTCAACCGCGCGACCCAGTCCCGGCGCCAGCCCGGATCGGCCTTCAAGCCGCTGATCTACACGGCGGCCTTCGACAAGGGGATGACCCCCGCAACGGTCCTCGTGGACTCCCCCCTTGTCTATCCGGATCCCCAGCAGCCCGACGGCGTCTGGAAACCGCAGAATTTTGACAGGAAGTTCCTCGGTCCCACGACGCTTCACAACGCCCTGATCCACTCCCGGAACATCATCACAATCAAGGTCCTCGAGGAGATCGGCGTGGATTATGCGGCTTCCTACGCAACCAACCTGGGGATCTCCTCGCCCCTCTCCCGGAACCTCTCGATGGCCCTCGGCACCTCCGGGGTTACTCTCCAGGAACTGGTCCGGGCCTACGGCGTCCTGGCGAACGGGGGGAAGCGGGTGCAGCCCTTCTTCATCCGGAAAATCGTCGACCGGACAGGTCATGTCTTCGAGGAGACGCAGCCGAAGGCGGAGCAGGTGATCGACCCGCGGATCGCGTTCATGACGAGCTACGTGATGCAGGACGTCGTCGAGAGCGGAACGGGCCAGCGGGTGCGGAAGCTCGGCCGGCCGGTCGCCGGCAAGACCGGAACGACGGACGACACGCGCGACGCCTGGTTCATGGGATTCACGCCGTCGCTGGTCGCCGGCGTCTGGATCGGCTTCGATCAGGAGCGGCCCATGGGCAACCAGGAGGTCGGCGGACGCGCGGCGGCCCCGGTCTGGCTTTATTTTGCGGAGAAGGCCCTCCAGGGAACCCCGGTCGAACTCTTCCCCGTGCCCGAGGGGATCGTTTTCGTGCGGGTCGATCCGAAGACCGGCGCCCCGGCCAAGGCCTCGAACAAGGGGGCGATCTACGAATGCTTCCTCGAGGGGACGACGCCCGAAGACGCCGAAACGATCGAACCCGACAAACTGCCCGGCGGGGCGCGCCGATTCGATACGGACCCCAACTTCTGACGACCGATTTCCGAACCAGGGACAGGGCTGTGTCACAAAGAGGGCCGTCCGCCTGTTAACCGGCTGTTCAAAAACGCCCAAAAAATACCTTGACACGGGTTTTTCTTTCCTGTAGGGTTCGGCCTCAATTTTTGGACTGGAAGGATTTATTGATGAACCACCCATCGTCGAACAGCCTGCTTCTCGTACTTTCCGTCGTAGTACTCGTACGCACGGGGGCTGCTGCTCGGCGTCTTTGATGGGATGACATAAAAGACGAGAGCCGCGGGCCCCTTGAAGGTCCGCGGCTTTTTTTTCTCAAGAAAAGCCGCGGTTCGGGAGAATCGGCGGCTTTTTTATTCGCTGAAAGGAGCTTTACAATGGGTACCATCGGTGCGGACATTGTTTTGAAAACCCTGGCGGAGGAGGGGGCGGAGGTGATTTTCGGCTATCCCGGGGCCAACACCCTGCCGCTCAACGATCGGCTTGCCGAAAGCCCCATCCGGCACTACCTGATGCGGCACGAGCAGGCGGCGGCCCATGCCGCCGACGGCTATGCCCGGGCGACGGGAAAGGTGGGGGTCTGCCTCTCCACCTCGGGTCCCGGCGCCACCAACATGGTCACCGGAATCGCCACCGCCTACATGGATTCGACCCCGATGGTCGCGATCACCGCCCAGGTTGACAGCGACCTCTGG
>JAPLJW010000118.1 GCA_026388365.1 Deltaproteobacteria bacterium | reverse complement strand
TGGGGGGCGACGGAGGCCAAGGTGGTCGAAGGGCTGGTGGATGCGATCGTCGAGGTGACGGAGACGGGAAGCACCATCCGGGCCAACAAGCTCAAGATCATCCACGAGCTGATGAGGACGAACACTCAGTTGATCGCCAACCGTGAGGCCTGGGCGGACCCCTGGAAAAGACAGAAGATCGAACAGATCCGGCTTCTGCTGAATGGTTCCCTCCAGGCGATGGGAAAGGTGGGGTTGAAGATGAACGTCGCGCGGGAGAATCTCGGACGGCTGGTGATCCTCCTCCCCTCTCTGAAGGCGCCGACGATCTCCAACCTGTATTCCGATGACTGGCTTGCCGTGGAGACCATTGTGGGCGGCAGCATCGTCCGGGATCTGATCCCCCTCTTGAAGGAGGCGGGCGCCGAGGGGATCATTGAATATCCCCTGAACAAGGTCATTTGAAGGAGATAAATCCATGAGAAAAGCGACCATCCGGAGAAAGACCGCGGAGACGGAGATCTCGGTGGCGATCGATCTGGACGGGCAGGGGGAGGGGCGGATCGACACCTCCATCCCTTTTCTCGATCACATGCTGAACCTCTTTGCGCGACATGGTCTGACGGATCTTGACGTCCGGGGCCGGGGAGACACTGCCGTTGACGATCATCACCTTGTGGAGGATGTGGGGATCTGTCTGGGGCAGGCTGTCCGGAAGGCCCTCGGGGAGAGAAAAGGGATCGCCCGGTACGGCTCGGCATGGGTTCCGATGGATGAGAGCCTCTGCGGTGTGGCGATGGATCTCTCCGGCCGGCCTTATCTGGTCTGGAACGCAGAAGTCGGGGAGGGAAGGATCGGGGGGTTCGATCCGACCCTGCTTAGAGAGTTTTTCAAGTCATTCTCTGATCATAGCGGAATAACATTGCACGTTAACCTCATGTATGGTACCAATGGCCATCATATAGCGGAGGCGATTTTCAAGGCCTTTGCCCGCGCCTTCCGGGAGGCGGTTGCGATCGATGGACGGATCGAGGGGGTCCTGTCCACCAAAGGTTCCCTGGAAGGTTGAGGCCCCCGAAAAAAATTCTCCATAGCCGTTGTTCCGGGGCTGCCGACTGTAACGGAAATCCGGGTTCAGCCGCCGGGGTGAGCAACCGATAGAGAAGAAAACAGCCTTACATCAGGGATAAGGGGGTTCCAAGCCATCGAAAAATCGTCCTGCGTTCGCAGGTTTTTCTACAGTCTCCTGATTCCCTGCTTCCTTCTGCCGATCCTCGGTTGCCATTATCGCCAGGATGCGGGCATCCCCGCCCCGGAGGGGAGGATCGTCTTCGACCGGATCGCCGTGCTTCCTTTTCAGCAGATCGTTCCGGAAGACCTGCAGAGCGGCGCTGTGCGTTGTCCTCTCTGCGGGATGATCTTCAGCGCCGCGAAAGCCGTTGGAAGTCCGGAAACGGTGGTCGAGGCCCTCTTTCTGGAACAACTGGAAAAAAGCAAACCGAAATTCAGCGTCATTGCGGGGGAGCGCGTCGCCGGGGTTTATCGGCGGGTTTCCACGGCATCCCTCAAGGCCCCGCTCCGGCAGATCCTGCGTGATGTGGGAAGAGAATTGGGGGCGGAGGGGGTGGTGATCGGATATGTCTACCGTTTTCGGGAGAGGAAGGGGGAACCCTTCGCCGCGGAGAAGCCGGCGTCGGTTGCCTTCGAGATCCATCTGATCCGGGTCGAGGACGGGGTTCTCGTCTGGCGGGACGCCTTTGACCGGACGCAGACTTCGCTGATGGAGGATCTCCTCCACGCGTCCTCTTGGAAGTGGGTCACGGCGGAGGAACTGGCGGCAGGAGGACTGGAACAGGTCCTGAAGACCTTCCCCGGTCTGCCGTAGCGTTTTGAGCACCCTGGAATACCGGACCCTGGCGGGATTTCCCTTGAAACGGTAAACACTTTGTTTTTAAAGAGATCTCTTGATGATTGTCATACCCGCCATCGATCTGAAGGAGGGCCGTTGCGTGCGCTTGATCCAGGGGGACTTCGGGCGGGCGACCATTTACGCGGACGATCCGGTGGTCATGGCGACCGTGTGGAAAAACAAGGGCGCCGAACGTCTGCACGTGGTCGATCTGGACGGTTCCCTCGCCGGCGCCCCGCGTCATGAGGCGGTGATCCGGGAAATCGTCGCGGAGACGGGGCTGTCGGTCCAGGTGGGGGGCGGCATCCGAACCATGACGACGGTGGAGGCCTACCTCCGGAGCGGGGTGCGCTGGGTGATTCTCGGCACGGCCGCCCTCAATGATCCGGGGTTTGTCCGGGAGGCGTGCCTCGCCTTTCCGGGTCAGGTGATCCTGGGCATTGATGCGGTCGGGGGGCGTGTCGCCGTCCGGGGATGGACGGAAAAGACGGAAGAAACCGCGGCGGCGGTGGCGATCCGGTTTGTGGAGGACCGGCCCGCCGCACTGGTCTATACGGATATTGCCCGGGATGGCATGGAAACCGGCGTCAACATTGCGGCAACGGGGGCGCTGGCCAAAGCGGTCGGAATTCCGGTGATCGCCTCCGGCGGCGTGTCCGGGATCCGGGATATCAAGAGGCTCATCCCCCTGGAGAAACAGGGTGTCATCGGGGTGATTGCGGGGAAGGCCCTCTATACGGGCGCCCTGTCCCTCACAGAGGCTATCGACTGCGCAAGAGGGGTGAGGGCGTAAGGCCTACGCCGGGGTGTTTCATCCGGGATAAAGGGGGTAAGGAATAATGGAGGAGTGCGTATTCTGCAAGATCGCGGCGGGAACGATTCCCTGCCGGAAGGTGCATGAAGATGATCGGGTCCTGGCCTTTGAGGACATCCAGCCC
>JAPLJW010000098.1 GCA_026388365.1 Deltaproteobacteria bacterium | reverse complement strand
GATCCCGCGATCGAGGAATATGTCTGCCGGAAACTGCGGCTGAAGCCGGCGCCCGTCTCCTCCCAGATCGTCCAGCGGGACCGCCACGCCGAATACTTTTCGACACTGGCCATCATTGCGTCATCGATCGACAAGTTTGCCCAGGAGATCCGCCTTCTTCAGCGGACCGAGGTGCGCGAGGCGGAGGAGTATTTCTCACCGGGGCAGAAGGGATCATCCGCCATGCCCCACAAGCGGAATCCCGTCCTTTCGGAGAACATTTCCGGCCTTTCCCGTCTCATGCGTTCCTATGCCGTGGCCGCCCTGGAGGATGTCGCCCTATGGCACGAAAGGGATATCAGCCACTCCTCCGTCGAGAGGGTCATCGGTCCGGATGCGACGATCCTTCTCGATTTCATGCTGAGCCGCTTCACCGGCCTGATCGATCAGCTCGTCGTCTATCCTGAGAGGATGCTTGCCAATCTGTGGATGACGAAGGGGGTCATCTTTTCGCAGATGGTTCTGCTCAAGCTGATCGAAAAGGGGATCTCCCGGGAAGGGGCCTATGTCATCGTTCAGCGAAACGCCATGAGGTCCTGGCAGGAAGGGCTTGAATTCAGGGACTTGCTGTTACAGGACGGCGAGGTCATGTCTCAACTGAATGCGGATGATATTGAGGGGGTATTTCAGGTTGGGAATTTTCTGAAGCAGGTCGATTTTATCTTCAACCGGGTCTTCGGTGAGAAGCCATGAAACGATGGGGCCGTCTTGTTATCGGCGCATTCTGACTGATCGGGATTGCTGCCGACGAACGGAAAACAAGGGAAGAGATGCAGGCCGGGGAGACGGCCCCCTCAAGCTGTTTTTCGCCAGCGTGAGCGGAAAGGTCGAACTGGAATTTGAACGGCAATGATTTGCGGCAAAGGCCGGCGTTTCAGGTCTTCCGCCACAACTCCTCGCGGCAGACGACCGTATCCTTCAGCCAGACCCGATCATTCTTCTCCGGATAGTCAAGATTGTATTGAAGGCCCCGGCTCTCCTTCCTCATCCGGGCGCAGGTCACGATGAGCTTCGCGGCCACCGCGATATTCCGCAGCTCCAGAAGATCCCGTGTGACGATGAAGTTCCGGTAATATTCGTCGATCTCCCGGCTGATGAGATCGATCCGGCGTTGCGCCCTTTCCAGCCGCTTGTCGGAACGGACGATGCCCACATAGTTCCACATGCACCGGCGGATCTCGTCCCAGTTGTGAGAAACGACCACCGATTCGTCGCTTACCGTGGCCCCTTTGGCATCCCAAGGCGGGATGGGAACCGGATCTTCCCCGGCGTTGGGGAGAAGCTCCGCGACGCGCATGAACGAGCGATGCGCAAAGACGACCGCTTCGAGGAGAGAGTTGCTCGCCAGACGGTTGGCGCCGTGCAATCCGGTGCAGGAGACTTCACCGCAGGCGAAGAGCCCGGAAATGCTCGTTTCTCCCATGTCGTTCACCATGACCCCGCCGCAGAGGTAGTGTTCGGCCGGAACGACCGGGACGGGGTTCCTCGCCATGTCGATGCCGAACTCCAGACACTTCTCATAGATATTCGGAAACCGGGATATCAGAAAATCCTTCTCGCGATGGGTGATATCGAGCAGGACGCAATCATCCCCGGACTTTTTCAGTTCGGTGTCGATCGCCTTGGCAACGACATCGCGGGGCGCAAGGCTCTTCATGGGATGGTATTTTTCCATAAAGGTAGCGCCGTTTTTCAGTTTCAGAATCGCCCCCTCGCCGCGAACCGCTTCGCTGATCAGAAAGGATTTTGCGTCGGGGTGGTAAAGACAGGTGGGGTGAAATTGAATGAACTCCATGTTGGCGATCTTCGCACCCGCCCGGTAGGCCATGGCAATTCCGTCTGCCGTTGCGATATCGGGATTCGTGGTGATCAGATAGACCTTGCCGGCGCCGCCGGTGGATAACATGACGAACTTCGCCCGGAAGGTATGAATTTCATTCCGTTCAATATCCAGGACGTAGGCGCCCAGGCAGCGGTCTCCGCGTTCCATCTTCTGGCCGAGAGCGGAGGACTTCATAATCAGATCGATCGCAATGTGGTTTTCGAAGATCCGGATGTTGTCATTTTGACCGGCCTTTTCGTGAAGCGCCCTCTCGATCTCCCGCCCGGTCAGGTCCTTGGCATGGATGACCCTTCTCATCGAATGGCCCCCCTCCCGACCGAGATCGAACCGTTCGGGATCCTCCTTCGAACGGGTGAACTCGACGCCCCATTTCACCAATTCGCGGATCCTCTCCGGACCCTCCGTCACGACGAACCGGACGACCTCTTCGTTCGATAGCCCGGCGCCGCAGGTCAGCGTATCGTTGATGTGATACTCGAATCGATCCGTCTGATCCTGGACGACGGCAATCCCTCCCTGCGCCAGATTCGTATTCGAGTCGGTCTTGTTCTTCTTCGTAACCATGGCGACGGTGCCCAGCTTTGCCGCCTTGATGGCGAAGCTGAGACCCGCGATGCCGGTGCCAAGAACGAGAAAATCGGTTTGTATTTCCATAGTTGTCTCTCTTCTCGAAAAGTTTATTTGCAAAATGCTGGTAATTCTATATATGTTTTCACGCTTTTGTAAATGAAAATATGAGGGGTATGCTTTGATGGTGGTTCTGGGAATAGAATCTTCCTGTGATGAAACCGCGGCTGCAGTGGTCCGAAACGGGAACATTTTGCTCTCCAATGTGATTGCCTCACAGGCCAAGGTACACGCGCGGTACGGCGGCGTCGTCCCGGAAATCGCCTCCCGCAAACATATCGAGGCGATCGTCCCGGTGATCCTTGAGGCCCTGGAGGATGCGAACATGACCATAGCCGAGATGGACGGCATCGCGGTGACAAAGGGGCCCGGCCTGATCGGTTCCCTGCTGGTCGGATTGTCCACGGCCAAGGCGTTGGCCTTTGCCCGGCGCCTGCCCCTGGTGGGCGTTAATCACCTGGAAGGCCACGTGGCAGCGGCATTTCTGAGGGAAAGCCCCCCGGAATTTCCGTTTGTCTCTCTCGTGGTTTCCGGCGGTCATACAACCATTTACCGGGTGGAGGGCTTTCAGCGGTTCACCGTACTGGGTCAGACCCGGGATGATGCGGCGGGAGAGGCCTTCGACAAAGCAGCAAAACTTTTGGAGATCGGCTATCCGGGAGGGGTGGTGATCGACCGCCTCGCGAATCAGGGCAACCGAGAGGCGGTCCCATTTCCACGGGCGATGCGGGACAGTCTGGATTTCAGCTTCAGCGGCCTGAAGACCTCTCTCCTCACAAGGCTCAAGAAGCGGGGCGCCCCTTTTACCCCTGATGAATTGCCCGATCTGACGGCATCGTATCAGGAGGCAATCTGCGATGTTCTGGTGGAGAAGACCCTGCGGGCCGCAACGATGGTTGCGGCGACCCGCGTCGTCGTCTGCGGCGGGGTTGCCGCGAACAGCCGTCTGCGGGAACGTTTCTACACCGATGCGGCCTCTGCGGGTATCGAGGTTTTCATTCCCCCTCCCGTTCTCTGCACCGACAACGCGGCGATGATCGCCGTGGTCGGAACACATCTCCTCGAGGCCGGTCGGAAGGACGGGCTTGATCTGAATGCCGTCTCCCGCTGGCCTCTCACGGCTTACTCATGATCCTGAAGAAGAGATTCCAGAATTTTTACGAGAGATTCATCAGTTTGCAGGGTGAACCCGCACAGGTCGCCGCCGGACTTGCGATCGGCGTGTTCGTCGGCGTGACGCCGACCATTCCCTTCCATACGGCGATCATCGTCCTCGTCGGTCTCCTCTTTCGGCAGAACATCACAGCCGCCTATCTCGGCTCATGGATCATCTCCAATCCACTGACCATCCCCCTGTTCTACCTCTCCCAGTATGAGCTCGGTCGATTCCTGCTGGGGATGGAACGCTGTCATTTCGAATTTGCGGATTACAGTCTGGGCGCCATCGCGGCGCTGGGATGGAAGATTTTCCTGCCTCTCCTGACGGGCGGGATCCTCATGGCCCCCTTCTTTGCGATCCCGGCCTATTATGTTACACGCCGTCTGATCACGTCGATCCGGGCGGGGAGCATAAGATGACATCCATCCGACATATACTCGCACGATATGCCATTCACCCCCGGAAGCGATTGGGACAGTCCTTTCTGGAGGACATGAACATCATTCGCCGAATCGTTGCGCTGGCGGAACCCGCAGGGGATGAGACGGTTGTGGAAATCGGCGCGGGCCTCGGCTCCATGACGGAAGAACTGGCGAAGAAGGCCGGCCAGGTGATCGCCCTTGAAATTGATCAGCGCCTGGTGGGCGTCCTGCGAGAGCGGTTCGCCGGACAGGATCGGGTGGAGGTCCTGCAGACGGATGTCTTGAAGTATGATTTTTCCTCCGCCCGTCCGGGAGGACGGATCAAGGTCGTCGGGAATATCCCTTACCATATTTCTTCCCCGATCCTCTTTCATCTGCTCGACTTCCGACGGTCGATCACGTTGATGGTCCTGATGTTCCAGAAGGAGCTGGCGGACCGGATTACGGCGCTTCCGGGAACGAAGGATTACGGCATACCCTCGGTTTTTGTGGCACGATATACGAAAGCCACGTGCGAATTGACGGTACCTCCGACCTGCTTTTATCCGGTCCCCGACGTGGTTTCGTCCGTTCTCCGGCTTACGGTTCGACAGGAGCCCGATCTCCCGGATGAGGCGCTGTTTGCAAAAATTGTCCGGGCGGCCTTCGCCCAGAGAAGAAAAACCCTCTGGAACAACCTCCGCCGGACCGGTCTTCCGGAGGAGATGGTCGGCAGGATGTTCACCGAAAGCGGTATCGACCGAACCCGAAGGGCGGAGACCCTGTCGGTCGAGGAGTTCTCCATGTTGACGAGCCTCGGCAGGGAAAACCTGAAAGAGGGGGATGGAAGAAAAATATGATAAAAAGCAAAATGGTAAAAAATATTTATCCGACTATGAAAAATGTGCGCACGTAACAAGCCTTGACTTTCCGATAAAAGTAATCAATAAAAAGCGGGCCCTTTTCTCATGGAGTTCAATGCAAGCCGTCAGAACTTTTCTGAAAGCAAAACAGGATCGGAGCTTGATATGGTCTTGACAAAGCCGTTTGCCCTTTTCGGCAGTGCAGCGATTGGCTGGATCAACAATCTGGGCGCCTCAGCCATTTTTCTCCTCTTGGCGTTTCTGAAGATCTTACGATCCAAACAACTGATCAAGATCGTCCAGCAGGTCTATTATATCGGGGCAAGATCTACGATGATCATCGTGCTCGTCAGTTTCTTCACCGGCATGGTGCTGGGCCTTCAATCCTACCATGCCCTGGTTAAATTCGGCGCGCAAGGGGCTCT
>JAPLJW010000324.1 GCA_026388365.1 Deltaproteobacteria bacterium | reverse complement strand
TACATGAAGACGCTCTTTGCCCTCGTGAAAGACCGGCTGGAGGGCGAGGAAGAGCAGGAACTCCTCTGGGATGACGATATATTCCGCAAATTGGCGAATTTTCAGAAAGTCGCCGTCCGGCAGTCCATCCAGATGATCAGGGATTTCGGCGGCGGGTTTGTGTCGGACGTGGTCGGCCTGGGCAAGAGCTACATCGGCGCGGCCATCGTGAAGCACTTTGAGCGCACGGACCACGCGCGCCCGCTGGTCATTTGTCCCGCCCCGCTCAAGGAAATGTGGGAACGGTACAACGAGGTTTACCAACTCAACGCCCAAGTTCTTTCGATGGGGTATCTCCGGGAAGATGACAACGACGGCGTAACCAAGCTCCTGAAAGACTTCCGCTACAAGGACCGCGACTTCGTGCTCGTGGACGAAAGCCACAATCTCCGGCATCCCGACACCCAGCGCTATAAGGTAGTCCAGACGTTCCTTTCCACCGGCCGCCGTTGCTGTTTCCTGACCGCTACGCCCCGTAACAAAAGCGCGTGGGATGTTTACCACCAGATCAAGCTTTTCCACCAGGACGACCGGACGGATATGCCTGTTGACCCGCCGAACCTGAAGGAGTTCTTCAAACTGATCGAGCGCGGGGAAAAGAAACTGCCCGACTTGCTGGTCAACATCCTTGTCCGCCGCACGCGCAACCATATCCTGCGGTGGTATGGTTTTGACGCCGAGACACACGAGCCGGTCGATCCCGGTCGTTTTCAGGAATACCTCGACGGCAGGCGGAAGGCCTATGTGCTCGTCGGCGGGAAGCACCAGTTCTTCCCGAAGCGGCAGCTTCAAACCATCGCGTACAGCATCGAAGAGACCTACCAGGGACTTTACCAGCAGTTGCGCGGCTATCTCGGCAAATCCCGGAAGGGCAAACCGGCCAAGGCCGCGGCGGGGGAACTGACCTACGCGCGTTATGGCCTGTGGCACTATGTTCACGCCGAGAAGCAGAAGAAAGAGCCGTATGTCAGTCTGCAGCGGGCCGGGGCGAACCTGCGCGGTTTGATGCGCGTTCTCTTGTTCAAGCGGTTTGAGTCGAGTGTTTACGCCTTTCAGGAGACCATCCGCCGGTTGCTCAAGATTCATGAGTCGTTTATCAAGGCCATCGACCAGGGCTTCGTCCCGGCGGGAGAGGAAGCGCAGTACATCCTCTATGGAAGCGACACGATCGAAGAGATCGACTTCATGGATGCCTTGCGCGCGGTATCGCAACGCTACGACGCAGCGGACTTCGACACGGATACCCTGCGCAGGCACATCGCGCACGACATCGAGATTTTGAAGACGGTCCGGACGCTGGTTGAACCCATCACCCCCGTGAAAGACGCCAAACTCCAAACGCTCAAAGCGCGCCTGTCTGACAAGCCGTTGAAGGGTGCGAAAAGGTTGATCTTCACTCAGTACGCCAACACGGCGAAGTATCTTTACGCCAATCTGAACCCCGGCGACCGCCTTCCCGACGTGGAGGTGATCTACAGCGGGGACAAGAGCAAAGCGCGCGTGGTCGGACGGTTCGCGCCGAAAGCCAACCCGGAGTATCTCTTTGCCAAAGGCGAAGCGGAACTCATGACCGTCGTTGCCACCGACGTTCTGGCCGAAGGTCTCAATCTCCAGGACTGTGACAACATCATCAATTACGATCTGCACTGGAACCCGGTGCGGCTGATTCAACGCTTCGGTCGCATCGACCGTATCGGATCGGAACATGAAAGCATCTTCGCCTTCAACTTCTTGCCGGAAGTGGGAATCGAGAAAAATCTAAATTTATACGACAAACTGCACAACCGGATTCAAGAGATTCACGACACCATCGGGGAGGACTCCAACATCCTGGACGAGACCGAACGCCTGAACCCCGAGGCGATGTATGCCATTTATGAAACACAGGGCGGCGGCCCGGTGCAGTTGGACCTCTGGGGCAAACCGGAAGACGAGTTTCTGGACTTGAACGAAGCCGAGGAAATCCTGCGGCAATTGCGGAAGGAAGACCCTGCGGAGTTCGAGCGCATCGCCGCGCTGCGCGACGGCATCCGCTCTGCGCGGCCTTCTCTGCAAAAGGGTTTGTTTGTTTTCTGCCAGGCCGGCCGTTTTCAGCAGCTCTTTCTGCTCGACGAAAAGGGCGCCGTCTTTTCCCGCGATGTTCCGAGGGTGGTCGGCACGGTCAAATGCGCTCCTGATGCAAAGGCCGCCGACCTGCCGGACGGATACAACAAGGCAGTCATGGCCGTGCAACGGGCATTTGCCGAGGAAGTCAAACACCGGGAAGCCGAGCGCAGGCATACCTTCAATCTCACGCACGGCCAGTTCTATGCGCTTCGGGAACTCAGGATCCTTTTTGAAGCCGTGACCGATGAAGAAATCAAGGGTAATGTCAACATTCTGGAGAAGGCTTTCCGAAGCGCTTTGACCGGTGCGGTCAAGCGCGAGTTGAACCAGTTGCGGCGAAATGCCGTAGTAGGTGAGGCGCTCTACAAAAATCTGATCCGAATCTACGACCAGCACAACCTGAAAGACGTGGCAGCCCGGCGAAGCCTGGAACTCGAAGAGAAACCGATCCCCCGAATCATTTGTAGCGAAGCATTGGTCTGAATACCGCGAACCGGAGAATGCCACGTGTCACGAACAAGATTAAACAGATTTAGGCGCCTCAGCCGCGGCGATTGGTCCGGTCCGGCCGTCAGGTCATCCAGTGGGGTCGGTCCGCTATCCAGGTCTTCACCGTTTCAGACAGCCACGCATCGAGTTCCCGGACCAGATAAAATTTCGGGAGGAGCAGGTCGTGGTCCGGTGAAATCATCCCCTCGTCGATGGCCGCCCTGGCGAGCGG
>JAPLJW010000270.1 GCA_026388365.1 Deltaproteobacteria bacterium | reverse complement strand
CTACGCGGGATGCGGGATGAAGACGGATCCCCTTCCACCGCGGCTC
Source organism: Deltaproteobacteria bacterium (assembly GCA_026388365.1). Next base: position 1,694 of record JAPLJW010000270.1, on the reverse strand, counting down.
GTACTGCCTCCGGCAATCGCCGACCTCACCGCCGACTCTGTTGCGGAGGGGATCCTGCTTGGCTGGTCGGCGCCCGGACCGATCGGACGGATCGACCATTTCCGGATCCTCCGGAGCGAGGCGGCCGCAGACCAGGCGTGTCCCGGATGCCCGCAGGACTACCGGCCGTTTGCGATGCTCAAGGTCGCCGAGCAAACAGTGCAGCGGGAGGGGGGAAAGGTGTTCCGTTACATCGATGCGGCCGTCGCGGCGGGCCGTTTCTATTCATACCGGGTATCGGCGTGCGATTCCCGGGGGTACTGCGGGGAGCCGTCCGCTCCCGCCCAACGGCTCCGGTAGAAACGCTGAGAATGTCGCAGCGCAAGGAAACAAAAGAAAAGGGAACGATGAATTACTTCCATTATCAGGATGACAAACTCTTCTGCGAAGAGGTCCCTGTTGCGGAGATCGCCCGGGAGGCGGGCACCCCCTTTTATCTCTACAGCCACCGGACGCTTTTGCAACATTTCCGCGTCTTTGACGCGGCCTTTGCGGAGGTTCCCCACATCGTCTGCTTTGCCGTCAAGGCCAATTCGAACACGGCGATCCTCAGGCTCTTCGTCCGGGAGGGGGGCGGCGTGGATCTCGTCTCGGGGGGGGAGCTCTACCGCGCCCTGAAGGCCCACGTCGATCCCGGCAAGATCGTCTATTCCGGGGTCGGGAAGCGGGAGGATGAGATCGATTTTGCCCTCAAAACCGGCATCCTGATGTTCAACGTGGAATCCACTCAGGAACTGGAGACGATCAACGACCGCGCGGCAATATTAGGCGTCCGGGCGGGGATTGCCCTTCGGGTAAACCCGGATGTCGACCCCGAGACCCATCCCCATATCTCAACCGGCCTCAGGGAGAACAAATTCGGGATCGACGTCGAGGCCTCCCTCGTCGCTTACCGGCGTGCGTCCTCGCTCACGAATCTGGACATCAAGGGGGTGAGCTGCCATATCGGCTCGCAGGTGACGAAGATTTCGCCCTTCATCGACGCCCTCGGGCGACTGAAGGATCTGATCCGGCGGCTCCGGGAAGAGGGGATCGCGATCCGCTATCTCGATCTCGGCGGCGGTCTGGGGATCGCCTATGATCAGGAGACCCCTCCCCATCCCGCGGAATACGCCCGGGCGATCATCGACGCCTCAAAGGATCTCGACTGCACCTTCATCTTCGAGCCGGGCCGGGTGATCGTCGGCAATGCAGGGATTCTGGTGACCCGGGTTCTCTACACCAAGGGGAACGACGGGAAGAGGTTCGTTATCGTCGATGCGGGGATGAACGACCTGATCCGCCCCAGCCTCTACGGCGCTTTCCATCAGATCCAGCCGGTTCTCCGGCGAGCGCGGGAGGAGATCACGGCGGATGTGGTTGGCCCGATCTGCGAGTCCGGCGATTTTCTGGCCAAGGGACGGCCGCTGCCCGCCTTTGAGCGAGGAGAACTCATGGCGGTGATGAGCGCCGGCGCCTATGGGTTCACCATGTCATCCAACTACAATTCGCGTCCAAGGATCCCGGAGATCCTGGTGCGGGACGACCGCTGGTATGTCATCCGGAAGCGGGAGACCTGCGAAGATCTGACCCGGGGGGAAGAGATCCCCGATTTCATGAATACTTGAGAAAGATGCAAGGAGGATTTATGATCAAAGGCGCTATCGTCGCGATTG
>JAPLJW010000134.1 GCA_026388365.1 Deltaproteobacteria bacterium | reverse complement strand
TTCGTCCTGCCGAACCAGGGCTACGGTAGCCAGGTCAATGCTGTCCACCCCGCGTTAGTTCACCAGATCCATATCGGGATCGAACGACTCCGGCGTGATCTCTTCCAACTTCAATTCCTCAATGATGATCTCGGCAATCCGGAGGATCCGTTCCTGGGTCTCTTTGCTCTCCGGCATGGTTCAACCTCCCTCGCGCAACCGTTCATGTTCGCCCCGATACCGAAAGCGTCGATTGCGTGTCATTACTTTCATTAAAAATCCCCCGGCTTGTCAAGGATTTTTATCGGCACTTTTTGTCCGGCGTTCGCGGGCCGGGCCGATCACGACGGAATGATTGCCGCCGTCAGGAGACCGCTGCAGACCGTTTCGCCGGCAAGAGATACGGTAAAAGAATAGGCCGGACCTTGCCGACCCGGCATCCGGGTTGCTTCCAGGGTCACCTCATCGTCCGGCCTGACGGGCAGACGAAACCGAACCCTGCGGACGCCCGTGATCGCCAGCGACCGCCCCTCGCCGAGTTCCCGTTCGATGACGGCTTCCGCCACCAGGGCGATGAGCGCCACCCCCGGCACGATCGGATTGCCCGGGAAATGACCGGAAAACCAGTCCGAATCGCCCGGGAATCGCGCCGCGGCGGCGACGTGCTCCGCCTTCCCCGCCAGCGGCAGATGTTCATGACGAAACCGTGCAGTCATGCCTTCCCCCGCTCTTCACGTTCTGATGCGCCTCCACTACCGTCAGGCGACCATGGTGTCAAGAAAAATCACGACAGACCCTGCCGCCGGTTTAGCAGCCGGCCGAAAAATTCACTGATCCAGGCTGTTCAAAAGCTTGTCCCGCACAGGATACGGGATGCTTGGATGCAAGGCCCCCGAAATCCTGAGTCGTGAGGCGTAATTTTGGGTACGTTGAACAACGAAGGATGAGGGAAATGCAGCAGACGGGCGTTTCGGCCTGTCAGCGAAGCAGCAGCTCCCACAGCGGGCCGGGATGACCATGGGCATGCATCCGGGTCACGATCCGTTCCGTTTCTTCCCCGCCGTCCCCATAGACCCAGTTCACTCGGCCGCGCGCCTGCCTTTTGACCCTGTTGATGATCGCTTCCGTTGTGATGCCTTTCGATCGGTAGAATACCGGCGAGAGCAGGTCCTGATCCGGCTTGATCTGTCCCTCCTCCACGGCAAGATCATAGAGGGGGGTATGCGGATAAATCCGGACGCCGCACAACAGAAAGAATGCCGCCTTTCCCAGCTCTTCCATACGGTTCATGGTTTCGTCCAGACTCCGGGCATCTTCTCCCGGCCCTCCCAGCAGGAAATAGTGGGCAATGTGCACCCCCGAGCGACGGGCGCTCCCGTGAGCGGCAAAGACCTCCTCCACGCCGAACGGTTTCCCGTACCGCTTCAACTGCGGATCGCAAAGGGATTCCGTCCCGAACTCGGCATGGGTCAATCCGGCCTCGGCGAGGATGCCGTAATAGCCGTCGGGAGGGCGCGTCGGGGTAAGAAAAGCCCCCCAGGGGATGGTGAGACCCCGGCGGCGAAAGGCCCTGGCGACGGCCAGGCTGTGGTCGACATCGGCATTGAACGCGGAATCGGTGATGAAGAGGAACCTGGCGCCCATCTCCTGAAGCCCCCGGGCCTCCCCGGCAACCTCGTCGGGAGGGACCAACCGCATCCGGCGCCCCTCGATATGGGGATAGGTGCAGTAGATGCAGCGGAAGGGGCATCCTCTTTGGGTCTGCAGGTTCAGGATCCCCCCACGATCCAGGTAGAAACGGCGCGGGGTGTCTGCAGGCCTCATCCGCCTGGCAACGGCGCCCGTCCAGGGGACAGGATCCCGGACGGGTCCTCCCCGGATCATGATCCCGGGCAAAGCGGAAGGATCGTCTCCCCTTTCGAGGGCATTGAGAAGGGGAGCCATGTATTCCCCTTCCCCGACGACTCCGAAATCGGCGCCCAGCAGGGACATCAATTCGCCGGGGAAAATAGAAAAACCGCTGCCGCCCAGCACGATCGGGGCACCGGTGCAGCTCCGGATGAGCCGGACCATCCGTTCATATCCCGGAACGAAACTTTTTACGGCCAGGGTGTCCACGTTATCGATATTCCGCAGGGAAAGACCGATCACCTCCGGGTTACCATCCCTCAGGGCCGCTTCGAGCTGTTCCATCCCCCCGCCCGCGTTCACATCCAGAATTTGGACCTCATGCCGTGGCGTCAGGGCTCCGATAAGATAATCGAGACCCAGGGGATAGACGGGATGCGGGGCATGGGTCGTATTGGCGGAAATAAGAAGCACTTTCATAAAGTTAAAACTCCAACCCCTGTGGCAAATTCACCGGAGCGGGGCCACCGCATCCGCTGGTCCCTGTCGATATGAGATTAATCTCCAAATCCTTCTCCCGTTACCTCCCTGAACACCATCCCTCCGATCGATTCAAAACCACCGCGACCCGATGGTTTGCAGACGGAACATCCTGATTGCGGAAATCGGGGAACCGTCTCACCGGAATAAAATGGCTCCCTGCATATCCCAAAAAGACTTTCAGCGCCACAAAATTCAGGATCCCTGAAAATCAACGGTCGTCTGATTCTACGGGACCGGACCACCGCAAACCGGCAGGACGCCCATTCCGACCAGGATATTGTTTCCCCACCATCCGGTTGATGCAAAGTATTTCGAAATGGTTTCATCTGCGGTTGTACTGGCCCAAAGCGGCAGCGATTTTTCAAAAAAACACCTCGACGGTTCGTTTCCGCAAGCATCTGAACCTCGCCGCCCATATTGCCCCCATTATCATTGACATAACATGAGGGCTCCCTTATACTCATCCCGGAAGAAAAAGCTCTTATTGAAATTTTTTGAAATGGTGTTCTCACCCCCCGGCAGGTGCGGAAGGGGGGTGTTTATTTTGAAGGTGTTCATGTTCAAGAACCTATATTACGGATGGTGGATCGTCATTGCCTGTTTCATCATCAACCTCTATGTGGGCGGTATCACCTTCTTCGGCTTCACTGCTTTCTTTGAACCCATTCAGCACGAGTTCGGCTGGAGCTACACTCAAATCTCCCTGGCCACAAGCCTCCGCGGGCTCGAAATGGGCATTTTTGCGCCTATCGTAGGGTTCCTCGTTGACCGATTCGGCTCAAGAATACTGCTCCTGGGCGGGATGATTGTCATCGGTATCGGCCTGATCCTTCTGAGCTTCACTCACTCCTTGCTCATGTTTTACCTGTGCATCCTATTCATTTCGTTTGGCGCGGGCGGTTGCACGACTGTGGTCACCATGACGGCTGTGGCGATCTGGTTTAAGAAGAATGTGGGGCTCGCGCTCGGCATCATGGCATGCGGGTATGGGGCCGGAGGATTGATCATTCCCCTCATCGTTTTTCTGATCGATGCATCCGGTTGGCGATCGACCCTGGTCATTCTGGGGGTGGGGATGTGGTTTTTAGGCATTCCCCTGTCCCTCATTGTGCGGGACCGGCCTGAAGAACTTGGATTGAGTCCGGATGGATCGATTACGGAATCATCGATGACCTCCGGCCACGGGAAGGGTTCCCAAAAAACGAAAGGGGCTTTCCTTGAGATAATCAAGAAAAGGTCTTTCTTGTACCTGATTATAGCAGAATCAGTCCGACTAATGACAGTCAACGCTGTGATGACGCACCTCATGCCCTACCTCAGCATTATCGGAATGTCGAGAACCGCGGCCGGCGCCGTGGCCGCAGCGTTACCGTTAACAAGCATCGTTGGAAGATTTGGTTTTGGCTGGTGGGGCGACCGTTTTGATAAACGAATGGTCTGGGCAACAGCTTTTTTCTTGATGAGCGCGGGGGTATTTGCCTTCTGTTATGTTCAGTCCTTCTGGGTCCTTCTGCTGTTTGTTCTTCTCTTTGCACCGGGTTTTGGCGGAGGAATGGTTTTGCGTGGGGCAATGCTTCAGGAGTATTTTGGAATGGTTTCCTTCGGGAAGATGCTCGGCATCCTGCTCGGGGTTGGATCCATCGGAGGAATTATCGGCCCCACTCTGGCAGGATGGATATTTGATACCCTGGGCAGTTACAATCCGGTTTGGTATGGGCTTTCTGCGATTTCCGGAGTTACGATTTTCCTGATCTTGAAAATAAAAGTGACCGCCTTTTCTCAAGAAATTTCTTGAATGAGCCTGTCACAGTAATCATCAAGCAACTCCCTCTTAATTAGAGGAATTTTATGGTAGGTGCGGGAGGAGGGTCCGGAAAAGAGTTAAAAAACGCGGGCCAGTATACTCTGAACAAAACAAAAACAGGCACGGGAGCATTTTGTTGAATCCGGATCGAAACATGGGTATACTCCCACCGTGAAAAGCATTGCCTTATCAATCACCGCACATCAAAGAGGGGAAGAGGTCCGTCCTGAATCCTCAGAATATAATACGTATCAGGTTATGATGTGATGAAACAGGCCAGTGGTTGGGATTTTTTCGACCGCATTTACTGTATTTCGGTCGAAGAACGTAAAGACCGGCGGCAGGCGGCGACGAGTCAGTTCAATAAAGTCGGTCTGGCCGGCAGGGTTGAATTTGTCATCGTCAAACGTCATCCCCGGAATGTCGAACAAGGCATTTATGAATCCCACATGGCCTGTCTGCGTAAAGGCTTGGAGGCCGGCGCAGGGCGCATCGTCGTCTTCGAAGATGACGTCCTCTTTGATCGTTTTGATGCCGGGCGCTTCAACCAATGCACCCGTTTTTTATCCGCCCATCCGGATTGGCAGATCCTGCTTTTGGGCGGTCTCATCCGCTCCAGTCAAAAAACAACCGATCCCGGTGTACAAAAAGTCCGGTATCAAAGCCTGGCCCATGCCTATGCCGTAAACCGCCCCTACGCGGAAGCCCTGGCTTATACGCCCTGGCAGGGTATTATTATCGACACCTTGTTTCGGCCTCTGACCGACCACATTTATGCCGCTTATCCCATGTTTGCCTTTCAAAACAATTTACCGTCTGACAATGATAAATATCGGTATCTTGAACTGTTCAGACGTTGTTGCGGCGGGCTTGAGCGGATTCAGAAGATGAACGAATTTTATCATCACCACAAATTCGGGATCGTCACGGCCCATGTCCTGATACTTTTGGCTCTCTTGTGGTCCGTCCTTCCCTAACCAAATGTCAGTATTATTTTTCGGTCCATCTTCAGGTTATGCGCGGCCCGGATGCCTTTCAGGCATAGCAATGGCGCCGGCAGGAAGGGAATAAAGGGAATAATATGATCACCGTCTGCAACCGGACCATCCTCTCCTTCCCGTCGGAACGGCATTGACGTTGCGAATAATCACGGCGACGATTCACTGGTTGAAAGACGTTCCATCACCGGTCGATCGATCAGCTCGTGCAGGGGGAGGATCTTATACCCCTGCAGCTTCAGGCCGGAAACGATCTGTTCCATTTCCGCGAGCCATTCCTCGATCCCCTCCCCTCCCCTCGGCGAAACGTCATGCAGCAGAAGAATGTCGCCGGGCCTGACCTTCTTCAGGATGATCGCGGCCAGCCGGGCAATCCGCCGGTTGCCCCGATCGAAGGCGCGGCAACTGAACGTCACGCAGTACATGCCGAGCGCCCCCAAGACCCCCGGCAGCCTGGGATTGGTGATTCCTACGGGGGGGCGAAAGGTCAACGGACGGACGGCAAAGGCCGAAAGCACATCCTGCGTGCGGGCGACCTCCTCTTGGAGCTTTGCCCGGGAACGCAACATCAGCAAGGGATCATGGTGATAGGAGTGGTTTCCGAGGGTATGGCCCCGAGAGAGGATCCCCCGGATCAGCTCCGGGTGTCGTTCCGCGCTTGCGCCGGCAACGAAAAACGTCGCCTGCACGCCATGCCGCCGCAGAAGGTCCAGCAGCCGGGGGGTGACATTCGGATCCGGGCCGTCATCGAAGGTCAGGGCCACGGCCCTGCGGCCCGTTTTTCGCCGACTGATCACGGGCAGGAAGAACCCCACCCCGGGAAAGAAGGGGGCGACCAGGCAAAGAAGAACGAAAACCCCCAAGGGAACGATAACCAGCGCCGGTCGGATGAACAGCATGAGGCTGGAAGCGAGAAAGGCCATCATCCCGGCGAGAAAGGCAGGCGACAGGGCTTCCCATTTCCTGCGTCTGACCACGCCGCTCTTCATCCCGGCAGCCACACTCAACGGAAAGCCGGGCGGCGGAAGGCATTGCGGGGCACATTCCGGCGGCGCCGCCCCCGTCAGCCGCTCCATGAGACGCTGCGTCGCCCAGCGCAGGAGGATCTGCGCATAATGCACGCCCGCAAGATAGAATCCGGCCAGAAAGACAAGATAGGAGAGGCCATAGGTGGCGGGACCACCGACGACGACGATCAGGGGTTCCCGCAGATGATAGGAGATCCAGGCCAGAAGCCCGACAGCCGGCCAGCCGATGATGTAACTGAAGCCCATGAGCCCCAGGCCGACCCATATCCGGGGCGTTGGCTTCGCCCTCATCGCTTTGAGATCCGCTTTCTCCGCAAGGGCCTCACGGACGAAACGGGTCGCGGCCAACCGGGCGACCATCCCCTTCACAATGGAATTGCCGGGCATCATCTGCTCCCTTGCGTCTTCGAGAGGGTCATCTTCCCGATCGCGGATCCGTCGCTGGTCTTCCATGATATCCGGATGATCGCATTCATAAGCGGATGCGGCGGTACGTCGCCGTCACGATACAAATTGAATCGGATATTCATATTTATGTTGATACACGTTTTATTTTGTATTATCAATCGAAGATGAAAGACGACCATTTCGACCGGACCCCGGCAGCCATCGCATCCGGGAAACGGCTGTTCGCAGTCCGTCCCTGGAATAACCCATGAACATGAACCCCTCTCCCGACTCTTCCGCACCGGAAAGAGAGCAGCCCTGGCAGAAGACCCTCTACATCATGTTCGCCGCCCAGCTCCTGTCGATCATCGGCTTCGCCTTCGTTCTGCCGTTCCTCCCCTTCTATATCCGGGAGTTGGGGGTCACCGACGAGCGACTTGTTCCCGTCTGGGCCGGCGTCATGGCAGCCTCCGCCAGTTTGGTCATGGCCTTCTTCTCCCCGCTCTGGGGGTGGCTCTCAGACCGGCACGGGCGGAAGATCATGGTGGAACGGGCCATGTTCGGCGGCGCCGTCATCACCTTCGCGATGGGGCTCGTCTCCAACGTTTGGCAACTCCTCTTCCTCCGACTCCTCTCGGGGGCGACCACGGGGACCATTTCGGCCTCCATCGCATTGGTCTCCACGGTCGTCCCGAGGCAAAGGCTGGGATACGCGCTGGGGCTCATGCAGGTGGCGGTTTTCCTCGGCATGACCCTGGGTCCATGGATCGGGGGAATCATGGCCGATGTCATCGGCTACCGGTTCACCTTCCTGGCGGGCGGCGCAATTATCCTGCTGGGCGGGGCGCTCGTCCTCTTCGGAACCCGGGAGCGGTTCAGCCGGCCGTCGAAGGAGACGCTCGCGAAAGGCGACCGGCTTTTCTCCCTCCTGGCCTACGGGGGCTTTCCCGCGATGCTCGCCCTCTTCTTTTTTTTCCACTTCACGGTTCATTTCGTCGCGCCCATTCTGCCGCTCTTCATCGAAACGATGTGCGATGCGGCGCGGGGCGGCGTGGCATCGACAACGGGCATGCTCTTTGCGATCAGCGGCGGGGCGGCCGCCCTGTCCGCCGGCGGGATCGGCTACCTCAGCGACCGGATTGGCTACAAGCGGATTCTCCTGTTTCATCTCCTCCTGACGGCCGTGAGCATGCTCCTGCACGGCGTGGCGCAGGGAATCCTCCATCTGGTTTTGCTGCGGATCCTCTACGGCCTGGCGGCGGGGGGCATCCTTCCCACGATGAACGCGCTGGTCGGGCGTCTGGTCCCGCCGAGCAGCTACGGCAAAGCCTATGGCCTGACCTCGTCCATGACCAGCCTGGGGATGGCTGCCGGTCCTTTATTCGGAGGGATTATGGCCTCCGCCTGGGGATACCGCTGGCCGTTCGTCGTCGTCGGCGTCCTGATGATCGCCGTCACCCTGCCCGTGGTCCTCAGCATCCGCCCCAGCCCGCGCTGAAAAAAGGGCTGTCTCCCCTTTTCACTTTCCGCTTGACAATAGAACGCGTGTTCTATACAAGGGAGCCATGAAAGAAAAACGCACCCCGCAATCGGTCCGGAAAATCCTCGCCGCCTTCTTTCGAAAAAACCGGCGGATGCCCTCCTATGCCGAGATGATCGCCCTGCTTGGGGTCCGGTCGAAGAGCGTCGTCCATTTTTGGATCGGGAAGCTCATCGCCGCCGGCCTGCTCGACAAGGACGACAAGGGCCATCTGAGCCTGACGAAACGCCCCTTCACCGTTCCCGTTCTCGGTTCCATCCAGGCGGGCTTCCCATCCCCGGAGGAGGAGGCACTCTGCGACATCCTGTCCATGGACGAATACCTGATCACGAGGCCGGAGGCGTCATACCTGCTCCAGGTGAGCGGTGATTCCATGAGCGGAGCGGGCATTGTGGAGGGGGACCTCGTCATCGTGGAGAGGGGGCGGGAGCCTAAATGCGGCGACATCGTGATCGCCGAGGTTGACGGAGAGTGGACGATGAAGTACTTCCGGAGGGAAGGGAAGGCGGTCGTCCTGGAAGCGGCCAATCCGAAATATCCCCGGATCCGGCCCAGGACGGAACTCAAACTCGGGGGGATCGTCACTGCGGTGATCCGGAAGTATCACCCCTGAGATGAATAAACGGTAAAAAATCAATCCCGGATCATACTCCCCGCCGATCCGGCGCCATCCGGATTACCCTTCTCTTCAAAAGGTTCAGGGAGGTCCCATGAAAGCGATGATTCTGAAAGGCCTTTCCGGTTTCGCGGAAAATCCGGCGCCGCTCGTTTCAGCGGAGGCGCCGGAACCTGCGCCCGGTCAGGGCGAGATCCTGATCCGCGTGGCCGCCTGCGGCATCTGCCACACGGAGATCGACGAGATCGAAGGGAGGACGCCGCCGCCCGCCTTTCCCGTTATCCCGGGACACCAGATCGTCGGGCGCGTCGCCGGCCTGGGACCGGACATCGAACGTTTCCATCCGGGAGACCGCGTGGGCGTGGGCTGGATCCACTGGGCCTGCGGCATCTGCGACGCCTGCCGCTCCGGAAACGAAAATCTCTGCTCGCAGTTTCGCGCCACGGGCCGTGATGTAAACGGCGGCTACGCGGAGCTCATGACCGTTCCGGAGGCTTTCGCCCATCCCATCCCTGATGTCTTCACCGATGCGGAGGCGGCGCCGCTCCTCTGCGCGGGGGCGATCGGCTACCGGTCGCTCCGCCTCACCGGGCTTTCCGACGGCCGGAATCTCGGCCTCGCCGGTTTTGGCGCCTCGGCCCACCTCGTCCTGCACACGGTCCGCCACCTCTTCCCCCATACCAAAACCTTCGTCTTCGCCCGGAGCGAACGGGAACGGGCCTTCGCCCGTGAACTGGGCGCCGCCTGGGCGGGGGCAACGGAGGCGGAACCCCCTGAAAAACTCCATGCGATTATCGACACGACCCCCGCCTGGAAGCCCGTGCTCGAGGCCCTGAAGCACCTTCTCCCCGGAGGAAGGCTCGTGATCAACGCCATCCGGAAGGAGGAGAAGGACAAGGCCGAACTCCTCCTTCTCGATTATCCTTCTCAGCTCTGGCTGGAGAAGGAGATCAAGAGCGTGGCAAACGTCACACGGCGGGACATCGCCGAATTTCTGGAATTCGCCGCGAAGATCCCCCTCCGGCCCGAGGTGCAGGAGTACCCTCTTACGGAGGCCAACCGGGCCCTTGCCGAAATGAAGGCGGGAAAGATCCGCGGCGCGAAGATCCTCCGGATCGCCTGGCCCGCCCCCGTGCATCATTCATCTTTCCTGTAAAGGCCTTTTGTGGTATGCCTCCGCGACCTATTCTAACAGCAAGACAATGGATGGCTTCGTAAAAGAAGTCGTCGGATTCAGGATGATTTCATGAAGAAGGGCATGGTTGAACTCCACGTCGCCGTGGTGATCATGAGCGCAACGCCGCTTTTCGCGAAGCTGATCACGCTCCCGCCGACGGACATCATTGCGTTTCGTTGTCTGGTCGCCGCCTTGACGCTTCTGCTGTTCACCCGTATGACCGGAATACGCCTGGGTCTCTTGCGCCGGGCCGATCTGGGCTTGCTCCTGCTGCTCGGCCTTCTCATCGGCGTCCACTGGATCTCCTTTTTCACCGCCGTCCAGATGTCCGGTGTTGCCATCAGCCTCATTGCCGTCTACACATTTCCGGTCATGACCGTGTTGATGGAACCCCTCTTCTTCGACGAACGGATCGACCGCCGCGACCTGACGGTCGCCCTGATTGTCTTGGTCGGCGTCTATCTGGCCGTGCCCGGCGGGATCAAGGGAGGCCGGATCGCCTTCGGGGCGGCTCTCGGGATCTTTTCCGCCTTTCTCTACACCCTCCGGAACATCCTCTACCGGAAATACCTGAGACGCTACCCGTCGAGCGCGATGATGTTCTACCAGATCGCCGTCGCCGCCATTCTCCTGCTTCCCTTCGTCTCGCCGGGTATCGACCTCCTGACGGATCACCGCTGGATCTACATCATCGTCCTCGGGGCAATCTTCACCGCCATCGCCCACACCCTTTTCGCCGACAGCCTCCGCACGATCAGGGCCTCCACGGCCGGGCTGATCGCCTCCCTGGAACCGATATACGGAATGGCCTTCGCCGCGGTGATCCTCTCTGAAATACCGGCCATCAAGACGGTCGCCGGGGGGATCATCGTCGTGGGGGCGGCGATCTACACGTCGATCCGTACCGGACGGACGGAATAATAATTGACGCAGCACCCTGTTTTCCGTTATGCGGAGAGATCATAGAAATTCCCTCGCGGGGAACGGCATAGGCAACGGAAGGAGAAACCCCATTTGAATCTGCGCGCCATCTTCGGGGGGATGCTGCCCCTGTTCGTCATGGGGCACTTCAGCCACCATGTCCTGACGACGATCACCGTGCCGCTGATCCCCTTCATCCGCAGCGCCTTCAACCTGGACTACACGCAGTCGGGCCTCGTCGTCTCGGCCTTCACACTGGCCTACGGTTTCGGTCAGCTTCCGGCGGGCTGGCTCGCCGACCGGATCGACCCTCGCAAGCTGATGACCGTCGGCATCTCCGGCGTCGCGCTCGCCGGTATCCTGGTTGGCCTTTCCCAGACCTTCGTTCTGATGATCCTGTTTCTCATTCTGATGGGGCTCCTGGCCGGTGGCTACCATCCGTCCGCACCGCCGCTAATCTCCGCCTCGGTGCTCTTCGAGAACATGGGCAGGGCGCTCGGTTTTCACAACATCGGCGGCGGTGCGAGCCATTTCCTGACGCCGCTCCTGGCCGTGGCCATCGCCAACGTCTGGGG
>JAPLJW010000313.1 GCA_026388365.1 Deltaproteobacteria bacterium | reverse complement strand
GGCGGGGGCTGGCCGGGTACTTCAGCGGCGGCGAGCTGCAGATGCTGGTCATGGGACGCGCCCTGATGGCCCACCCGGAACTGCTCCTTCTTGACGAACCCTCCCTGGGACTCGCCCCCCTCGTCGTCGGGGAGATCTTCTGGATCATCCGGCGGATCAACGAGGAGGAGGGGACGTCCATCGTCCTTGTCGAACAGAACGCCCGGATGGCCCTTCAGATCGCCCATTATGGGTATGTCATGGAGAACGGCAAGATCGTGATGGAGGGAACGGCGGACGCCCTGCGGGAAAACCCGGATATCCGTGAATTCTATCTCGGGATGTCCGCGGCGGGCGCAGTCAAATCCTACGCTGAGGTCAAATCCTACCACCGCCGGAAAAGGTGGCTGTAGATTTCACAAACCATATCGTCAAGTCCGAATGGAGGTCGAACATGAGCCGTTATTTTGATGAGCAGGAGACCGTCGGCCGGGGGAAAAGGGAAAAAGATCAGGGGGAGGCCCTGCGCCTCATGGCGGAGCGGGGCTGCCGCAAATCGCCCTTCTTCAGAAAAACCCTCGAAGGACTTTCACTTGAACCGGCACAGCTTGCCTCGGTGAAGGAACTTGAAAAACTGCCCGTCATTACAAGGGAGATCCTCATCGATCTTCAGAAGGCGGAACCCCCTTTCGGCGGGCTCGCCGACCCGGAAGCGCGGATCGACCGGATCTTCGTTTCCCCCGGTCCGGTCTATGAACCGCACCTTTCGGAAAGTGATCCCCTCTGGGCGAGGGCCTATACGGCGGCCGGTCTCGGACCGCACGATATCGTTTTAAACGCCTTTTCCCACCACCTCGTTGCCGCCGGACTGACTTTTCACGGGGGACTGAGGCGGATCGGCGCCACGGTCGTCCCTTCCGGGACCTCCGGCGCGCAGATCCAGGTACAACTGATCCGCGACCTCCGGGTCACGGCCTATACCGGTACGCCCAGCTTCCTGATGGCGATCATCCGGAAGGCGGAAGAAGAAGGGTATGCTTTCCGAAAAAATTTTTCACTGCGCAAGGCCTGTTTTGCCGCCGAACCCTTGGAGGCCTCCCTCCGGGAGCGTTTCGAGAATGAATATGGCATTGACACGTATCAGATGTATGGCGCAACGGAGGTGGGCGACATCGCGTATGAATGTTCCGAAAAGAGGGGATGGCACCTCTGCGAAGAGGTCCTGGTGGAGATCGTCGATCCGGCGACAGGTCAAAACGTCCCCCGCGGTGCACTGGGTCAGGTGGTTGTCACCCGTTTCAATCCCCTCTTTTTCCTCTTCCGTTTCGGAACCGGCGACCTTTCCCGGCTGATCGAGGAACCCTGTTCCTGCGGCAGGACCTCCTGCCGCCTGGACGGCATTTTCGGACGCATCGGAGACGCGGTCAAGGTCCGGGGACTCTTTGTCGCCCCCAGCCAGTTGAAGGAGATCCAAAAAAAACACCCCGGGATTCGGTTTCAACTGCTGATCGCCCGCACCGCCCATGAGGACCACCTCACCGTTCGGTTCGCCGGAGAGGCGGGGAAAGATTTTAAGGAAAAATTCTGCAGCGACTTTCGTGAAATCTGCACCGTCCGGATTGACCACATGGAGCGGATCTCGCCTGATGAGATGAAAGAAGGCGATCCTCTCATCCTGGATCGGAGAGACTGGCGCTGAAGTACCGTTCCAATGTTACGAACCCGGGGCAAGCTTCGGTGAATCGGCAGCGAAACATTGAACGTTCCGTTGAACCGGTTTCAACGTTTTTGCTGCAAAGCCCATCACCGGCAGCTCGTCGGCCTCTCCCGAAGAGGGTTCTGTAATTATTACATCAATCATATTATATGGATATAAATATGTTACGCAACTCTTACGAATTGGCACGTATATTTCATTAAGAAAGGCAACGGATCTGAAGCGATCGGATCCGATGAAAAAAAGGAGGAAAGGGTCATGAAAAAATTCTTATCGACAATACTGGTGGCAGCGGGGGTGGTTCTGCTGACGGCGACCTTCGGGTTTGCCGAATTTACCGCAACGGGGGCGTCCGGCTTTCCCTATTTTCAACTGGGCTGCCTGATCGTGGGCGGACTCATCATCATCTCTCTGAAGCACAAGTATCATGGGATGTACACCGGCGAGGCGGTCGGCGCCTTTGCGCTCTACACCGTTTTTGTGGCCCTGTTCACCTCTCCGGTCATCGACGCGATCAAGCTGATTGTCACTTAGTCGGAACGTTGGAAAGAAAGAACACAAAGGGGGCATGGTCATGTTGAGCACACCCAAATTGCATCTATCGATGACGACGTATTCTTCAATTTTTCTTCTAAGCGCCTGGGGTTTTGTCATCGCCATCGCCTCATTTCTTTTTTTGTATGCCGGTTACTGGCTGGACCAGCTCTTCAGCACGTCTCCTGCCTTCATGCTGGGGCTCTTTTTCCTCGCCGTATTCATCTCCATCTGGAGACTCTTCCAGGAGGCCTGGCAACGACGCAACGGATTGTAAATCTTACCCCCGGCACCCCCCCTCCCGAATCAAATCCGAAACGATCGGACACCCCCTGATGGTTTTTGTAGAATTCTTCCTGTTCCTCACCCCACCGTCAGGTTTGAAAATCGCCGTGGAAATTGCCAGACATGGAAATTGCCAGACTTGACACCGAATCGCCGAGGAGATATAGGAAGCCTATACCTCGGAACCCCTCTCTAAAAAATGCGCGCAGATGAAGGGAATTTCTTTACGGAAGGGAAATGATGTCGACGAATGTTGACGACCGGATAAACACGGTTACGATCCGGGTCCCCACGGAAAATCAGATCCGGGAGATCGCAGGACTCTACCGGGCACAGGGATGGTGGCAGGGGGGCGATGACGAAAGTCCGCAACTCATCCCGAGATTGATCACGGGCAGCCATTGTTTTGTGGTTGCCTTGGAGGGAGAGGATATCGTGGGGATGGGGAGGGCGATCAGCGACGGCGTCAGCGATGCCTACATTCAGGATTTGACCGTCCGCAGCGACTATCGCAATCAGGGGATCGGCCGGCGGATCCTCCAGACCCTCCTGGAACGTCTCCATGCCGACGGCCTCCACTGGATCGGACTCATCGCCGAACCTGGTTCGGACGGCCTCTATCGTTGGGCCGGTTTCCAGGAGATGTCCGCCTGTGTTCCCATGCTGATGAAACAGACGCCATGAATTTCAAACCCGTTTCCGTTTCCGATTATGCAATCCTGAAGCCGTTCTTTTCCGGGCACCCCTACCACCTCAGCGCCTATTCTCCGGCTTCCATCATCGCCTGGAGTTACAAGACGTTCCAGGCGGATTACGCCATAGAGGACGGGGAACTTTTCATCGGCGGTCAAATGGAAGATCACCCGGAAAATCGTCATCTCATCCTTCCCCTTTCGCCGGAAACGTCATACACCCCGTCCGGGCTGCGCGATGTTGCCCGAAAAGCGGGATTCGACCGGTACTGGTATGCCCCCGGGGATTATCTGGAGACACTGGATCGCTCCGAATTAGAGGCTTTTTTTGTCCTGGAGGAGCAGCGTGAATTTGAGGATTACGTCTATTTGACGGAGGATCTGATCCATCTCAAGGGAAACAGGTTTTCCAAGAAACGGAACCTCATCCACCAGTTTTCACGGGAATACCTTCGAAAGGATCGGGTAAAGGTCGAAGAGATCCTTCCGGGGAATGTCGAGGAATGCCTGCAATTTCTGGAGATCTGGTGTGAGCAGCACGACTGCGATGCGGACCATGAGAGCAATTTGGCCTGCGAAAAGAATGCAGCGATCACAACGCTCAAGAACATGGCTCGCCTCGAATCGAAGGGGATCCAGATCCGGGTGGACGGAAAGGTTTCGGCATTTGGCATTGGGTCGCGATTGAGCGGAACGACCGCCGCGCTTAATTTCGAAAAGGCCGACTCCGGAATCAAGGGCCTGTATCAGTTCCTCGACAATGAATGCGCCAGAAGGCTCTTCAGCGGATTCCTTTATGTCAACAAGGAGAGTGACATGAACATCCCCAATCTGGCGGAATCCAAGCAGTCCTACAACCCCAT
>JAPLJW010000245.1 GCA_026388365.1 Deltaproteobacteria bacterium | reverse complement strand
CCGCAGGCGAGAAGCCTCTCGACCTTGCGCTCGGCCACGTTTCCGCCGCCGACGACGACGCAACGTTTCCCGGAGATGTCCAGGCACAGAGGGTAATATCTCACCGTCGCTCCCAAACCATTTTCTGGGGACACGATGCGGCATCGTGTCCCCAGATGCTCGGCATCGTGTCCCCGCCTCTGTTATAGACGCTACCATGACGGCCCCCAAAATTCAAGCCGCTTGAAATATCCGCACGAAAAGGTTATAGATATCCGACCGAGAAAGGAGGCGCGGAATATGTCGGAACTGCATGCCAAAGCGGCAGAAAAGAAGGGCTATTGGCTGAAGATCGAGCTTTCCGCCCCGATGGAAATGATCGACGCCCTGGCCAACTTCGTGACGGAGATCGGCGCCCAGGGGGCCTTCCAGGAGTCCCTGGAACCGAAATCGCCGAACGATTTTCCCGAAACCGCCTCCGGGGAGGTCCTGAAGGCCTTCCTCCCTTTCGACGTCCGCCTGGAACAGCGTCTCGCCGCGCTTCATACCTATATCGACAGCCTGGCAGAGCTCTTTCCGGAGTTGGAGAAACCCGCCTTCCGGACGGAGAGCATCCGCGATCCCGATTGGGGTGAGGCGTGGAAGAAATACTTTAAGCCCCTCCGGGTGAGCCGGAACATCGTCATCAAGCCGACATGGGAACGCTTCTCGCCGACCGGCCGGGACATCGTCATCGAAATCGACCCCGGCATGGCCTTCGGCACCGGCCAACACGCCTCAACCCGGATGTGCCTGGAGGCGATCGAGGAGATTCTTCTCCGGGACCGGAGCGTCGAGCAGTGGCGCGTCCTCGACGTCGGGACAGGAACGGGCATCCTTGGCATCGCCTGCGCGAAATTGGACGCAGAGAAGGTCCTCTGCGTGGACATCGACAAGAAGGCCGTCGAGATCGCCCGGGAAAATGCCCGGATCAACCAGGTTGATGACCGCGTCGAAATCCGGAATTGCGACGTCGCCACCCTCACGGAGTCCTTCCACCTGATCGTGGCAAACATGACGGCGAAGATCCTGATCAAGCTTCGGTCCCATTTGATCCGCCTGCTCCGGCCCGGCGGCTACCTCGTCATCTCGGGGATCATCGAACAGAACAAACCGGACATCGAGGCCCATTTCCCCGGAGATTCCTTCCCGATCCACCGCCTCATCACCGAAAAGGAGTGGCTCTGCTACGTCCTGAAGAAAGAGAGCGGCCGGCCGTGACGATTCCCCGTCTCTACCTTCCGCGCCCCCTCGAGACGGGCGCCGTCTGCGCGGCGGCCGCAAATCAGGCGCGCTATCTCAAAACCGTCCTCCGGATGAGGGAAGGGGATCCCCTGCTCATCTTTAACGGCACGGGCTGGGAGTACGAGGCGGTCATCCGGCGGCGGACCGCGGACGGGATCGAGTTGGAGATCACCGGTCGAAGGGTTGTGCCCGCCGCCGAGATTCACGTGACCCTCTGTCAGGCCGTCCCCAAGGTGGAAAAGATGGACGGGATCATCCGGCACGCGACGGAACTGGGTGCGGAGCGGATCGTCCCCTTCCTCGCGGAGCGGTCCGTCCCCCGCTGGCAGCCGGAACAGCTTCCGCGGAAGAGGGAGAGGTGGCAAAAGATCGCCGTCGAAGCCTCCCGCCAGTGCGGACGGCCCGACATCCCGGAGATCGGGGAGATCGTGACGTTTGAGCGGATGCTTCGCGACGTTCCCGAAAACGGCCTCCGACTGATCCCCTGGGAGGAGGAGACGAAAACAGGAATCCGTGAGATTCTTAGAGATCCATCCCGTTCTGGATTGAAGGAATTCGTTTTGGTGATCGGTCCGGAGGGAGGGTTCAGCGCGGAAGAAATTGAACTGGCCCGGCAGGCGGGCTTTCTCTCCGTCAGTTTGGGAAAGCGGGTGCTCCGCGTGGAGACGGCGTCGCTCGCCGTCCTCGCCATCCTCCAGTACGAAAGGGGCGGCGGGAAAGCAGAAGCGACGGCATGAAAGGAATAAAACCATGACGGACAGACGGTACGGCGGTTTCTGGCGGAGACTTTTCGCCTTTCTCGTCGACAAAATCATTCTCTACTTCGTCTCCCTGATCCTGTTCCTGATCGGCCTGCTCGCCCTGGGTTTGAGGGGCGACATAATGGGCCGCGTTCTGTCCTCTCCCGCGGATATGACGCACGGGATGGGCGTCTTTGCGCTCCTCTATCTCGCCGCCTCTCTCCTCGCCGGGATGACGTACTTCACATGGTTTCACGGGATCGCAGGCCGGACGCCGGGAAAGATGCTTCTCGGCCTGCGCGTGATCCAGGCGTCGGGCGACCCGATGACTCCGGGCATCGCCTTTCTGCGGTGCGTAGGCTATCTGATCTCCGGCCCCGTCCTCGGCCTCGGCTTTCTCTGGATCGCTTTTGACGGCAAGAGGCAGGGGTGGCATGACAAGATTGCCGCCACCCTCGTCATCCGCGAGAAAGACGAATCCGATCGGGACGCGTACAGGAATTTCACCGAAAATGCTGCAAACAGAACAACGGCGCCGGCAGGCGTCACCTCCGAGATGCCCCCATCCGCCGGAGAACAGAAAACCTTCGTTCCTCTGGAGGAGCGAATGGAATAGTCGTGCGCCGACGATTTCTGATCTCACCCGCAATGGGGCGCATACCTGACGGAAAAATGGCTGACGGAAAAATGCCTTGACAAACGGGGGCATTATTTTATAGAGAAGCCTTCCATTTCGGCGATTGCCCGCCGAATGGGGGCCGGTAGCTCAGTCGGTAGAGCAACGGACTGAAAATCCGTGTGTCGACAGTTCAATTCTGTCCTGGCCCACCATAAGAATCAAGGGGTTACGGAGAAATACCGCGACCCCTTTTTCTTTCTTTTGTTATTCTCTCCCCATCCTCTCCCCACTTTTGGAAATTCTTTGTCAGGTTGTCAGGCATACTCCTCCCAGTGATACTGGTTCCAGATTCCGCCGTGGCCCGATAGGTGGGCACGCCGCTTTCAGCAGGCATCCCTGCACCGGTAAAAAATACGATGTGCCCATACTGCCCAGAATCAATCGTTTCAATGCATCGTAACCTTCGCGGAAGAGATGACCAAGACCATTCATGCCTCACAATAACAAATACCTAAAAGTGGAGGTTGGATTTCCTGAGCAACCTATTGAATATAAGATGAAATGTGCAAATACTTGACGGCATATTTTTCGTTCGTGGTGCCTGCATCTTTCTTCCTTGTCAAGTATCTGGTGATTTTGGCTGGAATACATCCCTTCAAACAGTAATCTTTTAACGGCTTGATTTCGATTGATTTATGAAAAACGACAATGTATAGAACGATCATGGGTGTGTGTCTGGTAAAATAAAAAAAACAGGAGGTGGTAAATGAACAAGGCGGAATTGATCGATGAAGTGGCAAAAGTTACGTGCAGCAAGAAAGAAGCGGAGCTGGCAGTCGGCGCAACACTGGCTGCAATTCAGAAAGCGCTCAAAAAGGGTGATACTGTCACCCTGGTTGGATTCGGCACATTTGGTGTCATCAAGAGAAAAGCCCGCACGGGCAGGAATCCCCAGACGGGCGCGGCCATTAAAATAGCCGCAAAGAAAGTCCCCGTATTTAAAGCTGGGAAGGGCCTGAAAGACGCAGTAAAATAGGCCGGCAACCTTTTACGGACACGATCGTTGAGCCGTCTCACCCTCCGGTGGGACGGCTCTTTCAGGAGAAATCGTTTAAATAGCGTCAACGGTATCTACCCCTTTGCATTGATAAATATCTTCCTAATGAGCCAATTGCAAAACCAGTTTATTTCGTCACCCCGGCGAAAGCCGGGGTCCAGAACGCACTGAAAAGAATGGATTCCGGCTTTCGCCGGAATGACGCAGAAGGACTTTTGCAATTGGCTCTAATTGTTGTTTTCCCCAATCAGCCCACTCATACGTCCTTCTTCAATTGGTAATCTTCAGTTTTACCCGTTTTATGAGTTTATTGACTTGTTTTCAAGGTCCAGTGCATTTCATTTTTTCTTCGATCAATCCTGCGTAGTACTGGTTGAACTCTACGACACAAATCCTGTCACCCAATATGCTGGCCTTCAATAAAAGAGGCAGGCATCTGTTATGGACGATATCGTCGGTAAGCAGTTGTTCGCGTCTTGCAATAGGGGGTTACTCCACCGCACCGCTCTTTTTTAGAAGGGCTGCAATCGACTCGGCCAGCCTGCGGTATCCTGCGGCATTTGGATGGATATAATCAGACTTGAGGGAAACATCGGACAGGACCGTGGACAGGGCCTCCTCTTCAAAAGGTATCTTCATTTCCGCGGCTATCTCTCGATAAAATGACGGGGGCGACAGGGATATGCCCGGAGACGGCACCGCGATGATAACGACAGCTATTCCCCGTTCCCGCGCTAACCGAATCATTGCCCGTAAATTGTTGGCGGTTTGCTGCTGATTCAATCGACGGAGCAGATCATTACCTCCGTGGCAAAGGATCATGAGTGCAGGCTTCTCTCTCTCAAGCACCCCCGGCAGGCGAGATAACCCTTCACCTGTTACCTCTCCCGGAACCCCGGAATTAACCACCCGCCGACCGACCAGACGTTCCAGGATCGCCGGGTAGCTTTCTGTTAGTGTGGCCCCGGTTCCGAAAGTCAGGCTGTCACCGAACGCCAGTATGATGGCATCCCTTGCAAGGCGGGGTGTCTTGGCGCCGGAAGAGCAAGCCATCAGAAAGGCACTTGCCATGACGGTCAGCAGACCGAATACCAGCAACTTTTTTCTTTTCGTGATCATGCCATTGCCACCATAAGGTGCATAAAACGCCGCTTCATGCCGCGGCACTCCAGCAAAATATCATCACATCAGAAATTTTGCGATTGAGAAGCACACGCAAACTCGTCCGGAAAGTAAGAGGATGACCTGTTCAAGTATTTCTGAGATCACCTCACCTTGAAGGAGGCTCCCAGCCCAGTTGCTATTCTTTCACATTCACTGATGTCGATGTCTGGCTGCCGGACAACGGTCATTTGGGTTCGGATGCCGGTCTTTATAGCCTTTTTTGTGAAATCAAGAAGTGCTCCATAGGAACCTTCAAAAACGGGTTTGCATAACCGATTGTACACTTCTTCCGATTCGGCATTAAGGCTTACAGATACGGCATCGAGACCCGCTGTTTTCAGTTCTGCGACAACGTCCCTGCCGGGGTACATAAGTGCTGCATGGCCGTTGGTATCCAGCCTAACGAGCATTCCCTTTTTGTTCAGCCACTCCGTTAAGCGGAGCAACATATCAAATCTGCATGTGGGTTCACCAAAACCAGTGAAAACGACTCCTTTGTGCTGAGTGAGGTTGAGACTTTCAAGTTCTCTTATGATCTCTTCTTCCGAAGGTTCCCTTGAAAGACGGAGGTTGTAACCATAAACCCCGTCCTTGTAGTGCCGGATGCAGAATACGCAATTGGCGCTACACTGGTTCGTTATGTTCAGATAGAGATTGCCGTGTGCTTCATAGCTAATTGTATCCTGAAACATGGGATTGTGGTTGTCATTATCTGGCACTGTGTATCCCCTCAAGACAATCTATAAAAAGATATATCAAAATGTCGATACTTTTCAATTCGTCATATCATCGAAGATGCGTTCATCGACGCAAGGACCTTCCTCTCTGGAGATACATGCTCGTACCCATAGTTGTCCCACTATTTGCTCGGGCTGATTCGTTCCCTCCATGATGATGCGTTTAAGAATTTCTTTTGGTCAAAAGCTTCCTTGTTCTTAAGACGATATTTGGTACAACACAATCCTTCCTCATTTGACATGCCCAACAGGAAGTTGTAGCGTTCGACTTATCATATTTTCATGGAGGTGCCACAATGGAATTATCAGATGTTATCGCTTCACGGCGGAGCATTCGTAAATTCAGGGAGGATGATATTTCGGCTGATACTGTCCGCCTGCTTCTGGATGCTGCTCGGCTCGCCCCTTCGGGATCAAACCTTCAGCCGGCGCGCTTCATCGTCGCTCAATCAGCCGCCGCCAAACAGGCCCTTGGCCGTTCAACGCCCTACAAGTTTATTGTCAAGGCATCGGTTGTTTTTGTATGCTGCGCCGACTTAACGGCCCTGACCACAAGAGAGCGCCGTATTGGAGAACTGCTGAAAGAAGGTGCCTTTGAAGGGGTTGATGTAGATATGAATCATCCCTCAATCACGACCAGCCCTATGATGGACGAGGAAGCGGCTAAGGCTTATCTTTCCATGAATGTGGCGATTGCCATAGAGCACATCGTTCTTAAGGCCGTTGATCTGGGGCTGGGCAGTTGCTGGATTGGAAGGTTTGATCGCAATAAGGTAAGGGAGTATCTGGCATTGGACGAAAGCATCTACCCGGTAATGCTTCTGCCTGTCGGGTATCCTGATCAGTTACCCAATGCAAGACCTCGGATTGCTTTGGACAAATTGGTGCTGAAAACAATTTAAGCAAATACAAAATCGGGCTAACCTGGCATGACAATTAATGCCAACAGGAACATAGGTAACTCCCATTTCAAGGAGAAATGATATGGATATTATTGAAGCGATTTACCAGAGAAAAAGCATCAGGGGGTTCAAATCAGATCCCGTTTCAAGGGATATATTAACCAAAATACTCGACGCAGCCTGCAGATCACCCTCGGCTGTGAATACGCAGCCATGGGAATTCATTGTCCTAACGGGTGATGTGCTGGACAGGGTGAGGGTGGCTATCATAGATAAATTAAATAAGAAGGAACCGATGCACCCCGAACATCATATAGTCAACTGGCCAAATGACAGCATTTATAGGGAGCGTCAGGTAGATCTCGCCAAGAAGTTATTTCAACTAATGGACATCCGCCGGGAAGATAGAGAGAAAAGAGCGGTATGGTTGGAGCGGGGTTTCCGTTTCTTTGACGCTCCAATCGGAATTCTGATCCTGACGGATAAATCATTAGGCGATGTCGGGCCTCTGCTCGATCTCGGGGCAGCCATGCAGACTCTTTGTTTGGCCGCACTTAACTTCGGCCTTGGCACCTGCATTGAAGATCAGGGGGTGTTGTATCCGGAGGTTTTGAGAAAAATTGCTCAAATACCGGAAAATAAAAAAATCATAATTGCCATTGCCATGGGATATCCTGATTGGGATTTTCCAGCCAATGCTTTAGTAAACAGTCGTGAATCTCTCGACAATAATACCCGCTGGATGGGCTTCTGAACAATCATTTTTGGGTGTAAATGACCTACTAACCTAAGCCTGATTTAGTTTTTATGAAAGAAAAGAAAACATTGGTTGCGCCCTATGGACTGGATTGCTTCAACTGCCAACTTCATGAGAACAATCTGGGTTATTAGGACAGCAGACAGAGGTTTATATTCCTTGATGTTCCTCTTGATGTTCCTCTTTGACACACCGAAATACTTACCTTATACTGTCTTCGTCCAAAGGAAAGCTCCGATCCGAAACTAAAAAGGAGGATGCCATGAACCTGGCGATGGGGAACAAGAATGTGGTCGTGGGGCTTCTGGTGATCATGGTCTATTTCTCGATGACGTTTTTCATCGAAAAGACGACCTCCATGCCCCAGTTCCATGAAAAGGCGGCGGCCGTCGTGGTGGACACCAAGGGTTCGTCGAACCCGCTGGATCATCAGGTGGTCGACATCAAACGGGGACCCGTATACCGGACAGGAGGGCTTTACTTCCAGAACTATTATCCCGCCTCGTACGTCCGCGTGCCGAACTCCTCCCGGGAGGCGGGCTACAACATGCGGCTCTATGCCTGGATGTTCGCGTTGTTCAACATCGCAATCGGCGTCATTGTGGGAATACAAACCCGGGCCGACCGGAGGCTCCGCGCCTGGGCGTCGTGGCTTGCGGTGGCCGGCGTGATCCTCTACCCCATCCGGGACCTGGTTTTCTTCTGGTGCCGCTGGTTTACGGTCAGCGCGCCCTCATCGGTGGTTTATCCGATCAAGATCGCAGGCGGGGTGGCGATGTTCGTCGCCCTGCTCCTGGCACTTATCGTCTTTGTGCGGGGGGCGCGTCAGGCAGACGCCCGATGACGGGAATCGCCTCCGAAACCGGTACTTCAATTGGCGCGGGCGGGACCGGACGTATCCGTCGTCCGGCCCCGTTGACGACGGAGTCCACCCCATGATGTTCGGATTGCCGTTTGCCACGTTCCGCGTTACGATCCTCACGCTTGCGCTGCTCTCCCAGATTTACCTCTTCCTCCGCGCCCGGAGGGCCATCCGCTCCACACGCCGGTCCGAACGCTTCAAATCCCGGGTGGTCGGCGTCGCGGGGGCAACGATCTGCCTGCTCTTCACGGTGAACCTCTGCATCCTGTTCCGGCCCATCCCCTGGGCGGACCCGCCGGCGGCGGCGCAAATCCTCCTCTTTTACCCCCCGGCCGTGTGGAACCTGGGATCGCTCTTCTCCGCACTGCTCCTCTGCCTTGGGCAGATCGCCGGTTTCCTGGCACGACAGATCACCCATCTCGCCCGCCGTCTGGCCGGTCGCTCTGCACCCATACCTGTCGATCAGGGCCGCCGCCTCCTGCTCCGGGCCGGGGCTGGCGGCCTGTTTGCCGTTCCGTTGCTGCTCTCCGGATACGGCGCTTCCCATGCCGGCGGGAGGGAGGAGATCCAGGAGCTCACCCTGCCCTTCGGCTGCCCCCTCAGGGTGGTTCAGCTCACCGATATCCATGCCGGCATCTTCATGAACCGGCGACAGATGCGGTACTATGTCGACCAGGTGATCCCACTGCAGCCGGACCTGTTCGTTCTGACCGGGGATTACATCTCAAACTCGCTCTCTTTTCTCCCGGGATGCCTGGAAGAGATGTCCCGGGTCCGCACCCGGTACGGAACCTTCGCCACGCTCGGGAACCATGAACACTGGTACGGGTCGCTGATCGAGCTCCGGGCGATCTTCCGGCGGTACGGGGTGCCGCTTTTGAACAACGAACACCGGATCATCCGGACCGACACGAGCCGGTTCGCGGTCATCGGAATCGACGACCTCCGCACCGGCGAAGGCAACTTGGAGGCCGCCTTGTACGGGCTCGATCCCGCCATCCCGGGACTTCTGCTGTCGCAGCTCCCGGAGATCTTCCCCCGGGCCGCCGCGCTCGGCAGTCCACTG
>JAPLJW010000033.1 GCA_026388365.1 Deltaproteobacteria bacterium | reverse complement strand
TGGCCTTTGCGTAATGCTCCGGTTTCACGTCCTTCCAGGCGTCGGGGCCCGCCAGGGCGGTCATCGAGAGGATCGTCGTTCCCGGGGGTGAGCAGCCGGGGTTCGCCTGCTTCAGGCAGATCGTCGCCTGCATCCGCGGCGGCTCGAAGGCGCTGAAGTTTTCGTAGGCCTTCTGCGTATCCATGTCCGGCCCGATGAAGTAGCCGTAGCTCTCGATGTTGAGCGCCTCGGGCGGGCAGTCGAGTCCGAGATAGACGACAAAGGCGCTCGACCCCGTCTTCCGGGCGTTGGTCAGTTTGAAGGCCCCCTCGGGGACCGCATCCGGCGGATCGATCAGCCGGCCATAGACGAGGCTCGGCGAGGCGTTGGAGAGGACGAAGCGCGTTTGGATCCGCTCGCCCGAGGCCGTCTCCACGCCGGTCACGCGGCCTTCTTCCGTGAGGATCTTTACGACCTTGACCCCGTACTCCGTCCGGCCGCCGAGCTGCCGGATCCGGGCGTCCACGGCGGCGGACATCCCGTGGGAGCGCTCCCTGGGGACATGGGCCCCCCGGAGGAGGTAGTCGTAGAGGACCAGCGCCCAGATCGTGAAGGCGAGGCGGTTCACCGGGAGCCCGATGTAGCACCAGTAGGGATAGATGAGATCGAGGGCGGCCTCGGGAAAGCCGAAGGTCCGCGTGACCTCCTCCACCGTGTAACCCGCGGTCGCAAGGAAGGCGGGGTATTGTTCCATCAGGACCCGGCCGTCGGGCTTTCCCTTCATCCGCCCCACGTAGGAGATCCCGTCGAAGACCCCCTTGCAGACGTCCAGATATTTTTCCAGGGGTCCGCGGCTCCCCGGGACGGCATCCGCGATGGTTTCGACAAAGTTCTCGATCCCGAACGGGATCTTGAGGTTCACCCCCTTCTCCGTGAGGATCAGGCGGTAGGCCTCGGGGACGGGGACAAACTCGAAATCCGCCTCCCCCTCGCCGAGGAGAAATTTCCGGACGAATCCCGGGTCCTCCGGCGAACCGACATTGGATAACTCATGGAGCGAGGGCTCGAACTCGAATCGGCCGCGGACGAAGCTCGTGGCAAAGCCGCCGGGGAGGTTGTGCTGTTCGAGCAGCAGGACACGGACCCCTTCCTTGGCGAGCTTCAGGGCGGCGGCCAGCCCGCCGTTTCCCGCCCCGACGACGATGCAGTCGTACGCGGCGTCGAAATGGGGGCCGCCCTTCGCGGCGGCGCCGGTGAGCGGGAGGCGGATCGAAAGGTCCGAGAGGGGATAGGTCGCGCAGGGGTGGATGAAGCCAAATCGCCGGTCCGCCTCGCGGCGGCCGTCGTCCTCGGGCTTGATGAAGACCTCGCCCGAGACGAGGTGAGACCGGCAGACGCCGCACTCGCCGGAGCGGCACTGGGAATCCGGGGCGAGCCCCGCCCGCTCCAGAGCGGCGAGAATCGTCTCCTCCGCCGCGGCCCGGACGGTCTTCACCGCCGTCCCCGTCCGGACGGTCAGCGAAAAGCTCTTTTCCCACGCCGCGAGGGGAAATCCCGGGCGGGCGGCAATGGCGGCCTCTTCCCCGAACACCTCCCGGCGGATCCGCCGCTTCGGGATCTTCAGGGAGGCCAGCTCGCCGTCGAGAAAACGGTACATCTCGGCGGGGCCGCAGAGGAAGAAGGTTTTTCCCGCGGGGTCGCCCGCCTGCTCGCGGATGCAGGCGGCGGTCAGAAAACCGGTCGGGCCGCGCCACGGTTCATCCGGTTCGCTGCAGACGAAAGCGACCTTGATCTTCTCCGGCAGGCGCGCCGCAAGATCGCGGAACTCCGCCTCGAAAGGGATGTCATCGGGGCGGCGGGTCCCGTAGAGAAGGACAATCCGCGCGTCGATCCTCCCCGCCGCGATCTCCCGGAGCATCGACCGGATCGGGGCGATCCCGCTTCCTCCGGCGAGGGCGACGATCTCCGGGCTGTCCCGAAGGGGATCGTAATAAAAGATCCCATGAGGGCCGGAGGCGGAGATTTTCGTGCCGACCCCCCAGGTCTTCCAGATCCGTTCGGTGAGGAAGCCGCCCTCCTTCCGGCGGATCGCGATCTCATAGAAACCATCGGCGCCCTCGGCTTCATGCGGGGCTGAGGCGATGGAATAGGGCCGCGTGAGCCAGGAATCCCCGACCTGAACCTTGAGGCTCAGGTACTGGCCGGCGCGGAAGACGGGAAACTCTGCGCCCTGCGCAGGTCGCAGACGGAAGGTCCGTGCCGTGGCCGTCTCCTCCCGGACCTCAGCCACGACGAGGTCGATGCTCCCGGGGTGGAGCCTCCGCGCCAGCGCGTTCATGGGGTCGTCCCGGACGGGCTCCGAGGAGGCCTTTGCGATCCGCTCCTGCCGTTCGGGGAGGAGCTTCCCGAACGCCTCCATGTCCTTCTGCATCCCGTAGATCTCCATGGTTCCCTCCTTCAGGCTGTTGAAAAACGCTCATCTGCTGCGTTTCCCTCATTCTGAGCCGTTCAACGTACCTCAAAGTACGCCTCACGGTTCAGGATTTCGGGGGCCTTGCATCTGAGGGTTTTTGAACAGCCTGCCCTGTTATTTTCCCGTCCGGAGACGCTCGTAGGTTCCGGCCTCGTCGTCGAACAGCGCGCACTCGCCGTCCGACGCCGCTCCGACGACGAAGATATATCGCTCCGTCCGTTCCAGGGCCGTCGGTCGTCCCGCCGGGACCGCCTCCCGCGTCACGCGCCCGTCCGCCTTCCGGAACAGGATCGGGAGGTGCGCATGGCCGCAAAAAAGGATCCGGAAGTCCGCTTCGGCGAAGAGTTTTTCCGCCCGCCGCGTGTCTCCCGTGTCGATCGGCTCGTAGAAGGCGCGGAGTGTGTCGAAGGGGAGCGAATGGGCGAAGCGGATGTCGCCCTGGGTGCGGACGACGGGTACGTCCCGTAAAAATGCCAACATGTTCTTCCCTTCGGCGTCGGGCGGCCGGCGGGCGTCGGCCAGTCTGTTCTCCACGAGAAAGTCGTTGTTCCCCTTCACGGCGAGGACGCCCTTCTCCCGGAGGAGGTCGATCATCGCTGCCGCCCGGTCGTGGCGGATGGAATCGCAGAAGTCGCCGAGATGAATGAGAAGGCCCGCGCCGCGCCCCTTCAGGAGAAGGATCGCCTCCGCCGTGGCCTCCAGGTTTCCGTGGCTGTCGGCGATGATGCCGATCCGTTTTCGATCAGGTTTCGTCAATGTCGTTCTTTTACGCTATCGCTTTTCCGGCTGCTTTGCAAAGGCCTGGATGAGCTTGAAAAACTCTCCGGAAAAGACCATCAGCGCCTGGTTGCGGTTCTCAAAATCCACGGCCTCCTGCAGAGACTGGGCGTCGATATTCCGGTCGAGGGCCCGCTTGGTCAGCTTGAGCCCTCCGGGGCTTTTGGCGATCATCTGCCGGGCGCAGGCGAGGGCGGTTTCGAGGAGAGCCTCCGCCTGAACGGTCCGGCTGACCAAGCCGATCCGCTCCGCCTCCTCGGCGTGGACCTTCCGGCCCGTGTAAAGGATTTCCGCCGCCCGGGAGAGGCCGACGAGGCGGGGAAGGAGATAGGAACTTCCCAGCTCCCCGGCGGAGAGGCCGATGTTGATGAACGAGGCGACGAAATAGGCCCCGGGCGACACGAACCGGACATCGGAGGC
>JAPLJW010000004.1 GCA_026388365.1 Deltaproteobacteria bacterium | reverse complement strand
GCCATTGCCTCCTGCGGGGGTCATCCGAAGGATATCACCCTCTACCAGGCCCAGAAGGGACTGGCCCATGCGGCCCAGGCCGTCAAGCCCGGCGGAAAGATCCTGCTGCTCGCGGCCTGTCCCCAAGGCGTGGGGGATGATGTCTATTTTGAGTATGTCTCCCGTTTTCCAACCCCGGAGGCCGCCCTGGAGGACTTCAAAAGGATGGGGTTCAAGATGGGAGCGCACAAGTCTTTTCTTTTCGGCAGAACGCTGGTCGCTTTTGATGTGGCCATCGCTGCGGATATGGACCCGGCGGTCCTGAAGACGTGCCATCTGCGGGCCTGCGATCCGCAGAAAACGGTGGAGCGCTGGGTGGCGGATTTTACCGGAAACCCCAGCCTGGCCGTCATCCCCAACGCCAACACCACCTATTTTTATCAGCCATAGGGTCGGTGTTCTTCCTGACAGGGGCAGAAAGGCGCGCAGGACAGAGAAAAATTGTTGAAGTATTCCCCTTCTTCCCGATCGATCCGGGGGAGGGGCTTCATTACAGGGAGGACAGATTGCATGGTCATTAACATTAACAGGGATTTTTGCAAGGGTTGCGGCTTCTGTATCACCTTCTGCCCGAAGAAGGTCTATGAGCGTTCGGGAGCCTTGAACAAGAAGGGATACGAGCCGCCCAAGGCCGCCAGGCCCGAGGACTGTTCGGAGTGCGGGATGTGCGATCTCTACTGTCCCGAATTCGCCATTGTCCTGGAGAAGAAGTCGGCCTGATGCGGAGGCAAAAACATCAAGGGAAGAAAGACCCATGACGGCATGTTTTCGCGGCAACCCCGGACCAGCCTCTCGCCATCCGATCTGAAGGCATCCAGGAAACCGCCGGAGATATGCTTCCGGGGTCAGCGCTTAAAAACAGGAGGTTGACCATTGTGTTAAAACAGGAATGCAGCATCAATAAATATTTTGTCCAGGGTGACGAGGCCATTGCCGAAGGCGCCATCGCTGCCGGATGCCGCTATTTTGCCGGTTATCCGATCACCCCGGCTTCGGAGATCTCGGAAACCATTGCCAGGCGTTTCCCCGAAGTGGGAGGTGTGGCGATCCAGATGGAGGATGAACTGGCCTCGATTCATTCGGTGGGCGGCGCTTCCGTGGCCGGCATGAAGGCCATGACCGTCTCCTCGGGCCCGGGCATCAGCCTGAAGCTCGAAGGCCTGGGCTGGGGCATCAAGAATGAGCTCCCCTACGTGGTGGTGGACGTGCAGCGGGCAGGACCCAGCAACGGCGTCGCCACCCGCGTGGGTCAGGGCGATCTCTACACGGTGAAGTACGGCTCTGCCGGGGGGAATAATTCCATCATCGCCCTGTCGCCGATGAATGTCCAGGAGGCCTTCGATCTGACCATCGAATGTTTCAATCTTTCCGAGATTTTCAGGACGCCGGTTTTTCTGCTGACCGACGAAACGGTGGGACATACCCGGGAGTTGCTCGTTATTCCCGATGCGAGGGAGCTGAAGATCGTTCCCCGGCGAAAGCCGACGGCGCCGCCCTCGGAATTTCTGATGTATCCCCTGAACACGCCGGGGACCATCGATTATCCCTATCCCAATATCGGTGAAGGGTACGGGATCTGCGTATCGCCCTACACCCATACGGCAAAAGGCTATGCCACAACCTCGGAAAAGGATCAGGACAAAATGGCGATCCATCTGGTCCGCAAGATCACGGATCACCTGGATCGACTGACCCGTGTTCAGGAAGAGATGATGGATGACGCCGAATACGGCATCATCGCCTACGGCTGCGAATCAAGACCGGCCATGGAGGCGGTGAAAAAGGCCCGTGCGGAGGGGATCAAAGTCGGGTTTCTGCGGCCCATCATCATCTGGCCGTTTCCGGACGAGCCGATCTACCGGATGGCCTGCAAGGTCAAGAAGATCCTGGTGCCTGAACTCAACCGCGACGGCCAGCTCTCCCGGGAAGTCCAGCGGGCCGCCAAGGGCCGGGCCGAAGTCTTCCACCTGGGATCGGGCGGCGTGGAAACCCATCAGCCGGCGCATGTTTATGACGAGCTGATGCGCATCATCCAGGGAAAATAGCGCCGGTCCGCCGGATTTCTCCCGGCAGGAGAAACGGAAGAACGCGGCATCCACCAGCAACGATGAAGGAGGCAAAATCTATGAAGAACCAAGGAGGAGATCTCGAAAGAACCATCCATCCCTTGGCGGCAAAATATCTGCGGCAGGAGCGGAT
>JAPLJW010000302.1 GCA_026388365.1 Deltaproteobacteria bacterium | reverse complement strand
TTCCGGCAGGATGACCGGCCGGTTCGTCAGGGTATGGGGGCAGATCGGGTTGATGAGGATCGAATTCAGCTCGGGAAAGATGATGGGTCCGCCCGCGGCCAGCGAATAGGCCGTGGAGCCGGTCGGCGTCGCGATGATGAGTCCGTCGGCTTTGAAGGTCGTCAGATAACGACCGTCCACCGTCGTCTCCAACTCCACGATCCGGGAAATATTCCCCCGGTTGATGACGACGTCGTTCAGGACGGTCCCCTCCCGGAACGGCTCCTCGCCCCCCTGGATCTCCACATCGAGCATCATCCTCTTTTCGACCTGAAAATCCCCGGCGAGAATCAACTCCATGGCGCTGTACATCTCGTCGAGGTTCACTTCGGTCAGATATCCGAATACGCCGAGATTGATCCCGACGATGGGCACATCCCGGTCGCGGGCCAGGCGCGCCGTCCGCAGGATCGTGCCGTCGCCTCCAAAAACGACAATCAGATCCACCAGCGTCCAGAGCTTCCCTTTTTCAACGCCGGGAAGGCAGCCGATCTTCGCGGCGATCCCCTCCTCGATATAGACCTCCAGCCCGCGCTTCAGCATCCACTCCCGGAGAGAAGCGGTATATTCCGGCGATTTTTCCTTGGCGATATTGGCGACAATGCCAACTTTTTTGATAAGCATCTAAGCACCTTAGAATAGATTTACGGAACCCTCCTATCACAAATTCATCCGGGTGTCCACGCGTATGATGAGAAAGCCTTGAATTCCTCCGCATCGGGTCCAATCCAAGTTGCCATTCCCGCCCACGCTCCCGCAGGAATGACAAAGCAGGGGTATTTTCCCAAGCGTTCACGATGCAGATTATCCCTGAAAATGCTTGTTAAATCATCCGGTGATCGATCTAAAAGTCGGACGGACTCCACTTGGCCTTGACATCATCCGGGCAAGTAGGTTAGGAGCATGTTGAAAAAAAGGAGAGACCCATGGGATTGTTGAAGGGATCTGTCACATTTTCGCGTTACCGCATCGTCGGCGCCCTGCCGGACCATTTCCCCGAATTCTTCAACGAACGGATCCGGCGCTACGCCTTCCAGACCGTCTGGCGCACGACGGACGAAAAAGCGGCGGGCTGGACCTCCGTGGAAAACGGCCTCGACACGGATTTCGCCTATGCCTCCTATGCCCAGGGGCGGTACATGCTCTTTTCCCTCCGCATCGACCGGAAGTCGGTCGCCCCTTCCCTCCTCCGGCTCCGGATCCTGGAGGCGGAACGGAAACAGCTCGCCGAAAGCGGACAGAAGAAGCTTTACCGCGAACAACGCGAAGCGATCCGGGAGTCCGTAAGGCTTGAACTGCTCGGAAAAACCCTCCCCGTCCCCGCCTTTCATGAGATCTGCTGGTCCGTCCCGGACAGCGTCCTGACCTTTTGCTGCCTCTCGGACAAGGTGGTCGGGGAACTCCAGGAGCTTTTCAAAGAATCCTTTTCGCTCGGCCTCGCTCCTTATGCGCCGTGGGACGTCGAAGGGGCGGACTTAAACCCGCGGGGCGCGGCGGCCGTTGCCGTTTCCCGCGTGCGCGCTTCCTCGCCCCTCCCGCCCGGGATCGATCCCCTAACGGTCGGGCGGGAATTTCTCACCTGGCTCTGGTTCAAGAGCGAGGAGCGAAACGGGATGATCCGGTTTCCCGGCGGCGGCGAAAGCGAGGTCGTTTTCGTGCGGCGCCTCGTCCTGGAAGCGGGCGAGGGGGAATACGCCGAAACGGTCGTCTGCCAGGGGCTCCACGCCGATCTCAAGGAGGGGAAGGAGGCCCTGCGCCGGGGTAAAAAGATCACCGCAGCACGCCTCCGGATGGCCCACGACAAAGCGGAATGGGAATTCACCTTCAAGGCGGATCGCTTCCATTTCCAGTCCCTGAAGCTGCCGTCCGCCGCGGAAAACGAAGGGGAAGAGGCGGACCGGGAGGGGCAGATCCTCGAACGGATTGATCTGATCGAAAAGGCGGCGGGGATGATGGATCAATTGTTCCGGTTGTTCCTGGACACCCGGCTGTCTGAGGGATGGGGAAAAGAACAGACTCGCATGCAGAAGTGGATCGCCCCGGCGAAGGCCGACTGATTTCGGACTCCGGGCAAGGCGGTCAGGAAGGCTTTCCCACTTCGCGGTTTACCGCTTCCCGGGGATGAATTTCCGGATCATGCGCAGCATTTTCTTATAGACGGGCATGGCCTCCCGAATCTCCCCGAGGGCCAGCCGTGCGGCGGTTTCACCTTCCTGGATCAGACCTTTCGCGCGGGCAAAATCGGCCCAATGGAGGTCTCCGATCCGGGGCCGGATGACGACATCGGCCTGCATCAGTTCCACCTCTTGCAGCTTGTCGGAGGTGATGTCTCCGGCCCTGTTAAAGACCTCCTGCGCCGTTTGGAATTCCCCCGAGACATTCTCCTCCCGGTCCACAACCACGGCGATGACGGCATCGGCACCCGCTTCGCGGGCAGTTAGAACCGGAACGAGACTCGTGATCCCGCCGTCCGCCAGCAGCCAGTCCCCCAGGCGGACCGGATCAACGGCGCCGGGAACGGCGCAACTGGCCAGGACAGCCCTCCGCATGGGTCCCTCCGAGATGACAATCTGCTTTCCGGTGATCAGATCCGTGGCCACCGCACAAAACGGGATCTTCGTCTCGCGGATGTCGATATCGGGGATAAAGTAATCGATGAGGGCCTGGAAATCCTTCAGGGAAAGAATAGCCGGTTTAAAAAAGGCGCTGAGCATGAAGTAGTGCTTCCGCACAGAATTTCGGGTCTTTTCCCAGAAGGTCTGCTCTGCGGGGTTCATCGTCAGCCCGATCTCCCGGAGGGTGGAGGACTGAAATTGGGGGCTCCGGATGTAGTCGTCGACCTTGCGGTAGATCTCCTGCGGTGAGGCGCCGCTTGCATAGGCGCCGCCGATCAGCGCCCCGGCGCTCGTGCCCGCGATCAGATCGATCGTGATTCCTTCTTCTTCAAGGACCTTCAAGACACCGATGTGGCAAAAACCGCGAACCCCGCCGCCCCCGAGAGCCAGCCCCAGCTTCTTTCCCGTCCATCTCGTCATATTCGCAACCTTTGACAGGCTGTTGAAAAACGCCCATCTGCTGCGTTTCCCTCATCCTTCGCCGTTCAACGTGCCCTAAAGTACGCCTCACGGCTCAGGATTTCAGGGGCCTTGCATCTGGCCGTTTTTGAACAGCCTGCGAAAGAAACTTTTTCAATATGCTCCTGACGGTTTTCCGTTCCCACGGGTCAAAATCTTCCGCTCCGGTTCGTTGATAGCATATTTATCATATGAATTGCAGGAAATGTGGCACTTCCGTGGCGGTCAAAGGGAAAGAATTTCCCTTCCAGATAACCTGCCGGGGCCGGACGAAACGCCTCCCCGACCGGATCCCCCCGAACCTGCCAACGCCTTTTACGAAATCAGCAGCGCGGTCATGTCCATGACGTTCGTCCCCGTGGGGCCGGTCATGATCAGGTCCCCGGTCTGCTGCAGAAAGCGGCAGGAATCGTTCCGGGCAAGAAAATCGTCGATCCGGAGACCGAGCGCCTGCGCCCTTTCCCAGCTTGCATGATCGACGAGAGCGCCGGCGGCGTCCGAATGGCCGTC
>JAPLJW010000115.1 GCA_026388365.1 Deltaproteobacteria bacterium | reverse complement strand
TGGCCATATCGCTTGAATGGATCCACCCATTCTTGATCGTTTCCGCAGTCAACTCGGGATCCTTGTAATAACCTTGCATGATATCGGGACCCCGGACGATGATCTCCCCCATCTCTCCCGTCTTCACATCCCGGCCCTCCTCATTGACCACCCTGACTTCCGTATCAAAAACCGGCCGGCCGCAGGACGATAATCTGTCCGGACAGTGTTTCAGGGCATCCAGATGTTCACTGGCCGTCAAAATCGAAACAAACGAGGTCGTTTCGCTCATGCCATAACCTTGGACAAGAATGGGTCCGAACAGCGCAATCGCCTGTTCGACGACCGCCGGTGATATGGGGGCCGCACCGTAGAAAACACCTTTCAAACTGCTCAGATCATATTGACGAACACCGGGATGGGCAAGAATCATATGGATCATCGCCGGCACCAGCATCGTATAATTCGCCCTTTCACGCTGAATGGTTTCCAGGAGCATTTGGATATCGAAACGCCTGATGATGACGTTGCAGGCGCCGGCGAACATCACGGGCATCAGAAGCATGCCGCTGGCGTGCGTGATGGGGCCGACATGGACAAAGATGTCCCCCCTGGTCAAGCGGACTTCGGGAAACATCAACGCCTTGCGGATCATGGCCAGCCGATTTCCGTAACTCTGCATGATCCCCTTCAATTTACCCGTCGTTCCTGAGCTGTACGTCAGAACCGCCAAATCATCCGGTTCGACATCCACATCCGGCAGATCGTCCCGGCTTCCCATCAGCAGATCTTCATAATTGATTTTCCCTTCCAGGGGCGTATCCAGACCGATAAAATGCTTCACGGTATCCAGGGACCCGCCGTGAGAAAGGATCGACTCCCCGTGGATCTTGTCGGTGATGAACGCCTTGACTTCGGCATTATTTAAAATTTCAATCGCTTCGGCTGCTGAAAGCCTCGCATTGATCGGTATGCGCACCATGCCGGCCTTATAGCAGGCCACTTCCGTTTCCACAATTTCCGGACGATTCCAGGATTGAACAGCAACCCGATCGCCTCTTCTCAATCCGAGGGCGAAAAAACCCTGCGCCAGACGATTCGTTCGCCGATCCAACTCCTCATAGGTGTATTTTCTATCTTCAAATATCAGGGCTGTGCTGGTCCGGAAATGGCTGGCACTGCGGGATATGTATCTTCCTAAATTCATAGATCCTCCTTGGATTCTTTCAAATTTCTGATCATGATCCAGTCATAAAGAGCGGGTGATATCTTGCATAACAGGTGGGAAAGTTTACCCACGGCCGTCAGGACGATCCATCTTTTTCGGTTTATGACTCCGTCGTAAACGGCCTCGGCCACAAGATCGGGTGACGATTCTTTCCCGTATTGCGTTCTGGGGTCTTTTGCCGGTCCCCCATTTCCGGCAAGGGCCCTGCTCTGGAGATTGGTTTTGGTGAAGCCCGGGCAGACGATCATGACGTGAACGCCCCTATCCCTCAGTTCCGCCCGCAGGGTGTTGAAGAGACCGTGGAGGGCATGCTTGCTGGCGCAGTATCCCGTCCTGCCCAGCACGGGAGCAAATCCTGCGATGCTGGAGATCGCCACAATCGACCCTTTTCTTTCGATCAAACTCGGCAGGGTGGCCTTGGTGCAGTTCACGTATCCGAAAAAATTCACATCCATGACTTTTCGCAAAACCGATAGGGTACAGTCGGCAAAATGCGCCCGCAAAGTGGTGCCTGCGCAATTCACGAGGACATCGATACCGCCGTAGCGTTTGATGATCTCCGCCACGGCCTGTGCACAGGATTCTTCCTGCGTTACGTCACAGACTATCGGAAATGCCTCATGTCCCTGCGCCTGAAGCAGCCCCGTTTGGGTATTCAACGCATCTTCATTCATGTCCAGCATAGCGATTTTCGCATTTTCCCTGCCGAACCGCTGACAGATGGCTGCCCCGATGCCGCTTGCCGCGCCGGTCACCACAATGATCTTGCCTTTCATACTTTCATCCTTTTTCCCAACGGCGAAGACTTGAGAATTGCCCGCACCGTATCGATTTTGTATTTTTGTTTCAGGTTTTTACGGCCCCGAGAAACACCTTTTCCAGCCAACAGGTGTTGATCTTTCCTGCACGATACGCATCGTCCATCAAGATCCGGCGATGAAGCGGCATCGTGGTTTCCACGCCGGAGATCAGAAAATGGGAAAGGGCGGTTTGCATCCTTTCGATGGCCTCCCGGCGATCTTTTCCGTGAGCGATGATTTTCGCCAGCAACGAATCATAGAAGGGCGGCACGACATAACCCTCATAACAATGGCTGTCCACGCGAACGAAGGGATCATCCGGCGTTTGCCATTGCGTGATCCGACCGGGCGAAGGACTAAACTGGCGTTCCGGGGACTCGGCGTTGATCCTGCATTCGATCGCATGTCCCCGGGCGGTGATATCCGCCTGCGAATCACGGAGCGGGTCCCCTCCGGCAATCCGGATCTGCTCCTGGATCAAATCCAGGCCGGTGATCATCTCCGTCACCGGATGCTCGACTTGGATGCGGGTATTCATCTCCAGGAAGTAGAACCGGCCTTCATCCTGATCGAGGATGAATTCCACGGTACCGGCGCTCTCATAGCGGATCCGCCGGGCGATCAAAAGGGCCGCCTCACAAACCTCCAACCGCTGCTCAGGCGTCAGAACCGTCGAAGGGGCTTCTTCCAGAATCTTCTGGTAACGCCTTTGCAGAGAACAGTCGCGCTCAAACAGATGGATGATGTTCCCCTGGCAATCCCCCAGAATCTGCACTTCGATATGTCGCGCATGGGGCACATAACGCTCGATATAGAGACGATCATCCCCAAATGCCGCACCTGCCTCCGCGGATGCCTCGTTGAACAGGATTTTCAGTTCTTCAGGACCCTGCAAAATCTTCATCCCTCTGCCGCCGCCGCCGGCGGCAGCCTTCAGGAGCAGTGGGTACCCTGTCTTTTCCCCGAATTGTACCGCTTCCTGAAGATCCCGGACCAGACATGATCCGGGGATAACCGGGATGTGCAATGCCGCGACCATTTCTCTGGCCAAAAGCTTGTCGCCCATCTGCCGGATGTGCAGCGCTTTCGGACCGATAAAGATCAGCCCATGCTTCACGCAGGTTTCTGCAAAATCCGGGCGCTCCGCTAAAAAACCATATCCCGGATGGATGGCATCGGCCCCGGCTCCCAGGGCCGCTGCGACAAGAGTCGGAATATCCAGATAACTCTTCGCCGCCTGAGCCGGGCCAATGCATAAGACCCGGTCTGCCATTCTTGCGGACAGGCTTTCCCGGTCCGCTTCCGAAACGACCGCAATCGCTGCGATCCCGAGCGCCTGACAGGCACGGATCACGCGAACGGCAATTTCACCGCGGTTTGCCACGAGAACGCTTTTAATTTTTTTCATCGCTCTTTGATTTCATCCGATTCTTGTCCTTTGACGGCAAAGATCTGCTGTTTGAATTCCACCAACTGACCCTCCTGAGTAAAAAATTCCGTGATCCGACCCCGTACACCTGCCGTGACGCAATACCTCTGATCCAGAACGTGGATGAAGCATACGCCATCGTCTGCCTGAACCCGTTGGCCGATCTCTGCAAGAGGAGGATCTCCCGATTTTGCGGACCGGAAGAAGATCCCCAACCTTGGAGACAGGATGGGCTTCCCGGTCTGCCGTTCCATATTCCCAGCAGATTCCGCATCGGTTTTTCTTTTCTCTGCTGTAACCCTTTTCAAATCCAATGTCAGGGACCCCATACGGAGATGCAACGCATCCAGATGGGATTGATTCATCCATTCGATCAGAGACAGGGCATCCGATAAATCTTGCGAATCCATGGATATCCTCATTCCATGCTCAGAGCTATTTTTTCGACCCGGGAAAAATCCTTCTCATAAAAAAATGATCCCGCGAAGAAGAGTACTGCCGCAAACAGGGCAAAGAAGGGAACGATGGTCATGGCGGTCCGGATTCCGTATCCATCGGAAATCATCCCCACAAAGAGAGGACCCAGTGAACTTCCCAGGAGATTCTGGACAATGACGCAGAAACTGTAGGATGTCGCCCGCAATCCGGGGTGAACAACATCCTGCGTTACGGCGATCGCCGCCGGTGAGAAGGCGCTGGCAGTGACGCCGCCCAAAAGAATCACGCCGTATTGCAGCGGCCCTTCCAGGGAATAAAAGGCAATGAAAAAAAGAAACGCCGTGACCAGGGACGACAGGGCAGGAAAAACCAGCCGGGCATTCATGCGTCTCTTCCGCCATTGATCCACCAGAAAACCCCCCAACGGAAAACCAAAGATCGCCAGCAGCATGACCAGGCTTCCTTTGAATGCGGCCTTTTCCATCGGAAGGTTTTCGATGCGATGAAAATAGGTGGGCAACCAGCTTAAATAGGCCGCCGTGAGAAACATATTGCCGGCAAAACCGATGTAGGTCAGCAACAACGAGGGTTTATGGATGAATTCGCGAACAATGTCCCTTTGTTTCATTTTTTGTTTGATTTCGCGTTCCTGATCCGCCTTTTTCTCAAGACGAATGGTCTTATAGTCGCGGATAAAAAAGAAGAGAATCGCAATCAGAAAACCGGGCAGCGCTACCAGTCCGAATGCATGACGCCATCCGTAACGGGCGGCGATCCAACCGCCCAAAACTACACCCAGGGCGCTTCCCAGGGGCAGGGCGGCCGTCCATAAGCCCACAATCATGGATCTCATTTTCTCCGGAAAGAGAGCGGAAATCATGGCTGTGCCGCCCGGAGCATAGCCCGCCTCACCCACGCCGATG
Source organism: Deltaproteobacteria bacterium (assembly GCA_026388365.1). The sequence continues at coordinate 1,077 of JAPLJW010000115.1, read as the reverse complement.
ACCGTCCTGGCAAAAAACAGTTGCGCGTAATTTCCGGTAAAGGCACAGGCGACCGTGGCCATGCTCCATAATACGGCCATGAAACCGATGCATTTTTTCCTGCTCCACCGGTCAATGACGACCGAAACGGGAAAGGACAGAATCACGATGGACCAGTAAACCGTGGAAACCAGGAGACCGCACTGGGTATCCGATAACCCCCAATCCTGAATGAGATAGGGGAACAGGGACACCACGACCATTCGGTCGACATAGTCGAACATGTAGAGAAAAAACAGCAGGCCGAAAACATACCAGGAATAGCCTTTCGACATCATATATCCGTCCGGGATCTTCTTCTGTTCCATTGCGCTTCCTCCATGGACCGTTTAGGCGAGCATCGCGGTTCTGATGAAACCCTGCCGCCCGTCTTTAAGAAAAGGACAAACAGGGAACGTCCCGATGTGATGGGAGCGAAAGCAGTTCTCTTGAATACCGGTTAAAATATCTGCCTCAGTTTCAACGGACCTTTCTGAATGGAGACTTTCCGAATATTCGGGCGTTTCAGCAGCTCCTGGATGAGAGCCATGACCGGCGTCTTGGTCGCAGCCACATCAATGGGCTTTCTGTTCTGAAAAAACTTTTCCAGGGTCGGTTTGCTGAAGAACAGGGCCAGCAGAAGCTCCTCGTCCGAACGAGTCGCCCCCAACTCTGTCCTGGCCTTCTTGACCAGGGGTTCCGAAAAAACCTCGGAGGCATCGATCGGTTTCACATCAGCCCCTTCCAGGATGCGGTCTAAAACATTGGGGTCGATCGGGGCGGCCATTTCTCCATAGTGGCCGCGGGCATAGAGGCTGAGATCCGAAGGAGTCGTAAGGTAGCGCTCCTTTTGAATGACGTTGAAGACGGCCTGTACGCCCACGATTTGTGAAAAAGGAGTTACCATGACGGGATACCCGATCTCCTGCCGAACCCTGCCGGCTTCTTCCAGAACTTCCGGCAGCCGGTGCTCAAGCCCCAGGTTCTTCAACTGGCTGGCCAGATGCGACATCATGCCGCCGGGAATTTGATGCGCTGCGTACTTTGTGTAGCGGTTTC
>JAPLJW010000283.1 GCA_026388365.1 Deltaproteobacteria bacterium | reverse complement strand
TGATCCCGGAGAGCAAGGCCTTCATGGTGAATGTGGTCAAGAAGGGGGTGAAATAACATGGCCGAGAAAGTGAAACTCATCGACGTTGCGAAGTGCACCGGCTGCCGCGGCTGCCAACTGGCCTGCAAACAGTGGAACGGCCTTCGGGCGGAACAGACCGCCGCCGCCGGCACGTATCAGAACCCGCCCGACCTCCAGCCCAACACCTGGACCCTCATCCGGTTCCAGGAGGTTGCCGCAAAGGACGGCGTGAAGTGGCTCTTCAGGAAGGACGGCTGCATGCACTGCACGAACGCCGCCTGCGTGAAGGTCTGTCCGAGCGGCGCCCTTTATTACAGCGACCTGGGGACCGTGGGGATCATCCATGAACGCTGCATCGGCTGCAAGGAGTGCGTTGCGGCCTGTCCGTTCGAGATTCCCCGATACGACAGCGTCACGGACAAGATCTACAAATGCGACCTCTGCCTCTCCCGGATCCGGGCCGATCTTCCCCCTGCCTGCGTCAAGGCCTGCCCGACGGGGGCGCTGACCTTCGGGGACAAGGATGACATGCTGAAGCTCGCCTACAAGCGGGCGAAGGAACTGGGCGGCGATGCCTCCGTCTACGGCGACAGGTTTGTCGACGGGACGCATGTGCTCTATGTCCTGCAGGAGAAGCCGGGGGTGTATGACATCCTGCCGGTGAAGCCCCATGTTCCGTTGTCGGTCATGGCCTGGAAGGATCTGCTGAAACCGCTGAGCCTTGTGGCGGCGGGCGGCGTCCTCGCGGCGTCGTTCCTGCACTACATCATCCACGGGCCCAAGACCCCGGATGAGGACGACAACCACAAGACGGAAGGGGGTGCGTAACATGAAAAAAGGATTGATCAAAGCGACCGACGCCTTCGAAAGAATCGTCCACTGGGGCCTGGCCATCTCGTGCCTGATCCTCTGCATCACGGGCCTCGGGATGATGTTCCATTCGTTCAACTTCATCGGGACGCTGATGGGGGGCTTGAAGTCGCTCAAGTACGTCCACAACTTCACGGGTCTCTTCTTCATCCTGGCGCTTGTCTTCACGATCCGGATGTGGTGGCGGGAGGCGGGGATCTTCTCGATGCCGGAGGATCTGGAGTGGATGATGTGCGCGGGGGGCTACCTGTGGCACGTGGACAAAGTGCCCGAGGTCGGAAAGTATAACCCCGGCCAGAAGGCCTTCTTCCTGGCGGTCGCCTTCTTCGGCGTGATCATGGTCGTCACGGGGCTCGTCATGTGGTTCCCCTTCTCCTTCCCGGTGGAGCTGGTGCGGTGGATGTATCCGCTCCACGCGCTCGGCTTCGTGGTGATCTTCGCCTTCTTCTTCGTCCACCTCTATCTGGGGACGATCGGTTCGCCCGGATCGCTCCCGGCGATGTTGCACGGCTGGGTGACGCGCGCCTGGCTCAAAAAGCAGCACGCCAAGTGGCTCCGCGAGATGGAGGAGGCGGGGACGCTTGAGGTCTATGGCGAGGAGAAGAAAGCGGCCCAAGGGCACTGACGTTCTGACGCAAAAACCCGGTCCCCCGTCCGGCATTGACCGTTAGCGCAAGCAAAACCGGAGAGGCCCGCTTCGTATGGTGTTTTCGTTTTTCTGATTCCCAACGGACAGAGGGAGGTAATGCCATGAAACGCTGGATGCCATCACTGCTTATACTGGCGGTATCCTGGGGAGTCTTTCTTGCTGTAAAATCTGCCATGGCCAAAGACGCCATCGTTTATGCCGTGCTGTTTTATTCTCCGACCTGCTCGCATTGCGCTAAGCTGGAGAATGAATTCCTGCCAACGCTTGAGGAAAAATAGGGCAAGAAGGGGGCGATCGTCCATGTGAACGTCGTCAGCGCAGCCGGAAGTAAGATATACGAAAAGGCTCTTGACCGATTTAAGGTTCCCGAAAACCGCATAAGAGTTCCCGCCCTGATCATGGGTGAAGCGTTTCTTGTCGGTACTGTTCAAATTCCCGAAAAATTTCCCGGCCTCATTGATGCAGCACTTTCTAAAGGGGGGTTAGATTGGCCGGATCTACCCGGTTTGTATGAACAGTTCTTCGCACAGAGGAGCATCCACCTGGATAATCTTTCTATAGGGCAGTTTATGACCTATAAATTCAAACAAGACCCGCTTGCTAACGGCATCGCCGTAATGGCTCTGGTCATTATGATCATCAGCCCGGCCGCTGCGGTGGTGATTCCTCTGTCATCCATAAAAGCTCCGAAAGTACTGACCATTCTGCCTACCTGGATTATCCCGCCTCTGGCGGTGATCGGACTGGCAATCGCTGTTTATCTTTCCTACGTAGAAGTTTCAGAAATGAGTGCAACCTGAGGGCCCGTGGGGAACTGCAACGCGTTACAAAGCAGCTCTTATGCGAAGCTGTCTGGCATTCTGCCCATTGCCGTTATGGGTATGGGTGGGTACATAGCCATCCTTGCGGTCTGGCTTTTTCAACAGTTTGGGCCGGCGCAACTCCAAAGACAAACCCGGCTGGTTCTTTGGGGGCTGGGCATCTTCAGTGTATTGTTTTCGTCATATCTAACTTTCTTGGAACCATTCGTTATCAAAGCTACATGCGCATTTTGCCTCACGTCTGCAGTTGTCCTTGTAATGATCCTGTGGGTTTCAATCCTACCGGCCAAGGAAGCGCTGAGAAATATTAGGGACAGCCACTAATTATTGGCATGGAAAGATCTGCTGAAACCGCTGAGCCTTGTGGCGGCGGGCGGCGTCCTGGCGGCGGCGTTCCTGCACTACATCATCCACGGATCCAAGACCCCGGATGAGGACGACAACCACAAGACAGAAGGGGGTGCGTAATATGAAAAAAGGGTTGATCAAGGCGACCGTCGCCTTCTTCGGCGTGATCATGGTGATCACGGGGCTCGTCATGTGGTTTCCCTTCTATTTCCCGGTAGAGCGGGTGCGGTGGATGTATCCGCTCTCCGTTTTCGCCTGGTCGATCTCTCTTATGATGGCGTTGGTGCCGCCGCTGTTGGGGCTAAAATAGACTTGGACCAGAGTATTGGGGGAAAGGGTGAGGTCGGTGGCTTGGAAGATGTAATAGTTGTGGAAGAAAAAAAGACTGATAAAGGTAATAATAATGAAGATGAACTGCTTTTTCATGGCAGGCCTCACAACGGATTATGTCTGCTTTATAAGGGATCAAGTTGAGAATATCAAGAATTGCTAACGAATAGTTTATTGTAGTCAAGGAGAGCGACCGGCTCGATTTTGTAGCAGAGTACGACCCGTAAGTATTAGCCCAAAGGACACGTGCCGGTCATTGCATACCCTACGAGTCAATGTGATAGCAAATCTCTAAAAACAATGAATACGATTCGTAATGGTGAGAATATTGTGAACCAGGCTCCGTGGTTCAAGTCCGCTCTGGCTCGCCGAACACCATGAAAACGGGCACTGGGAAGAAAATATATTTTTGTCATAGTGCGCCGCATAACCGGCTGGAATGATGCTGCAGAATTGCTCGTCCGGGTTGATGAGGTTGCTATGATAAACGATTTCCCTGCCAAGCAACCGGGTTTAGCGAATCAGAGGCCCAATTGCCGAAGTCTTCATATCTTCTAGAATCCAAACAATAGAAGATTGTTCCGGCTTAATTAACCCACTCCTTGGCCTATTCAAGTCTAAAATGAGTAAAATTGACGCGGTGAAGGCAATTATCAGGAAAAGGGAAAGAACAGGATGACGGAAACCACAGATACCAAAGTAATAACCCAAGAGTCCCATCGATAAAAGAGAAAAAGCAAAAAGAAGCTTGATAATGGAGGGAGGTACTCTAACTTCAAGAGCCCACCGCCTAGAGGTTGCAAGGTCGAATACTTCGTTCAATGATGTTAAAAGTATAGCACTTATAGGCGTTGGTGCAGTTTTGGCTATCAGAGAAGCATGATCCCAAATTTTTTGTTGCAGCATGGCTGTATTTTCATAAACTGATTTTAAACGCTTCTGATCTTCTCCCGCGTTAAAAAAGTCGAGGCGAAGTTGTGTATAGTCAATAAGGAGATGCGCGATCTTCTCACCGTGTGTTCCACCGATGGCTCGAGCGCGAAGGTGACTCGTACCAATTGCATTTGCCTCGTCCAAGATGAGTTTGCGCCGACTCTCGAAATGACCATCAGCCATAGAAATCGATATGGCTAGCATAAATCCGAGAAGTGCCAACATCGCTCCGGTGATGGTGCCCACAGTTTTTTCAAGCTTCTCTGCTGTGGCCGACTGCTTGGTGTTTCTAAAACCAATCCAATAGCCACACTCCTTCGTGAGTAACATCGCCACAACCATTAGCAGTCCGATTAAGAAAATACTTCTATAGAGAAGAAGGTTATCAAGCATAGAGGCACCCCACTTCGATATCTATTATAAGTAGCATGCATTATTTACTTATAATGTTTACGTGACATGTTAAATGATAATTCCAAAGATTGCAAGCGCAGGCCCTACCGGTATATTTTCGATCGAGGGGCGCTGATCACTGCCATCTGAAACCAGCAATTTTTTTGATGCTGTCGGTGTATTGATAACAGGAAGTTGTGGTTGCCCCCGATCACCACCCGAAAATGCAGTCTTTCGACCGATTTATCAATAAATCGGTCAGAAAAGTCAATCTGCGCCTTTGTATTTGAACGAGCCGAGCTCCGTTCATGAAAGACATCCAACAGACCTTGACGCTACGAGTCCACAGCGTACCGTTTGTAATTGAAATGATGATTACCATTCAATTTTTAGTCTCTAATCGTCGAGTGATCCTTAGTGCCGCACGACCTGATCACTGTGCCCTTATTAAAACCAAAGAAGAAGTTTTTAAATATTGAGGGTTTTCGCCTCTGCCTGTCAAGGAATTTTATCACCTGTCGTCAAAGTTGACTTGTTTCGCCGTTGCGAATAAGATGGATCCCGAAGCGTTAATCGATCCCGGAATTCCGATCCATAAAAGAGGGGGATATGACACGGGTCATCGTTGAAATGTGCGATCATCTTTTATGACTCCGGCAATTAAACATTTCAAATGTCATGCCGAACCCCGTATCCGGTACGGGGCAGGCACAGGAATCCATTTCTCTTCTGGTTCCCGGCCTTCGTTGGGACGACGTCTGGATTCCCGCTGGAGTTACCCGATACCTGAAACGGGGCGGGAATGCCGACTTTGACATATAGTGTTGCCGGAGTCATAAGACATTGAGGGGAAAATTGAACGAGGCATATCATAGCGGCCATCCAAAGGCGATCTCTCCGGAGCGGCGGGACAGGACAAGGGTCCGCGAACGCCGCAACCTTCTCCATTTCGTCCTGACGGTCCTGCTTTTGCTTCCGGTCTGGGGCGGCGTGGCCGGCGGGGCGGTGATCCGGGATCTGACCGATTTGAGCCAGGACCCGCTTTCCTATGTGGACCGGAATGCGGCGGATACCCCTCTCCTCACGCCATCGGAACAGGCGCGACTGAACGCCGAATTCGACCTCCAGTACTTCGCCCCCTGGCATCGGACCGAACCCCATCATACCCCGGCGCTGGCCTCCTGGGGATTCCGCGAATACGGCGGGAAGCCTGGCTATGGAAAGGGCGGACGGCCGCATCCGCCGGACTGGATCCGGAAGTTGGCGGCGAACGCCCATCTCGATGACTATCCGCAGGGGATTTTCCCGGCTGTGACGGTAAAACGGACCGATTTCCGCCACCTCCCCACCCGCGAATCCCATTCCAATTATCCGACAGGTCCGGACAAGGGGGATCCGTTCGACAACCTGCAGGCATCTTCCGCCCCGGCGGGCATGCCCGTTCTCGTGACGCTGGTCAGCCGCGACCGGAAATGGTTTCTCACGGAGACGAACCATCTCCTTGGATGGGTTCCGGTGACGGATATCGCGGCCGTCGATCCGCACTTCATGGAGACCTGGGAGAACGGCCGTTACATCACGATCGTCCGGGACAAGACACCGGTCCGCGACGGAAAGACCGCCTTGTACCGGGCGCCGCTGGGGGCGGTTTTCCCGAAGACCGGGGAGGACAAGAGCCGCACGTGGATTTGGATGGCAGCGCGCGACGCCCGGGGAAAGGCGCTTCTCCGGAAGGCGGCGGTGGCCAAAGAAGCGGCGGCGGACAAACCCCTCCCGTTCACCCCCCGCCATGTCGCGCGTCTCTCCCGGGAAATGGCCGGCGAACCCTACGGCTGGGGCGGCCTGGACGGAAAACGGGATTGCTCCGCGCTGATCCGGGACCTCTTTGCCCCTTTCGGTCTGTGGCTTCCCCGCAACTCCAGCGAGCAGGCGGATACACCTCCTTCCGCAACCTTTCTGCCGCGGAAAAGGAGGCCCTGATCGTCCGTGAAGGTTTGCCGTGGCGGACCCTCCTCTGGACGCCGGGACACATCATGCTCTATATCGGGGTCCATCAGGGGAAACCTCTGATCTTCCACAATTTCTGGAGCATCAGAACGCGGGACGCCGATGGAAAGAAGGGACGGGTCATCGTGGGGCGTGCGGCGGTCACGACGCTTCACCCCGGCCGCGAACTCCGGAATCTGGATCTCCCCGGGTCCGATCGCCTCTACGGCCTGGGAGGAATGGTTATCCTGGGAGAGCCGCCGTCGGACAATGGGACAAACCTGGAAACGAAATCATGAACCGGAAGCCTCTTCGGGAAGGCCGGGGAAAGACGGCGGCGCCTTCCTCCCGCAAATATAAGCTTACGCTGGAGTATGACGGGACCGGTTACAGCGGCTGGCAGGTGCAGAAAAACGCCCGGAGCATCCAGGGGACCCTGATCGATGCCGCCCGGAAGCTCTTCGGGGGAGAGGTGGAGATCCAGGGGGCCGGCCGGACCGACGCCGGCGTTCATGCCCTGGCCCAGGTCGCCCATCTGGATGCCCCGCACCGTCTCCCGCCGCAGCAGATTCTCCAGGGCCTCAACGACCTCCTTCCCGCCCCGATCAACATTCTCCGGGTGGAGGAGGCGCCGGCGGGCTTCCACGCCCGCCACATGGCCCGGGGAAGGAGCTATCTCTACCTGATCTCCCGCTGCAGGACGGCCTTCGGCAAGCGGTACGTCTGGTGGGTGAAGGACGAGCTTGACCTCGGCCGGATGCGGGCGGCGACCGAAATTTTCAGGGGCTTCCACGATTTCGCCTCCTTCGCCGACAAGCGGATCGACAAGCACCTCTCGACGGAGGTGCAGATCGATTGGACGGATCTCGAACCCCGGGGGGATCTGATCCTCTTCCGGATTGTCGGCTCCCATTTTCTCTGGAAGATGGTCCGCCGGCTTGCGGGCATCCTTGTCGAGGCGGGACGGGGGACCCTTTCACCCGCCGAGGTCAAACGGATGCTGACCAACGCCTCGGAGCTTCCCACACGGTGTACGGCGCCCCCGTCGGGGCTGTTCCTTGCCCAGGTCCTCTATGAGGGGGACTGCCTGGGACCCCTTTTGCTCCCGCCGCTCCCCCTGCTGCTGAAGAGGAGTTGAAGGGCTGTTGTTACTCCGGTAATGATATATGACAAGCCATGCATCTCTATTCGTCATACCGCCGGACCCCGCATCAGGTGCGGGGTCCGGCATGACAGCGATTGACGTATTTATTTGCCGGAGTAATATTAGAGCAGAAATATTACAATCAAGCCCAAAAAGCGGTCAGGATTCAAAAGTCGTTGACTCATTCTGAAATGTCCACTATGAGATAAAAAGACAAAAAATGATGGTCGGGGAGATGGTGATTGTAAACGCAGAGGGCGCTGAAAAGGCAAGCGAGAGCTATATCAGCCTTTTCGATTATCTGAGAGACGTCAAGACAAACGTCGCCGCCAGGAGACCCGTCGATATAGAATCGGCCTACCGTCTTATCAAAACGCTCGTCGATGAACCGACTCTTGTACAGAGCATCTTTCCACTCACCCTGAAGGACACCGAGGAAAAAGATTACATGATCACCCATCAGGCGAACGCCGCGGTTTGCGCCCTGAAGCTCGGTCTCGTTCTCGAATATACAACGTTACAACTTCTCGACCTTGGCGTGGTTTCGCTCATCCACGACCTCGGGATATGGAATGTTCCCGATGCCATCCTCAACAAAGAAGCGCCGCTGACGGCAGCGGAACTCGACATGATCAAGGATCACTCAAGGATCGGAAAGGATATTCTGGCTCCCTGCGTGCGAGAGCGCCCCTGGCTTCCCGAGGTGGTCTATCAGCACCATGAAAGAGGAAACGGGACGGGCTATCCCCGGGGGCTCAGGATGCATGAGATGCACGATTATGCCCTGCTGATCTGCTTTGTGGACGCCTATGAAGCCATGACGCACCACCGCCCGAACCGGCGGGCGCTGAAGCAGACCTTTACAACCAGGGAAATGATCGCCGGTTTTAAGGAGTCCGCCTTCCCTGCCGATATCATTAAGGCTTTTCTGAAAGAAATAACCCTCTACCCCGAAGGGTGCCATGTCCTTCTCAATAACAAATGGATCTGTGAGGTCGTGGCGATCAACCGGGACAATCCTCTCAGGCCTGACGTCAGGGTGGTCATTGATAACTCGGTCCGGAAAGACGGAGAGGACAAAATCATACGGCTTATCGAATTTCCCATGTATAACATTGTGGACTGCGTCTCCCCGGACGAGATAAAGAAGGCCAGAACCATCAGCGGTTGAACAGGGACAGTGGCATTTCTTTGACGCTGTTGCACCAGGACGAAAAGCTTCTCCCGCACCTTGATGTCTGCGGGCATGAAACAATTTCTCATGCAACCTTGCTGTCAGCAATACTCGAAACGCCATACGGCTTCAGCGTGAAGGTATGACTCCGGCAATTAAACATATCCATTGTCATGCCGGACCCCTTATCAGGTAAGGAGCAGGCCCGATCCGGGGTTCGCCGGTATGACGGTTTGGAGGACTTTTTACAAGTTCGTCAAAATTGCTTGCGGAGACAAATTCCCCTGTGCTAAATTGCGCCCAATATTCCACCGGGATGTCTGTCTGACCTGACATACATTCCTTTTTTTGAGTTCCGCGGCCGGTGGAGAGGTCCGTTTCCGGGGGGGGGACGTCCCGGTTTTCTTGTTCTTACGCAGCCGTCGAAACTTGGGAGGTGAAGCATGGCCAATGGATATGCCGGGTGTTTTCTGCGTGTCGACCTGACGGAAGGTCGCTGTTCTCCGTTCACGGTGGAGGATGCACTGCTCCGAAAGTTCATCGGGGGAAGCTCTCTCGGGGCGAAGCTCTTCCTGGACGGGTTCCCGCTGGAAGCCGACCCTCTTTCCCCGGAAAGCCCGCTCATGGTGATGACGGGTCCGATGGTGGGGAGCGGTTTCCCGGGAAGTTCCCGTTTCGCGGTCTGCGCGAAGTCCCCCCTCACGGGAATCTGGGGGGAGTCGGCCTGCGGCGGAAACTTCGGGCCGGAGCTGAAGAAGGCGGGATACGACGGGATCGTGATCACCGGCCGCGCGGAGAAACCGGTCGCGCTTTCCGTCGCGGACGGCGCTGCGCATCTGACCGACGCCTCCGGTCTCTGGGGGAAGGACGTTTACGAAACGACGGACCTCCTCAAGGCGGCGGACAAGGGGGTCAAGGTGTTTGCCATCGGTCCCGCCGGAGAGAACCTTGTCCGTTTCGCCGCGATCGGGAACGACAAGGGCCACTTTGTCGGCCGGACGGGCCTTGGGGCCGTCATGGGGGCGAAGCGGCTGAAAGCGATCTCGGTCCGGGGCGAGGGAAAGCTTGCGAAGGCCGACGGGGTCCGTTTCCGGGAGCTGCACAGGGAGGCGGTCCAGGAGATCAAGGATTCGGCCCTGGCCGGATCCCTTCACGCGATGGGCTCCGATGCAAACATGGATATCGGCATGATCAACGGGGACGTGCCGATCAAGAACTGGTCGGTCGGCGAGGATTTCGAACTCTCCGCAGCGTTGAGCGGCCCGACGCTTTCCGAAACCTACCTCACCCACGCCCACGCCTGCGCCAGCTGTCCGGTGGCCTGCAAGCGGGTCGTCCGGGTCCCGGATGGTCCGTTTCAAACCGAGGAGGGGCCGGGTCCGGAGTACGAGACCTGCGGGACATTCGGAACGATGATCATGAACCGCGATCTCGCGGGGGTGATCAAGGCCAACGAGCTGTGCAACCGCTTCGGGATGGACACGATCAGTTGCGGGGCGGTGATCGCCTGGGCGATGGAGCTCTTTGAGAAGGGGACCCTGACCCTGAAGGATACCGGCGGCCTCGACCTCGCCTGGGGGAACATGGAGAGCGTTCTCGCACTGCTTCCCCGGATCGCCCACCGGGAGGGTTTCGGGGATCTGCTCGCGCAGGGGAGTCTCGCGGCCGCGCGGAAGATCGGCGGCGAGGCCGTGGATGCGGTTGTCCACGTCAAGGGGCTGGAACTTCCGATGCACGACCCGCGGGGCTATCACGGGATGGGGCTTGCCTACATGATGTCGAACCGCGGGGCCTGCCACCTCCAGCACGCCGTCCTCGCGACCGAACAGGGGATGGCCTCCTGGCCGCAGCTCTTCCCCATGAAAGACGACTACAAAGGGACGACGAGCGAAGGGAAGGCGGAGCTTGTCTTCCATTCGGAGAACTACGGCATCCTTGGAAATTCGCTCTCCATCTGCCACTATCTCACCGACATCCTGAAGCCGGAGACGATCCGGGACGCCTTCAACGCGATCACGGGCTTCGGCCTCGACTTCGCCGGACTGATGGCCTGCGGCGCCCGAGACTGGACGCTCAAGCGGGGGATCAACAATCTCCTCGGGGTCACGTCGAAGGATGACGTCCTGCCGAAGCGGATCATGACGCCGCTTCTGGAAGGCGCCGGGGCCGGTTCCGTACCCGACGTGGAGAAGTTGAAGCGCGAGTACTACATACTCCGGGGGCTCGATGAACGCGGATTTCCAAAGGAGGAGAAACTGGTGGAGCTCGGACTGGGCGAGCTCCGGGCAAGGCTCTATCCATAATATCCAGAGATCTCATTCGAATGAAGGAGGGGAAGATGGCGGCATACAAGGCGTGGACTCAGGAATGGCTCGATGCAATGAAGCAGAAGATCTCGGAATCCAAGGAGTACAGGGAGATCGCCAAGAACTGGGAGGGGAGCGTTTCGTACATCGTGAACCCCGATCCGGAGAAGGGGGTCCCGGAACCGATTTACGCCTTCACGGACTTCTGGCACGGTGACGTGCGGGATTTTCTCATCTGCGACAAGGCGAAGGCGGAGAGCGGCAAATTCGTCATGTCGGCCGATTACGCCCGCTGGAAGCAGGTGTGCAAGAAGGAGGTCGACTCCACGAAGGCGCTGATGCAGGGGAAGCTGAAGCTCAAGGGCGATCTGACCTACGTGGTCCGGAACATCAAGACCGTGAACAAGGTGATCGATCTGCTCTGTGAACTCGAGACCATCTGGCCGGATGAGGTCTGACGGCGTCGAAAATAAGTCGGTTATGGCTCGTTTGTCATTCCGTGCTTGACACGGAATCCAGTTTTATCAAATATTCCTGGATACCGGCGCCTGCCCCGGACAGCCCCGTACCTGATACGGGGTCCGGGGTTCGCCGGTATGACTCTTTGGGAAACTGTTTATGGGGTTGTCCGTCCTGAGCGGAACGGCGGAAATCCCGCCAAGAGGAGGCATCCATGGCGTATGATCAGGATCTGGCGTTTGTCTATTTCGGTCCGACGAAAATCGTCTTCGGCGCCGGAACGGCGCGCGACGTCGAAATGGAGATGACCGGTCTCGGCTGCGGCCGGGCGCTCGTCGTGACCGATCCGGGGGTGATGAAGGCGGGGCTGGTCGAGGGGGTGCTGAAGGCCCTCGGGGATCGGTGCGTCGGCGTCTGGAGTGAAGTGCCCCAGGATACCGGTGTGGGGATCGTGAACCGCGCGGCCGCCTTCGCCCGCGAGAAAGGGGCGGACTGCGTCGTCAGCGTGGGGGGCGGCAGCGTCATCGACACGGGGAAGGGGATCTGCATCCTGCTGACGGAGGGGGGCGGCCTCGAAAATTTCGAGGGGATTCAGCTGCTTACCCGGCCGCAGACACCGCACATCGTCATCCCGACGACGGCCGGGACGGGGAGCGAGGTGACCTGCATGGCGGTGATCCTCGACGAGCGGAAGAAGCAGAAGATCCTGATCGTGGAGTACTTCAACACGCCGCGGATCGCCATCCTCGATCCGAAGATGACGGAGAAGCTTCCGCCGCTGCTGACGGTCTCGACCGGGATGGACGCGATGACCCACGCGGTGGAGGCGCTGCAGTCGGTTCAGCGCGAGCCGATTGCGGACGGGCTCGCGATGCAGGCGATCCGACTGCTCCACCGTGATCTTCCGGTCTGCGCGCAACACGGCGCGGATCTCGCGGCCCGAGGCCAGGTGCAGCTCGCCGCAACGATGGCCGGCTGGGCCTTCGGAAACGCGATGGTCGGCCTGGTCCATGCGATGGCACACTCCCTCGGCGCGGTTGCCCGCGTGCCGCACGGGATTGCGAACGGGATTCTTCTCCCGCACGTGATGGCATTCAATCGGGACGATGCGGCGGAGGGCTATGCGATGGTTGCCGAGGCGCTGGGCGTCCGCGAAAGGGGGATGGATGAACGGGGCGCCGCGGAGGCGGCCGTCGTGGAGATGGGCGCTTTTCTCCGGCGGATCGGCCATCCGCTCCGTCTTTCGGAAGCGGGTGCGAAAGAGGAAGACCTGGTCAAGGCGGCGGCGCTTAGCCTCTCCGACGGGGCGATCGTCAACAACCCGCGGATGGTCCTGGACGAGGCGGAGGTCCTCGCCGTCTACCGGGCGGCGTTCTAAACCTTTGTATGACGGAGTTCTCGCCGGATCGGTCCGGTCGCGCAACTTGGAAATCGGATCCCTCCGCGCTGGACATTTTTCGATTTCCAAAGGTCTCTTGGGGAGAATGTCATGGAAGCAGGGTTCATCGAAAATCGGGCGGAAGGGCTTCCCTTTGCCGGGATCCTCGCGGATCTGCTGGCGGCGAACCTGACGCAGCGTCCGGAGAAGCGGGCGGTTTTCAAGAAGATGCAGGGCGCCGTGGCCATCGACCTCACCGACATCGAAACGGCCGTGACCCTGGTCTTTGCGGGGGGAAAGCTCCGGATCGAGGAGGGGATCGCCGGGAGTCCGGAGATCGTCATCCGGACGACCTCCGATCGGGTGATGGATCTCAACGCGCTGCGGATTGTCGGCGGGCTCCCCTGGTACTTCGACGGGGCGGGCCGGCGGGTCCTGGGCCACCTGTTCAGCGGTCGACTCAAAATTTCAGGCATGTTCGTTCACCTGGCGCTGCTGACGCGGTTGACCAAGATCATGTCCGTCATGTGAGAAAAGACAAATCTTTACGATGGTGCGTATGAAGAAAATCATTCTGGGAGCTTTGGCAGGACTTCTGTTTCTGGTAGGGCTGGGTCCTTGTTTCGCCGCACAGGCAAAGAACGGTTGTCTGACCTGTCATACGAACGGCGAAATCATGAAGTCGCTCTACAAGCCGCCGCCGATGGAGGGCGGCGAAGCGGAGGGGTGAGCAGGGGCGCCTCCGCCGGTCAAGGCGGAAGAGATGTACAAGGGCTTCCTCATCGACAGCGCGGTTCTGAAGCAGGATCCGCACTTTCTGATGGGCTGCAAGTTCTGCCACCGGGGAGATACAGCCGGGCAGACGCGGGAGGCCGCCCACAAGGGCCTCGTGAAGCGCCCGTCGGATCAGGCGGATGCCTGCATCTGCTGTCACAAAGAAATCGGAGCGAACTATTCAAAATCGCTTCACTACACGACGGTCGGTCAAAAAAACGGCGTCCGTCCCCGATTCTCGGCCGCCGAGGCGAAGCACTTCGACGGAAAGGTGTTCGAGGCCTCCTGCCGGAGTTGCCATGCCTCCTGCGGGGACTGCCATGTGAAGGCCCCCCCGGTCGGCGGGATCGGCATCGGCCTCATCGACGGCCACAAGTTTACGAAGAAGAACGAGGGCAAAACCTGCGCCTTCTGCCACGGCGGCCGCGTCTACCCCGAGTTTACGGGCGATTACGGCGGCAATCCCGACGTCCACTACGAAAAAGGGATGATGTGCATGGACTGCCACAAGAAGGCGGAAATGCATGGGGACGGCGTCGCCTACGCCACAAAGCAGGAGGTGAAGGACCGGCCGGCGTGCGTGAACTGCCACAAGATCGGTGAGGAGAAGCTCCTGACGACGAAGATTGCCCACACCACCCACCGCGACAAGGTAACCTGCCAGGGTTGCCACAGCGCAGGCGAATACCGGCAGTGCTATTCCTGCCACGCGGGGGCTGGAGCGACTGCCAAGCCGGGCTTCATCCTCGGTCTGAACCCGCGGGACAAGAAGACCCTGACGACGCTTCGGATCATTCCGACGGTGCGGGACACCTTCGCCAAGGTCGGGATCAAGATGGAAAATTTCGATGCCCTGCCCAACTACTGGAATTCCCCGGTTCACAACATCCGGAAGCGGACGGACCGGACCCGCTCCTGCGACGCCTGCCATGTCGATCGGAAAGGGTTTCTCACGAAGGAGACGCTCTTGGAAAAAGGTTCAAAGGCCAATGAAGGCCTGATTGTGGTACCCAAGAAAATAAACAAATAAGAAGGAGGTTCTATGCGGAAAATCAAGTTTGTTTTTGCGATCATGGCGGTGCTCTTCCTGCTGCCGCTTGCGACTTTTGCCGGGGCCGCGGATCCGATTGTCTCGACGGATTGGCTCCAGCAGAATCTCAGCAATCCGAACGTCGTCATCGTCGACGTCCGGAAGGTGGAGGAGTACAAGGAAGGCCATATCCCAAATGCGATCAATGTGTTTTACAACTCCTGGGCCGTTACCCGGGACGGTCTGACGCAGGAGCTTCCCGTGGAGGACGACCTGCGCGACCTGATCGGCTCCCTCGGGGTCGGCAAGGACACAACCGTCGTCGTGGTGTCAAAAAACGATCCGGTGCCGGAACGGTTCAATATGACTCGCGTCGCCTGGACCCTCCGCTATGCCGGCGTTCAGAAGGTTTCCGTGCTGAACGGGGGCTATGACCGGTGGGCGGCTGAGAAAAAGGAAATCTCCACGACGCCGACCCGCGGCAAGAAGGTGGCCTATGACGCGCCGTTCAACAAGACCTTCTATACGGACAAGGCCCACGTGATGGCAAGCCTCGGAAAGGTGACGATCGTCGACGTTCGCGAGGCCCCGTTCTTCAAGGGAGAGAAGAAGCTCGACTTCGTGCCGAAAACCGGCCGGATCAAGGGGGCGGTCAATCTGCCCAACAGCCTCCTCTTTACACCCGAAGGAAGCTTCAAGGCCCCGGATGCCCTGGCTGCGGTGGCCATCCCCGTGGTCGGGAGCGACAAGGACAAGGAGATCATCCTTTACTGCGACACAGGGAAGACCTGCACGGCCTGGTGGCTGGTCCTCCATGACGTTCTGGGATACAAGAACGTCATGGACTACGACGGATCCTCGATGGAATGGCTGAAGGATCCGGCCGCGCCGGCCGAACCGTAATCGGGTTGCCCAGCCTCTCCCTCCCCTCCCTGGGGTGGGAGAGGTTTTTTTTAGATGGCATTGCACAAAGTCCGGTGGCAGCTTGGAGAGCGCATCATGAGACGGATGAATGCCTTGGGCGCGTATCTTGTCGGGGGGCTCCTTTTGACGGGGGTGCTGCTTCCCTGTGCCGGGCCGGCGGCAGACCGAGTCCACCAGGATGTATGGTTGAAGAATGAACTGGGGGACCGGATCACCCCGGTCGACAACCGAACCGATCCCTACAGCCCGAAGAAGAGCTGCGGGGGCTGTCACGGCTACGCCACGATTACGAAGGGTTACCATTTCCAACAGGGCTTCGACGAGATGAGCGACCGTTACGACGCGAAGCGGCCCTGGGTCCTTTCACCGGGGATGTACGGGAAGTGGCTTCCCTACGCGGCGGCGGGGCGTCTCGCCGCCAAGAAGAATGCGGATCCTCGTCAAATCGACCTTTCGGCCTACGACTGGATCGGCGGCGGCAAACTCAATCCCGCAAAAAAGATCAAATCGCCGGCCTGCGGCTGGTGTCATCCCGGCGGCGGTCCGCTGGAGTACGGTCGGACGCCGGAAGGACGGGCCGACCTTTCCCGGAATCTCGCCCGGGCGGAGACCGGCAGGCCCGATCCCCTCGACGGGGACTTCAGCTCCCGCTTCACGCCGGACGGCCGCAGCCATTTCCGCGCGAGCGGCGTCGTCGAGGCGGACTGCCTGATCTGCCACCTGCCCGGCTACCGGATGGAGGAGCGCAACGGACAGCTGAGCCTCCGGAACTACCGCTGGGCGGCGACGGCGGGCGCGGGCCTCGGCCGGATCCAGGGGGCCGTCTTTTCCCATGCCGATTCCGCCGCCGGTCCCGATAATCCAAGGTTTTCCGCCGGAAGCTGGAATTTTGCATCGAGGCCCACGGTGACCTATGCCTGGAACGACCGGAAGCTCTTTACGGCTGAGGGAAAATTGAGGGGCGGCATCGTCAGCAAGGGCGTCGGGGCGAAAAACTGTCTCCAATGCCACGACGAGGGGGACTGGAAAAACACAGGAACAATCAATGCCGCGCCTCACGACGCCCATGCGAAGGCCGGCCTCTCCTGCACCGACTGCCACCCGCTCACCGGAGAATCGGCTGAAGAGCGCCTCCGCCACCAGATCGCCAAGGGGTCGTATCCGCAGACGAACGTCCGGGATGACCTCGACGGCGTCGGGATGAAAACCTGCATCGGCTGTCACAAGGAGGGGCAGTACCGTCCAACCCGCGCAGGAATGGCGAAGAAGGCGCCGGACCCGGAACGCGCGCATGCCGAGAAATTTCCGGGTGCGGTTTTCCACACCTCGTTCATCACCTGCGCCGCCTGTCATTCGACCGCCCAGCCGGCCCGGGGGATGGCCCTTCTGGACCTGAGCGCGGGGGAAGAACAGGGATTTACGGCGGAGATGTTCGAGACGGTGACCTGGGCCGCCGATTATGCGCGGGCGCGGGCGCCCTGGAAGCCCTGGATCGCGCGTTCACAGGGAGGCAAGGGATACGACGAGGCCTACCTCCCTCATCTCCCCAAGCGGATCCAGTGGTTCGGGGAGAGGATGCCAAGCGGCGAGGTCAGACCCATACCGCTTGACCCAGTGAAGCTGGCCTTCCGCAGCCTGAAGGGAAGCACGTCCGTCGAAGCGGTCCGGACGGACGGAGCGAAGGTCAGGATTTCCTCCGTCCTAACGGACAACGACATCCTCCGGATGATCGCCGCCCTGACGGCCCGAGGTTTCCGGAATGTCGTCTATCTCGCGGACCGCAGCTATGAGGCGGCCGACGGAAAACTGATCGCCGGAAAGAAGCTTATTCCGGCGGATTCCTACCCCGTTGCCCACGGCGTCGTCCCGCTCGAACGGAGGGCGGCCTATGGTCATAAGGGAAAGCCTTCGGGATGCGCTGACTGTCACGACAAGGGGTCTCCGTTCTTCACGAAGCTCCAGATCGTAAACATCCGCGAATATCTCCGGCAATATCCGGAACTCAAGGGGCCGCAGGCGCTTCCCCAGATGAACGGGTGGGGACTCGTACGCGTACCTCCTGCACAGTAGGAGACGGGCATGAATAGAACGAAATGGGTATGGACCATGACCCTGTCGTCTGTACTCTTTGCGGTATCGTCCGCTCCGGCGGCGGAACCGGCGCCGAACCTTCTGGAACCGTCGGAGCTGCGGCAGATGCTCCAGCGGGGGGAGGATGTCGTCCTGATCGATACGATGAGCCGCCTGGAATGCATGGACCGCAGCATTCCCGGTTCGCTGTGTATCGCCGATGAGGAGTTCTTTGCGAAGGCGCCGAAGCTCTTTCCGGACAAGGGCCGGCATCTGTTGTTCTACTGCGAGAGCGACCGGTGCTATCGCAGTAGAGAAACGGCGGTAACTGCGCTGCAGCAGGGGTATGCACGGGTGTCGGTCCTCCGGGGCGGAATCCCCGCATGGAAAGAGGCGGGCTTCGACACCATTTCGCAGGAGCGGATCCCCCGGGTTCCGACGGAATCGATCAAGCCGGAGCGGCTCGCCCGGTGGCTCCTGGAGAAACGGGATCTGCTGATCCTCGACATCCGCCGGGAGGAGCGATTCCGGGAGGGACATCTCCCCGGCGCAATCAACATCCCCCTCTACCGCCTCCACGAACGGTATTCGGAAATTCCCCTGAACCGGCCGGTCCTGGTCGTGGACGACCGGGGCTTGCGTTCCTTTCTTGCCTCCTCCTACCTGGTCCGGAAGGGGGTCGCCGACGTGAAACGGCTCTTCGGGGGGATGGAACGGTGGCAGAAGCATATCGCCCCGAAACGTTGGAATCCATAGGGGCGGCTGATGAAAACGGATGAAAAGAGGCACTGCATGAGCGTCAGGATTCGGATACTTGTGGCGTCTGTCGTCCTGGCAGGGTGCTGGCTTTGGGCAACGCAGGCGTTGGCGACCGTTGCCTCGGCTGGACCGGAAAAAAGCTGTACGGACTGTCACGACGACGAGGTGTTCCGCGCCCGGTTCGCCGGTTCGGTCCACGGCAACAACAGTTGCACGAGCTGTCATGCCGACATCCGGAATCTTCCGGCCCACATGACCGGAAATGAAAGGCCGGCGCCGGTGAACTGCGGGAGCTGCCATCAGGAGATCGCCCGTGACTTCCGGAAGAACTTCCACTACCTCCAGGAGGATTTCCGCTGCACGGACTGCCACCGGGGGATCCATGCGCTGAAGAAGGCCGATTCGAACTTCAAACTGGCCGTCATCAAAAAGTGCACCGAATGCCACGCCAATGAGGAGTATGTCGCCTCCGGCCATGCCGAATCGGTCCTCAAGGGAAATCAGGACTCGGCTGCCTGCTCCGACTGCCATGGACTCCACGATACCCGGGTCTATCACACGTCGCTGGCAACGTATCCCGGGGAGGCGCGGGAATTTTACACGCAGAAATGCAAGAAATGCCATACGGACAAGGCGATGATGGCCCGTTACGGGCTTTCCGCCAATATCGTGCGGGATTACGAGGCAACGTATCACGGCAAGGTGGAGGGGATCGGCTATCCCACCCGGGTGGCCGGTTGCGCCGACTGCCATACCGCGCACAACATCCTCCCCAAGTCGGACACCCGTTCCAGCATCCATCCGAACAACCTGATCGCGAACTGCGGCCGCTGCCACCGGGGCTTCCATCCCCGTTTCGTGAATTATAACGCCCATCCGGACCACCGCGTCCATTCGGGCCATCGATACCTCTTCTGGACCTTTTTCTTCATGTCGGGGCTGCTGATCGGGACCTTCCTGTTCTTCTGGGTGCACACCCTTCTGTGGTGGCGGAAGAGTTACTGGGAGAAGCACAAACGGGAGAAACTGGGGGGTGATTCGGTTTGTCTGGCGCCGGGGAGCGAGGGGCTCGTGCCGGTTCAGCGTTTCTCCTTCACGGAGCGGATCATCCATGTGCTCCTCATCTTCTCGTTCATGGCGCTCGTCATGACGGGCTTCCCGCTCAAATACCACGCGGCCCCCTGGGCGCAGATCCTGATCGGCCTCTGGGGCGGCGCCGCGAAGGCGGGCCTTTTCCACCGGATCGCCGCAACGCTCCTTTCCGCCCTGTTCCTTTATGTGGCCTGGCTTTCCTTCCGCTTTGTCTTCCCGAAGGGGCAGGGGACGAAGGGCTGGCTCCAGCGCCTCCTCGGCCCCGATTCTCTCTGTCCGAACCTGAAGGATCTGAAGGATATGGCGGGGATGTTCCGCTGGTTCTTCAACCGGGGGGAGATGCCGAAGTTCGACCGGTGGACCTACTGGGAGAAGTTCGACTTCATGGCCGTCTTCTGGGGGATGTTCGCCATCGGCGGTTCGGGGTTCCTGCTGTGGATCCCCGAGTGGTCCTCCTGGATTGTACCCGGATGGGTGCTCAACATGGCGGCGCTGGTCCACTCGGAGGAAGCGCTGCTGGCGGCGCTCTTCATCTTCACGGTCCACTTCTTCAACACCCACTTCATCCCGACGAAGTTTCCGATGGACACGATCGTCTTCACCGGGCGCTACCGTCTGGAGGAGATGAAGGAGCAGAAGCCGCTCCAGTACGAGCGCCTCGAAGCGGAGGGGAAGATCGAAGCCCTGAAGCGGAAGCACCCGGGGATCCCGCTCAAGATCCTCTCGGGGCTCTTCGGACTGGCAAGCCTGCTGCTGGGGCTGACCCTCACGATCCTGATCCTCTGGGCGATCTTCCTGGATTAGGGAAACCTTTTATTCACGCGCAGGAAACGAGACCCATGACCAGAAAAAAAAGCGGCATCCGGGATTTCTTCATTTCCGTCCGGTTGACCATCGTCCTGCTTTCCGCGATCGCCCTCGGGGCTCTCCTGGGGACGATCATCCCCCAGCAGGAGGCGGCGGAGGCTTTTTCCGTGCGATTGCACCCCGCCGCTCTCTCCGTCTTCCAGGCCTTCCAGCTCTTCAACGTCTATCATTCCGCCTGGTTCATCCTGCTGCTCCTCCTGTTGGCCGTCAACCTGATCGCCTGTTCCCTGGACCGCTTTCCCGCGGCCTGGCGGCAGTTTCGCGGGGGCGCCGCGCCGGATGAAACGGAGCGCCTCGCGTATCTCCCCCCGGAGCGGATCGTCGCGGCGGAAAGACCCCCTGCGGAGGAGGTTTTCCTGCTGGAGACCCTCCTCCGGAAGCGCTGCGGGCGGGTCCGGCGGACAGAGACATCTCAGGGATTTGTCCTCGCCGGCGGGAAGGGGGCCTTTTCCCGTTTCGGGGTCTTTGTCGTCCACCTGGGCGTTCTTCTGCTGATTGCAGGGGGGCTCGCCGGCGCCATTTTCGGCGTCCAGGGATATGTGGAAATCGCGGAGGGGGAAACCTCAAATACGCTTGCGTTCCGGGGCGGAAAACCCTCGCAATCCCTACCGTTTTCGATTCGCTGCGACCGTTTCACCGTGGAGCATTATGAGGACGGCGCACCGAAGCTCTTCCGTTCCGATCTGACCTTTATCCAGGATGGGAAAACCGTCCGGAAGGGGGCCCTTCTCGTCAACCATCCGATCGCCTTCGGCGGCCTGCGTTTCTATCAGTCAAGCTATGGCGTGCTGCCCGGCGGCCGTCTCGCGCTCTCCTATGCCCGGGGGAAGGGAAAGGCCAACGAGCGGGAGACGGCCGTCGGCGACCGTTTTGCCCTGCCCGGAGGGGAGGGAGAGGTGGAGGTCCTCCGCGCGGAGAACGACCTCATGCGGATGGGGCCGGCCGTCAAGCTCTCCGTTGTCTCGCCCCGGGGAGAGTTCCAGTTCTGGGTCTTCGAGAATATCGAGCGGATCAAGGAGGCGAATCCGGGGGTGCTCGCGCAGATCCCTCTGATGAACCCGGCTCTTTTCGCCCCTTACCTCTTTTCCATGCAGAAAAAGGGAGAGAGGTTCTACACGGTGCTTCAGGCGGCCCGCGATCCGGGAGTCCCCCTCGTCGCCGGAGGGGCGGCCCTGCTGGTCGTCGGCCTCATGATCACCTTCTTTTTCTCCCACCGCCGGTTCCGGATCGTCCTGGAGGAGGAGCAGGGGATAAGCCGGATCGGGCTCGCCGGGTCGAGCAACCGGGACCCGGTCGGTCTGGAAAAAGAGATGAATCAACTGCTGGCGGAGATCGGAAAGGCGGAGGGGCGTTCATGAGCGATACGGCGATCCTGAGCGGGGTAACCTTTGTTTACCTGCTCTCATTTCTTTTGTACCTCCTCCGGATGGTCCGGGGGAAGGAGTTCTGGGGAAGCGCGGCCTCCCGGGTCGCCCGGATCGGTTTCCTGCTGCACACCGCGGCCCTCCTGCTGCGCTGGAAAAGCTCCTACGACCTCGGGATCGGCCATGCGCCGCTTGCGAACTTCTACGAGTCGCTCATCTTCTTCGCCTGGGCGGTCCTGCTTCTCTACCTGATCATCGAATGGAGAACGCGCAGCCGCAGCCTCGGGGCCTTCGTGATCCCCGTCGCCTTTCTCCTTCTGGCCTTCGCCTCGATCTCCCCGGGCGTCAGCGACCGGATTCAGCCCCTCATCCCGGCCCTGCAGAGCAACTGGCTCACCATCCATGTCCTCACCTGCTTTCTGGGGTACGCCTCCTTCGCGGTGGCCTTCGCCGTGGGGATCATGTACCTGCTCAAAGGGAGGGCGCGGGCCGGCGGAACGGAGGAAGGGACGTTTCTCCGCCTGATCCCGCCATCCGATGCGCTCGAGGAGCTTCTCTACCAGGGCGTCGTTCTCGGGTTTGTGCTGCTGAGCCTCGGGATCATGACCGGTTCCGTCTGGGCCCACTACGCCTGGGGTTCCTACTGGAGCTGGGACCCGAAGGAGACCTGGTCGCTCATCACCTGGATCGTCTATGCGGTGATGCTCCACGCGCGTTCCGTCCGGGGATGGCGCGGGAAGCGGATGGCCGTCATGTCGCTGGTCGGCTTCGCCTCCGTCCTGTTCACCTACCTCGGGGTGAACTACCTCGACAGCCTCCACAGCTACTTTTAATCGATCCAGTGAAAGGTCACGGGCACCTTGATGTCGGGATTCAGGCTCTTCAAAACCGGGCAGGTATGGGCGGCCTGCTGAAGGATTTTCCGGTCCGTCTCTTTCAGCCGGCCGCCATTGGCTACGTGAATCTCGACCGTCAATTGACCGATCCGTCGAACCGGTTCCTGGACCATCTCCTTGAGAACCTTGACCGCGGTGCCTTCAATCGGATACCCATGGCGCCGGGCGAGGATGCCCATGAGGGTCATCATGCAACTGCCCAGGGCCGTTGCAACCAAATCCGTGGGTGAAAAACTCTCACCCTTTCCCTGGTTGTCCACCGGTGCGTCGGTCTTCAGAACGACGCCGGAAGGTCCGTGTTGAGCCCTGCACTGCAAGTCGCCTTCATAAACAATATTGATTTCGACTGCCACGATCCATCTCCCTTCTTAAAATATTTCAGCCCCCCCCCTTGCGAATACGCTCAGGACTTTTTTGATCGAAGATCCCGGACCTTTTTCAGGCAGGAGCTGCAAATCCCTTCCACCCGAACATCCACCCCCCGAATCTCGCCGGCAAACGAGCGCTGATAGTCCCCGACGTCCACCTTCAGGCTGCCGGGCTGCAGGCATTGCAGGACACCGCAATTCTTGCAGTGGAAATGAGGGTGTGCGGGGTGGTTTTCGTTGGGCGCGATGCCGTAGGCCAGGCTCCGGCCCCCTCCGCTGAGCCGCGCCGCCAGCCCCTTTTCCACCAGCAGGTCGAGGATGCGATAAACGGTGACCCGGTTGATCTCCGCGTTTCGCCTGACCGTCGTGAAAATCTCCTGAGCCCGGATCGGTGATGGATTGTTCCCGATCACCTCCATGATCCTCACCCGGTTGGGCGTCGGGTCAAGACCGTGGGCCTCGATCAGGTCCGGATAGTTGCAGCGCTGACACATGGCGATTCTCCATTACGCAGGGTTGACCGTCCCGGCCGGCGGATCTGCCGACCTCCGGGGCTTGAGATGCTCCCACAGGATAGACGTGAAAAAACCCGCTGCGGCCACCAGGATGATCGTCGCCCCGGAGGTCAGGTTAAAAAGATAGGAAAGCCACAAACCGATGATGGTAAAGAGGCCGCTTAGAATCGAGGAGAGCACCATCATCGCCCGCAGGGAACCGGTGAATTTTTCCGCAATGAACGGCGGGATGGTCAGCAGCGCGATCACCAGGATCAGCCCCACCACGCGGATGATCATCACCACCGTGAGGGCGACCATCCCCAGCAGCAGGCAGTAGAGAAAGGCGACCGGGACGTTTCGCAGGCGGGCGAAATCGTCATCATAGGACATGGCCAAAAAATCGTTGTAATACCAGGTGACGACAGCGATGACGGCGATCCCGATGGCGGCCATCTGCCACAGGTCCGAACCCGGCACCGCCAGGATGCTTCCGAACAGGAAGCTCATCAGATCGACATTGTAGCCCGGCGTGAGATCCAGCAGGACCACCCCGACCGCCATTCCCACCGCCCAGATTACGCCCACCATGGCATCGACTCGGTGCCGGGCCTTGAGTGTGACGGCGGCCATGACACCCGCGGAGAGGATCGAGACGCCGGCGGTTCCGACCGCGTACGGCCATCCCATGAAAAAAGAGAGTCCGATCCCCCCGTAGGCGGCGTGGGCGATGCCGCCGGCCAGAAAAACAATCCGGTTCACCACCACCAGGGTTCCGATCACCCCGCAAACGACGCTCACCAGGACCCCGGCCATCAGGGCGTTGCGGACGAACTCCAACTGCAGCGCCTCCCACATGTTATTCGTCCTCCTTTTTGTCTGCATGCGGGCCGAGCACCCGGTGGGGGATCCCGTGGGCCACCAGGTCCACCGGACAGTGATAAGCCTCATCGAGCATTTCCTGGGTGATCTCGCCGGAATCGTGGTGGTAAAGCGCGCGGTTGACGCAAGCCACGGATTTCACCTGTCGTGAAAGGATCATCATGTCGTGACTTGCCGCCACGATCGTCACCATTCGGTTCAATTCCTTCAGCATCTCGTAAAACTCGCCGCGGCCCTGCGCGTCGATGCTGGCCATGGCCTCGTCCAGAAAGAGCATCTCGGGGCCCGAGACCAGCGCCCTGGCAATGAATACGCGCTGCAACTGCCCTCCGGAGAGTTCGCCGATCCTCCGATTTCGGTATTCCCATAACCGCATTTGCTCCAACGCCTGCTGCGCGGCAACCCGGTCCGGCCGGGTATGCCGGGACCATCCCCGGCCGGACCTCAACCGGCCCATCAGGACGACATCGAGGACGGAGACCGGAAAGTCCTTATTGATATGGACGTTCTGCGGCACGTAGCCGAGGCGGTGCGACACCCGGTGCGGGGGCTCTCCGAAAACAGCCACCGTTCCCCGGGTGGGATGGAGCAGGCCCAGCATCAGCTTGAGCAGGGTCGTTTTACCGCCGCCGTTGGGACCGAGGACGACCAGGAAATCCCCCCGCGGCACATTCAGGTTCACCTCCTGGAGAACCGGCTGCCCGTTGAAGGAAAACCACACGTCCCGCATCCGGATGATGGGTTCCGGCATCACGTTCCTCTCATCGCGCGGCCGCTTTGAATTTACGGGCGACCTCGCGCAGGTTTGCGGCCCAGTTCTCCGCCAGGGGATCGGTATAGACAATCTGCCCACCGATCTCCCGTGACAGCAGCTCGGCGCTTTTCGCGGAGAATTGGGGCTGGACAAAAACCACCTTGATATGGCGCTCCCGGGCATGGCGGATGAGCTTCTGGAGTTGAGCCGGTTTGGGCTCCTTGCCTTCGATTTCAACGGGAACCTGCACCAGCCCGTAGGCTTCGGCGAAATAGCCCCACGAGGGGTGGAACACCATGAACTGCTCACCTTGCCGGCCGGCAAACAACGCCTTCAGTTCGGCGTCCAGTTCGTCGATCTCTCTCATGAAGGAGGCATAATTGGATTCATACTGTGACCGGTGGGCCGGATCCATGGCAACAAGGGCATCGCGGATGTGTCCGGCCTGGATTTTCACCAGGGCCGGGGAGAGCCAGACGTGGGGATCCGGCGAGACGCCACCGTAATGATCCTTCGCCGGGATCTCCGTTTTCAATTCCTGCGGATGCGGGCGACGGCTTTTTTCCCCGTCATGATGGTCGGCCATCGGAATTTTGGCGATGCCATCGTCGGTGCGGACCACGCGCATCCTCGGATTGGCGGCCGCGATTCTTTTCAACCAGATTTTTTCGAAATCGATTCCCACGGCAAAATAGACGGCGCTTTTCGACAATTCAGCCATCTGCCGCGGTTTGGGCTCGAAGTTGTGGGGACTCGCGCCGGCGGGAACCAGAACCGAAACATCCACGAGATCCCCCCCGATCTTCTGGACAAAATACCTCTGGGGAGAGATGCTCACAAAGGCCTTGGTCACGGCCGCTTCGACCGGCATAACCGTGAGGGCCAGGAGAACCGAACAAGCCACACCGGACAACAGTTTCCACGTTTGTCTCATCTTTTCATCCGTTCCTTTTCCGCGGGTGATCATGCAACTCAGTTTCATCAGGGAGAAATACCATCGTTCCAGCGCCCAAATGGGTATTCGTCATAAATTTTACGCGCAATAATGTTGCATGGCCTCCCGTTTGTCAAGCGATTTAAAAAATCTTTGACAACGGATGCCCTTTATCCCATACTTCCCCCGGCGCGCGGAGGGCTCCGGTGAAGGTCCTCGTCCGCGGGGCGGGTCTTGCGTGTTGCGCGCCCGATCGGAGAAAGAAGCCCCCCCGGCTTCCGCGGCAGCCGGGTCCTGAGTATCCGCCGTCATCCGGCGGGAAAGACTTTATGAAAGACATCGATTTCAAACTGGAACGACTCCGCTCGCTGCTCAAAGAACTCGGCGGCGTGGTGATCGGCTACTCCGGCGGCTGCGACAGCACGCTGTTGGCGGCCGTGGCCAAGGAGGTCCTGGGAAACCGCGCGGTTTGTGTGCTGGCGTCCTCGGAAACCTATCCCCGATCGGAAGAAGGGGATGCTTTGGAAACGGCCGGCAAATTGGGGCTAACCGTGATCCGGATCAAAACCGACGAACTCAGGAATGAGGCCTTTGTCGTCAACACCCCCGATCACTGCTATTTCTGCAAGAAGGAGCTCTTCGGCAAGCTGGTCGCAATCGGCCAGGCGCGGGGCATCCCCTGGGTCGCCGACGGATCGAACGTGGACGATCTGGACGACTACCGGCCGGGCAGCCGCGCCGCTGCGGAATTCCGGGTCCGGAGCCCGCTGCGCGAGGCCGGCTTTACGAAGGAGGAAATCCGGGAGCTGTCGCACCGGATGGATCTGCCGACCTGGGACAAACCGGCCTTTGCCTGCCTGGCTTCCCGCATCCCCTATGGCACCCGGATCGAACCCGCTATCCTGACGCGTCTGGAGGATGCGGAATGTTTCCTCAAGGGGTTGGGTTTCCGCCAGGTGCGGGTCCGGCATCACGGGGATGTCGCACGGATCGAGGTCGAACCGGAGGAGATCTCGCGCCTTGCCGAACCGGAAATCAGGTTGCAGATTGCCGAGAAATTCAGGGAGTTGAAGTACCTCTATACGGCGCTGGACCTGAACGGTTACCGGACGGGAAGCATGAACGCGGTTCTGGACAAGGAGAGGGCAGGATAGATGGATACCCAGCGACTCAAAAAGCTCCTCGATGAGGTAAGGTCCGGCGAAATGCCGGTCGAGGAGGCGGTCGAGCGTCTCCGCACCCTGCCCTACGATGATATCGGATGTGCAAAGCTCGATCTGCACCGCGGCATCCGCAAGGGCTTTCCGGAGGTCGTCTTATGCCAGGGGAAGACCTGTGAGCAGAGCGTCGAAATCGTCCAGAGGCTCGCCCGGCACCACGCGAAGGTCCTCGCGACCCGCGTGGCGCCCGACGTCGCCGAGAGGATCGCCGCGGCAGTCGAGGGATGTAAGTACCACAAAACCGCCCGGCTTCTGGTTGTCGAACGTCCAGGGGTAAAGACCGGACGGACCGTTCAAAAGGCAAAGTACGTGATGGTCCTCTGTGCGGGGACGGCCGACATCCCCGTGGCGGAGGAGGCCGCGGTGACCGCGGAGGCGATGGGGAGCCGGATCGAACGCTCCTACGACGTCGGCGTTGCGGGTCTGCACCGGCTGCTCGACCAGAGGGAAAAGATCCTCAAGGCGAACGTGCTGATCGTCGTCGCCGGGATGGAGGGGGCGCTTCCGAGCGTCGTCGGGGGAATGGTCTCCTGCCCGGTGATTGCCGTGCCGACGAGCGTCGGCTACGGGGCGAGCTTCGGAGGGCTCTCCGCGCTGCTGGCGATGCTGAACTCCTGCGCGGCCGGCGTCGCCGTGATGAATATCGACAACGGCTTCGGCGCCGGATATTTCGCGCACCTGGTGAATCGATGAAGATCGCCTATTTTGACTGTTTTGCGGGGATCAGCGGCGACATGACGCTCGGGGCGCTCATCGGCGCCGGCGCGGACGCGGATCGCCTCCGCAAGGGCCTCGCCGGCCTCGGCCTGGGCGGTTACCGAATCGAGGTGGGAAAAAAGATGGCCGGCCCCATCGAGGCGACGGACGTCCGCGTGGTTCTCGATGACCACCATCAACAACATCACCGGCGGCTTTACGACATCCTGGAGATAATCCGCGGCGCGGAGCTCTCCGAACCTGCGAAGCAGACGGCCGAACGCATCTTTCGGAGGCTCGCCGAGGCCGAAGGCAAGGTGCACGGCAGCTCTCCGGAAGAGGTCCACTTCCACGAGGTGGGGGCGGTGGACGCCATCGTCGACATCGTCGGAGCGGCGTTGTGTCTCGAGATGCTCGGCTGGCCGAAGGTCGTCGCCAGT
The DNA here is from genome assembly GCA_026388365.1 of Deltaproteobacteria bacterium. The sequence continues at coordinate 17,498 of JAPLJW010000283.1, read as the reverse complement.
CCAATGCCCACCTTTCACGGCTACGCGAAAGGTTCCCACGGCGTCTTCCCGCTGCCCGCGCCGGCTGCCGCGGAGATCCTGCGCGGCATTCCCTGGAGAAAACTGGACATTGAAGGGGAACTGGTCACGCCGACCGGTGCGGCGATTATCCGGGAGATCGCCGCGGAATTCGGGCCGCTTCCCGCCATGACCGTCGAGAGCATCGGCTACGGCGCCGGCAAGAGCAATTTCGGCATCCCGAACGCGCTCCGGGTCATGATCGGTCCGGAGGCCGCCGGCGCCGGATCGCAGGACGCCACGGTCATCGAGACGAACATCGACGACCTCAATCCCCAGTTCTACGAGGCCGCCATGGAGCGGCTTTTCGCCGCGGGCGCGCTGGATGTATTCCTGACCCCGATCCAGATTGGAGCGGCTTTTCGCCGCGGGCGCGCTGGATGTATTCCTGACCCCGATCCAGATGAAGAAAAACCGGCCGGGGACGCTGCTGTCGGTGATCTGCGATCCGGACCTCACGGAGCCAATCGCGGCCGTCCTCCTGGCCGAGACCTCGACGTTCGGTGTCCGGATCTCCCGGTGGAAGCGCCTGTGCCTCGATCGCCGCTGGGAGGAGGTCGTAACCGAGTTCGGGGTCATCCGGATCAAGATCGGGGAGCGGGAGGGCAGGGTGATCACGGCCTCCCCCGAGTACGAGGACTGCAAACGGGCCGCGATGGAGCACGGCGCACCTCTCCGACGCGTCCACGAAACCGCCCTCACCGTCTACCGGGCAGGCAAGGGGACCTTATAAATCAAATTTTTTCAAGTTGAAAACCTTTTTCGCGGAATAGTCGCAGGCATGCATCTGTTACCCCTGCGTCATAAAGCGTCCCTTTATTGTTCTCAATCTCTTCCATGGCCGCATTTACTCCTAATGCCGGACGATAGGGTCGGTGGGAGGCCATGGATTCCACCACATCAGCCACAGCCATAATGCGGGCCTCCATAAGAAGCTCTTCCCCCTTCAGGTTTCTGGGATAGCCGGAACCATCCATCCGTTCATGGTGCTGGTAGACAATATCCGCCAGGGGCCAAGGCGATTCCACATCCTTCAGTATCTCATATCCTATTCGGGCATGTTCTTTAATCAGGGCAAACTCGATCTTTGTCAGCTTGATGGGCCTGGACAATATCTCCGCGGGGATGGAGAGTTTTCCGATGTCATGGACGGAACCGGCCATCCGGATGCCATCGATTTTCTCCTGGGGTAATCCCATCTCCGTGGCAATGGCACGGGCAAGATCCGCCGACCGGATCTGGTGACCGGCGGTATAGGGGTCTCTTGACTCAACGGCCGCTACCATGACCTGAATGGTCGCGCCAAATGCTTTCCTGAGACTATCAAGGGTCTGCCGAAGTTCCTCCTCCGTCCGCTTGCGATCGGTGGTGTCCATGGTGTTGCCCAGAACCGCCGACCTTCCCTTATAGGAAATGGGTGTGACTGTTTCCATGATCCACCTGACCCGGTTGTCCTTGCCCTCGATCTGGTATTCATAGGGGGCTTTCAGCTCTCCCGCAAGCATCTTTCTGGCCATCTCCCGGACCCTTTTCCGATCGTCGGGATGAACAAAATGCAGAGCCTGTTTGCCGATCAGCTCTTCTTCCGGATAGCCGGAGTAGATCGGGATGTATGGATTCACAAAGCAGAGCCTGCCGTCCTGTACGATATACACCCCCGTCTGGGAACTGTTCGCCATCGTCCGGTATTGTTCTTCCGCGGATTTTCGTTCGGTGACGTCGCGGACAATGCCCCGGAATCCCCGGCGATGGCCTTGCCCATCCCGCATCAGGAAAGCGGAAAATTCAATCGATCTTCTGGCGCCGTCCTGGGTGATAATATCCCATTCAAATCTCTTGACGGGATTTCCCGTCTTGTACATCTGATTGTAGGCTTGATAGACCCTGTCCGCGGTTTCTTCATCTGCGGCGTAGCGCCGGAAGTTTGAGCCCATCAGCTCATTTTCACTGTACCCGAAGATCTTGCGGAAGGATGCATTGAAAAAAGTGAAGTTTCCCGAAAGATCCACCTCCTGATAACCGTCTTCGATCTCATCCAGAATGGTCCGGTATCTTTCCTCGCTTCGTTTCAACTCCTCCTCCGCCTGTTTTCGCTCTGTGATATCGCGGGCTACGGCCTGGAAGCCCTCAACATGATCATCCTCAAAGATCAACTGCGTATTTTGCCCACACCAGAGCTTATGACCCTCTTTCGTGAGCAGGGGATATTCCAAATATGTATTCCGAATTCTTTTTACGAACTGACGACCGAAGAATTTTATGACCTCGTCACGCATGTCCGGATGGATCAATGTCGGATAATGCTTCCCAAGAATCTCCTGTTCTTCGTATTTCGTAATGCGGAGTGCCGCCTGATTGATAAACGTGAAGTGTCCGGTGCGGTCTGTTCTGAAAACGATATCACTCGCATTTTCCACCAATGTCCGATACTGTTCTTTACTGTCTCGCAGTGTTTCTTCTGCCCGCTTGCGCTCGGTGATGTCCCTGGTATATCCGAGAATTCCGGTCGCTTGGCCAGCCGTGTTACGCAGGAATGTCATCTTGATTTCAGCCGGGACTATCTTCCCATTTCTACCGATATGCTCAACTTCAACGGTCCTCGACCGCAGTAGATCTTTATCACTCCTTTTTTCGACTTCCAATTCTTCCGCAAAAGCTTGCATGCACAGTTCCAGGGAAGATGGCGTCAGCACTTCATTCAACGGGATTGCCATGTATTCTTCGGGGGTATAATCAAGGACCTGTTTAATATAAGGGCTCATATAGGTGTATCGGAGGTTCATGTCCATCGTCCAGATGGTATCTCTTGCATTCTCCGCCAGCAGGCGGAATTGTCCTTCGCTTTTTCGAAGCGCCTCCTCCGCCTGACGGCGGTCGGTGATATCGTGGTGCGAGCCGTAAAAACCCGTCAAATTTCCCTCGCTGTCACGCATGCCCCGAATGTAAGTTACCAGATGCTTTATGGACCCGTTCTTGTGATAATATTCCAATTCCAGGATCTGGGACCGGTCCGGATCCGCGTCCTTCTCTTTTTCCCGTTCTAATTCCGCCACCAGTGCCTCAAAAACCAATTTCTGGGATTTGGGGGTCAACTGTTGATCGACTTTTTGAGCCATCCTTTCTTCCGGAGTAAACCCCAGCATTTTTTCCATGGAAGGACTGACATAGGTGGTCACCAGGTTGATATCCAATGTGAATACCACATCCGCCATGCTCTCTGCGAGGAACTGGTATTTCGATTCGGAATCTCTCAGCGCTTTCTCCGCCTCTTTTCGCTCGGTGATGTCATGCGATATGCCCAGCACAGCAGTTATTGCACCGCTTTTGTCCCTGACCGGTACGATGCGTGCATCAATCCATCGTACACCTGTGGGAAACGGTTCAGACAATTCGCTATGAAGCATCTCGCCATCCCGTATGACCTTCTTGATGGCCTGCATATGCCGTTCGGCAATCGGCGCGGAAAAAAGATCACGGACATTGCGCCCAATTATGGCATCCGGTTTCGTTCCGAACTGAGCCGCGCTTTTCTCATTTACAACAAGAACGGTTCCCTGTAGATCCAAGAGAAATATCATGCTTGGCGAGTTCATGGCGAGGGTGCGGTACCGTTCATCGCTCTCCCTAAGGGATTCCTCTATCCGCTTGCTTTCTGATTCTGATCTTTCCAGTTCTGCGATTCTCTGTTTCAAAGAAGCCAGTTCTTGGATCAGGACCTGCTTTGTTTTGCCTTGATCTTTCATCTGATGTCCTCTGCAGCGACCCACTGTACCGAAGGAAATAAAGGTAACATTTTTTCCGAGACCGCTTAATATGATTCAGGACAAACCCTGTCTTTTCCGTTCTTCTTCGCCTGGTACATGAGATGGTCAACCCGATTAACGAAGGCCTTCATGTCTTCCTCCGGCTTGTATTGCGCAAGCCCGATACTCACCGTCACATGGACGTCCCGACCCGGCGCCGGAGAGAAATTCTCCTTTTTGAATTCCGTCCGGATTCTTTCCGCAGTAACGGCGCCGTCCTCACTGGTTGCCATGGGCAGGAGGATGGTAAATTCCTCGCCGCCATAGCGATAGGCGGAATCCGTCTGGCGCAGGCATCTTTTGACCACCTGGCCGAGTCGAATTAAGACCTGGTCTCCCTCGACATGGCCGTAAGCGTCGTTGAATGCCTTGAAATTGTCGAGATCAAGAAGAAGAAGGGTTAAAGGCTGTTCATAGCGGTTCGACCGATCCATTTCGATTTTAAGCTGAAAGTGAAAATGCCGGGAATTGTAAAGCTGGGTGAGATCATCGACAATACTGAGTTCCCGGTATCGCTCTTCGCTCGCCCGCAACGCCTCCTCCACCCGCATGCGCATCAGCGCCGCTCCGATGTGCGATGCGATTCCTTCCAGGAGTTCAACCGTATCGAGGGTGAAACATCCTTTGCGCCGGTCATTGAACTGGATCAAACCAACAATCCTATCCTGGTTCCGAATGGGCACCAGGGCCACAGAGGCATAGCCTTGATGTATGCATTGGTTGCGGGGATGAAGTCGGGGATCCTCACCGGGCGGGATGTCCAGAAGCGGGAATGAATCGTTCGTCCAGCAGCTTCCCCCCGCTGTGAAGAGCGGATGGGTTGGGTCGGTCTTTCCGGAAATGATCAGACCGCAGGTACATTCCAGGCTCACTTTGCCGTCTTTGTCCCGGCACACTTCGCCATCCGCGGCGCGCTCGATCAGCGTGTTTTCCGTCTGCAGAAAATCCTTGGGAAAGCCTTCCTGGGCTAAATACGGGAAGTCATCCCCGTCTTGCAGACGAATGCCCACGGCATCGAACCCGGTATGCGTCTTCAATTTGGCGAGGACGCGCTGGATTCTAGCCTGCAGATCTCCCGGCTCGTTTAGTATCTGCAGGACTTCCCTGCCCATTTCTCTATATGCCCCCGCCTGCTTGCGATCGGTGATGTCGCGGGAAATGGAGAGCGCGACCTGTTTGCCGAAATACTGGAACTTGCGGATGTTGCTCTCCACGGAGATCTTCCGTCCATCCTTGGCCACATGAATTGTCTCTGCAAGAATATCACCCTGGGAAGCAAGGTCAATTCGCTTTTTGGCAATCCGTTCATACTCTTCAGATGTCGTGATTTCACGGGGTGTGAGGGACAGCAACTCCTCCCTCGTATACCCCAGCCGGCGGCAGGCCATGTCATTGACTTGAAGGAAACGTCCGGACAAGGTATCCCCCTCCAGATCGTGCACGAAAACGGCGTCGTTGATTCCTTCGAAAAGGACGTGATATTTTTCTTCACTCTCCCGCAGGACTTTCTCCGTCTGCTTGCGCTCTGATTCGGCTTGCTCCAGTTCCCGGATTCTCTGTTTTAATAAGGCATTCTCATCGATGAGTTGTTGATTTGTTCTGGATGGATCTTTCATCTGATGCCCCCTGTCGCGATAAACGATGCCGGCTTGAAACAAAAATGGAGGATAGTCTTTGTGGCGTGAATAAAGCCTCTTGGAAGCTACCGGATACCCATTGAGATGTCAAATGGAAAGTGCGCCATCAGCCATCAGCAGCTTTTCCCGACCCTGCAGGCTTGCGGATACCGTAAGAAATACATTTTGACAAGTATGCTCCAACCGGATGAACTTTTTAAAGTCGATTGAAAAACATCCCTCCTTCGTTATTTCGACCGTCGAGAAAAACCCTGTGGAGCGCCTGTAACCTCAGCGTCTCTGGAACGAAAGCGGGAGCTCCAGGCTGTTTTCCTCAAGCAGGGTTCGGTTCGAAAGGATCTCCGCCGATGGACCATCCGCGACCACCCTGCCGTTCCCGATCACGATGCAGCGCTCACAGACATCGAGGATCAGGTCGAGGTCATGGGAGGCGATGAGTTTGGAATGGGCGAAGCCCTTCAGCAGTGTGATCAGAAGCCGCCTCGATTTGGGATCCAGGGTTGCAGCCGGCTCGTCCATCGCGAGGATGTCCGGCTCCATGGCGATGATCGTGGCGATGGCGACGGCGCTCTTCTCTCCCGCCGAGAGGTGGTGCGGCGGCTTGTCCCGTAGGGCAAGGGCGTTCACCATGACCAGGGCTTTGTTGACCCGCTCCCGGACGTGCGCTTCGTCCAGACCGAGGTTGAGGGGGCCGAAGGCGACATCGTCGAAAACCGTCGGCATGAAGAGCTGGTCATCGGGGTTCTGAAAAACGACCCCGACCTTCCTGCGGATCTCCTGCCTCGTTTTCCGGGTCAGGGAAAGATCGCCGATGGTCACCGTGCCCGAAGTCGGCAGCAGGCAGCCGTTCATGTGCTGCAGAAGCGTGGATTTGCCAGATCCGTTGGCGCCGACGATGCCGACGGATTCGCCGTGGGTGATCCGGAAATGGATCCCCCTGAGCGCCTCCGTTCCATCAGGGTAGCGGAAGAACACGTCTTTGAATTCAATGATGTGGTGGCTCATCGCAACAGCCCCTGCGCCAAGCGCCCGATCCCTTCGGTGACATGGAAAAAGCGGAAGAGTGCGAGAAAGAGGACCATCGCCGCCAGGCATGCCAGATCGGCCGCCTCGATGCGGCTCCGCCTGAGACTCGGGATGTCTCCCTGAAATCCCCGGGAGAGCATGGCGTAATAGATTTTTTCCGCGCGATCGACCGTTCTGACAAAAAGGGTCCCGATCAGACGCACGAACACCCGGATGCCGGCGCCGCGAGAACCGAACGACCGCATGTCCCGGGCGCGGGTGATCCGCATCGCCTCTTCCATAAGCACGAAGATGTAGCGGTACAGGAACAGGAGTTGCGAAACAAACAGCGGCGGCAGGCCGAGTCTCCGGAGCGCATGGCAAACGCCGGGAAACGACGTCGTCGCGATCAGCAGGAGCGCTGCGCTGACCGTGAGTGTAAACTTCAGCAGAATCGAAAGAAAGGAGATGACCCCGGCCGATATGGGAATCCCGGCAAGAACGGCAACGGTCGCGGTATCCAAAAACGGGTTAAAGATGCCGATGAGGATCGCGAAAGGTGAAACGAGCAGCACCTTCTTGAGAATGAACCGGACGGGGATTCCGCCGAGGGTCAGCAGCAGCACCGGAAACAGGAAAAACGGGACCAGCGCGACCACCTCGTACTTGGGAAAGGAGACGACCGTGAAGAGGAACAGCATCGTTGCGATCACCTTGACGCGCGGGTCCCGATGGTGCACGAAGGTGTCTCCGTAGGATAGCCGGTCGAGCCGGCCGATATCGAAATACTGCGCGTCAAAGGTCATGGGTTCATCCGCGTATATCCGAATCGCATCTTATCGTCAACCTTGAACCCGGGCAGGCCGGTGTTCATACCTGCCTGCCCGGTCGATGACGACCTGTTTACATATCTCTTCCCCGGTAAGTTCTGATTCCCACACCGATCAGCAGGATGAAGCCGAAAACGATCGTCGCGCCGATGATGCCGGCCGCGGAGGTTCCCGCTTCGATACCGGGCCAGGCCGGGGTCGCTTCTTCCTTCTTGGACTCATTCCCCGCCGGCTTGAAGCCGTAATCGGGAAGGAACGCCGTCTTTTCCTGAATTCCCTTGAGCACTCGGGCGATCCCGTGCTCCGCCTCCTGCAGTTCGCCCTTGCCGGTCACCTTTTCGATGGACCATTCCAGGCCGTCCGGATGGGTGGAAGCGAACCAGGAGAGCGCCCCGCCGGTGATCACTGCCAACGCTATGAACGTCGCCATGACCTTCCTCAGCGAAATCGATGCGCCCAAGGGTCGTGATGCGGCCATGCTTTCGAGGAGCTCGGGTCTGGCGCTGCGCACATAATTGATGATCCCTGCCGTCACAAAACCCTCGATAATGCCGATGGCCAGGTGGATCGGCTGCATCAGCAGGACAAAGGCGCCGAAGGGCAATTCGCTCTTGCCCGATAGCAGTGTCTCCAACACGACGGAAAAGGCGCCAAGCTGCAGGGCCGCCACGGCGCTCACGAGCGATACGGCAACGATGCGTCCGGGATTTTGACTCTTCCCGATCAAGGGTTTGTAGAGCAGGGGATAAACAAGGTAGCAGGGATAGAAGCCCAGGTTCCAGATATTGCAGCCGAGCGCCAGCAGTCCGCCGTCGGCGAAGAAGAGGGCCTGGACCGTCAGGACCGAGGCCATGACGAGAAAGGCGGCATGAGGACCGAGGATGATGGCCAGGATCATCCCGCCGCCCAGGTGTCCGCTTGATCCGGTCCCGGGGATCGTGAAATTGATCATTTGTGATGCGAAAATGAAGGCGCCGAGGACCCCCATCAGGGGGATCATTCGGTCATCGATCTGAACTTTCAGTTTCTTCGACGCGTATCCGCCCACCGCGGCCGTTCCGGCCCACAATGTCGTCCCCACGGCGGGGGAGAGCAGGGCATCCGCCATGTGCATGATCGTTTCTCCTTTCCCATTTGTAACCATCATCATGCCATGAAAATTATATTCGTGGCACGACGGCGTAAAAAAATAATACGGCTACCCGATCTCCTTCCCCGTGCTCGACATGCTGAGGGTCCCGTGCCGGACCCCCTTGATGGAGGTGAGGGCGTCGGCCAGCCGCTGCACCTCTTCCGCCTTGCCGCGGGCGGCGATGATCTCCAGACAGTTGTGGTGATCCAGGTGGATGTGCTGGGTCGAGATGATCACCTTCTGGAACCCGTGCTGGGTATCCGTCACCTTGGAGAGGACGTCCCGCTTGTGATGATCGTAGATGAGCGTGATGGCGCCGGCCACGTCGCGGCCCTCCCGCCATTCCCTCTGGACCAGCTCCCGGCGGATCAGGTCCCGCAGGGCCTCCGAGCGGTTGGTGTACTGCCTCTCCCGGATGAGGGCATCGAACCTCTCCAGGAGGGGCTTATCCAGGGAAACACCGAAGCGGACCAGTTCAGACATCGTCGGATCACCGTATTACGTTTTGCGGTTTCATAACACATCCGTAAATCATGTCAAGGGTATTTTCGGAATCGCCGCCTCTGTAACTATTCATCGTTGGATATTCATCTGAAGTGGGTATTCAATATTCCTTTTACCGGATGTCCAGACAGGCCGCCATCTCCTCCAGGCCGGAGACGATCCTGGGTCCGAGCCTGTAGATGGATTCTCCGACGAAAAAGACCCTTCCCGAGCGGACCGCGTCGAGCGTCGAGAGTCTCTCAATCAAGGGCTTCGATCGTTCCTCCATCCCGCGTCCCCCTCCGAAGAACAGGGCATCGGGTCCCAGGCGGATGATCTCCTCCAGGGAATATTTGGGATAGCTCGTTTTCCCCGCCGCGGCAATATTATCGATCCCCAAGATCGTAAAGGCGTCGTCGATGGTGGTCCCTTTTCCGGCCGCAATCAGGGGCGCTGGCTGAACGATAAAGATTGCTTTCCCAACCCTTCGATGCGATGCCGTACCTGTCTCTTCCCCAATCCGGCGGATCCGCGTTTCGATCCAATCGGCCCTCCGGTCGGCCGCGGTCCCCACCCCGAGAATCGTGCCCATGGTCCGGATCTCCTGCGGCAAATCTTGGATCCGTCTGGCCTTGAAGATATAAGTCCTGATTCCCAGGGTTTTCAAGCGGCGCTCCAGAACCTGCGGATTGCCGTCTTCGGTCATGACCACCCAATCGGGACGCAATGATACGATAACCTCCAGGGAAGGGTTGGCAAAACCGCCGATCTTGGGTTTGGTTCTGGCGCCGGGCGGATAGTCGCAGTAATCGGTCACGGCCGCGATCCGGTCTTCAACACCGAGATCGTAAAGAATCTCGGTCAGGTTGGGCGCCAGGGAAACGATCCTTCCCGGCGAAGCGGCCGCGGCAGCCGCCGGCATCAACAGGGCGGCGCCCACGCCCAGCAGATAAACGGCCATTTTCAGCCGGAGGTATGGAACGAACCTGTTCCTGAATTTCGTACGGACACTGAGAAACACGTGCTCTCCTTCACCGGCGGTCATCCGTCTTCACCAAGCTGAATTCCCGCTCAAAACGAACCGGACCGGAACCTCCACCGACATCGTTACCGTTCGCCCCTCCCTGCGGCCCGGTTCGAATCTCCACGACCTGACGGCCTCCAGGGCCGACCGGTCCAAAACCTCATGACCGGCGGAATGCCGGATTCCCACCTGACCGACGCGGCCGTCGGCGAGAACTTCGACAAACAGGACCACCAATCCCTGATAGCCCCGCAGCCGCGCCAGCGGAGGATAGACGGGGCGGGCATTGTCCCCGTACCGGGGAACCGCGTCGGCGTCCTTCGGGGGCCATGCGCCGCCCCACGCCTTATCGGTTTCCCTCGGTCCTTCCCGCCGGTCTGCGGGGACGCCTGCGCCATCCACCCCCGAGAATTCTCCGTCTGCTTGACGGGCTGAGGAGATGCCCGCGCCATGGCTTCCCGATCTATCTCCACCTCTTGGAATGAGGACCATCGGCGCCGGCAATCCACCCGCGTTATCCCGCTTTCCGAGCCCAGCGTGCGGCCGGATTTCCGCAAGTATTTTCCGGTCGTCTATTTCCGCTGACGCAACATACTCGGGTGCCTTTCGCGGAAGGAGCGCCGTTACTGTAGCGTTCCTTTCCGCGAGCAGAGGGTTGCCCTCTTTTTCCGCCGGCGGAACATTCTCTGGAACTTCTCGCGGTAGGGACGCCGCCACCGGAACGACCCTGTCCACTCCCTGGCGTTTGTAATCGGGCAGGGCCGAGGTTTTCCCGGCTGCGGCGGGCGTTCGCGGAACGAGGAAAGCGCTGATGCAGATCTCCCCGATGGGCTGAAGATGCCCTGGGGCGGACCCGGATGCGAAAGACAAAAGCAGGGGCAACAAGCCGGCATGGATTGCCGCCGAAGCAATCAGCGCCAGAGTAAATCCCCTTTCCACAACCGGCAGACGGATCATTTTTCCGAACCCCTTTCGATGGGAACGGGCGGGCGATATCCCGGCCCATCTCCTTCAACATGTTGAAATAGTCTTTTGTGTTCCGGGGACATGTTCCGATCCCTTTGGGCTTCCGGAACATGTCCCCGAAGCCTCATTCCTCATGCCGCAGACGGGCATTTTGGAAGCAGCACGCCCACGGGGTGGGGCTTGTGGGATGCGCTCCCGGTCAACAGCTTGTTAGAATTCAAATGAGATTCCACATTTGCCCGTCCTTTCCGGCATCGGATAATAGGCCCGCGGTGAAAAAGCGGTCTCTTTCACGCCAATGGCGGCGTACTTTTCATTGTTCAGGTTTTCCACACCCACAAAAGCCGAAACCTTGCAACGGTTCCATTCGGGTCGATAGAACAGAAAAAGGTCGTAAACCTGATAGGCGGAGAGTTTCTCTCCGTTATTGTCCTGATCCCCGCTCATATAGGCGTTGCTGACGAAACGGGCCTCGGGCCGCAGAACGAAGGCGCCGGGCAGATACCATTCCATACCCAGTTTGATGACCTGATTGGGAACCAGGGGTAGTTCCTTGCCATTGTATAGTCCTCCCTCAAATGTGGCCCTGTGATAGGCATAGCTGCCGTAAATCTTGAACCATTTTTCCCAGAGATAGGAAAACGTCCCTTCAGCCCCCTCATGGCGGGTACGGTCCAAATTTTCATTTCTGTTGGTTGCGCTGTTCCAGGAAATCTCATTTTCCATGTCGATGCGGAACAGGGTCAGACCGATTGTAAGATTCTTTAAAGGGTTCAGAGAGGTTCCCAGTTCCATGGTCTTGGCCGTCTCCTTTTCCAGATCGGCCAGAAAACCGTTCCCCCAGCCATAATAGGAGGCCTGCTCGTCGATGAACGGCAAACGGTAGGCCGTGGCGTACTTGGCAAACACCTTGGATTTTTGACCGACCAGATAGGTAAGTCCCAGTTCGTGGGCATCCCCCCGGTGCGTTTTTTTCGTATCGAAATCGACCGTGCCGGGAAATGTGATGCTGTTCCCCCTGATGGTCGCCTCTTCCCAGCGGTAACCGGCGCTCAGAATCAACAACTTGATGAGATGGAATTCGTCGCGGAGATAATAACCGGTGGTTTGCCTTTCCAGATCGACCACGCTGAGCTTTGCAATCCTCTCCCGGTTCGTGTAGCGGTCCATCTTGAAGGGTTCGAGGATATAATCGACGCCGGCCGTCAGCTTGTTGTCGCGGCCGAACATCTTCTTCTCCAGGATATATTGGGGGGTCACCGCATACGTACGGATCGTATAGCTGTTGAAAGAATTCCATGAGACGTAATTGGTCTCCGCATCCTTGATTCCGGCGGAAAAGCCGATCTCGGCGCGGCCGAAATCGCCCAGCATTGAATCGATACGGAAACGCAGCTCCGTCTGCCGGTCCATTCCGTCGTCATCCGAACTGGCCGAGGTCCAATAGACCGGCCGGGCGGGCTGGTATTGTCGGCGATCCGCCTCCATTTCCGCCGCGGTGAGATTTCCGGCCAGTTCATACTGGGTCCGGTTGAAGGACGCCCCCATGGACAAACCGATATACTCGCTCATATCATAGGAGAGATCCAGACCCGCGCCCTGGGAGGAGACCTTCGACCGGTCCCGGTACCCGAGGGAAACATAATTCTCTCCGCTGACGGCATAAGCCCATTTTTTTTCCGAACCGCTCACCGACGCCTTTTCGTCGTGGAGGCCGTAGCTTCCGGCAACGGCGGAGACGTGGAATGCCGGCTTGCCCTCCCCTTTTCTCGTGATGATGTTGATGACGCCGGCCACGGCGGAATCGCCGTAGAGGACGCTTCCCGCCCCCCGGACGATTTCAATCCTTTCCACCTGGCTCAACGGGACCTGAAACCAGTTGACGGATGCCATATCGGGCCGGTTCAACCTTCTGCCGTTGAGTTGAATCTGGACTTTCCCATAGGGACTGTCGCCGCCCATCCCCCGCAGGTCGATGATGGAAAGGGGTTCATGACCGCTATACGACCGGAATTGAATCCCCTCCTGCCGCTCCAGGATTTCCACGAGGCTCGTCGCCCCGGAATCCCGGATCTCCTTTTCCGTGATGACCGTGACATCGGCCGGAACCTTCCGGATCTCCTCCTGATCCCGCGTCGCCGTCACGACCACCTCCTGCAGGACCGCGCTCCGGCCCGCGTCATCGGGCGGCGCACCGGCAAAAACGGATGCCGCCGCGTTCAACATAACCAAGCCCAAAAGCCAAAAACAAACCCGCGGAAACTTTAAAAAACCTTTCATTTTTCCTCCTCCTTTTCCTCGCGAAAAGTGGGTGTCTTCATCCGCCGGTCAAATATCCTGGCTCGCGGCTCATGCCTACTCTCCGCGCCTTCCCGGTCCCAAAGTGACCAGTGGCGTTACGCGGATTTCGTTCCGCTTACAGTTGCGGGGCAGCGCCGGATTCCCACCGGCTTTCCTGATCTGGCGAATGGCTGCCGAGAAGGGAAACCCTCGGCAGTCCGGTTAAAGGATGATGGTCAACAACGACGTTGACCCCGTAAACCTCCCGGACGTGTGATTCGGTGATGACCTCCCCGGGACGCCCCAGGCAGTGGAGCCGCCCCTCCTCAAGCAGCGCGATCCGGTCACAGTAGAGCGCCGTCAGATTCACATCGTGCGTGACGGACACGACGGTGAGGCCCGCGCTGCGGCTGAGCGACCGGATCAGATCGAAGGTGCGGATCTGGTGGGCGATGTCGAGGGAGGAGGTGGGTTCATCCAGAAGGATGACCTCCGGTTCCTGCGCCAGCGCCCTGGCGATCAACACCCGCTGCCGCTCGCCCCCGCTCAGGGTCTCTATGAGGCGCGCAGCCAGGGGAAGAAGGTCCGCCGCCTCCATGGCGGACCGGGCGACGGCCAGATCCTTTTCCGATTCAAAAGCGAAACGGTCTATATGAGGGGTCCTTCCCATCAGGACGACCTCCTCCACCGTCAGGGGAAAGACCCATGACGCCTCCTGGGGAACAACCGCGACCAGCCGCGCCACATCCCTCCGCGGCATCTTCCCGGGGGCAATGCCTTTGAGTCGGATTTCGCCTTCGCAGGGCAACAGTATCCCGTCGATCAGGTTCAGCAGCGTGGATTTTCCGGATCCGTTCGGCCCCAGGATCCCGAAGAACTCCCCTTTTTCCACGGTCAGGGTGACATCCTTAAGCACCTGCCTTGCTCCGTATTTGAAACCGATCCGTTCCATCTCCAGGATAGACATTTTAAGCCGACCTCTTCATCAGATAGGCAAAATAGGGGGCGCCGCAGAGGGCCGTAACTACTCCGATCGGCAGTTCGGCAGGGGCCAGGACAATGCGGGCGATCGTATCAGCGGCCATCAGGAATGCGCCGCCGAACAGCAGTGACGCCGGCAGCAGCAACCGGTGATCGGACCCGAACAGCATCCGCACGATATGGGGAACCATGAGACCGACGAAGCCGATGATGCCGCTGACGGAAACGGCCGCGCCGGTCACCAGGGACGCGGAAATGAGCAGGAGCATCCGGGTCCTCTTCACCGGGATCCCCAACTGGCGGGCCGTCTCCTCGCCGGTGAGGAGGATATTGAGATCGCGGGCGTGGAGGTACATGACCGCAAAACCGGCGACCAGAAACACAGCCGCCAGGAGAATGTCGTTCTCCCCTGCCATCGCCAGATCCCCCATCAGCCAGAAGATGACGCTGCGGAGCTGCTCCCCGCTGGTGATGGAGACGAGAAACATGATCAGCGCCGAGAAAAAAGCGTTGACGATGATCCCGGCCAGCAGGGTGCGGTCCGTCCGTCTCCCGCCGGTCCCACCGGAAAGCCCCCATACGAGCAGGATGGAGAGAAGCCCGCCGGTAAAGGCCAGGCCTGGGATTCCGAAAGGAAGGGAACCGATGCCGGTGACAATTGCGAGAATGGCGCCCACAGCGGCGCCGCCCGAAACGCCGAGGACATAGGGATCAGCCAACGGGTTCCGCAGCAGACCCTGAAAGACGACGCCCGCGCACGACAGGGCAGCGCCGACCAGGCCTGCCAGGAGTATCCTGGGGATCCGGATCGAAAAGAGGATCGTCCGCTCCGCCCCGGTCAGGGGATCGGATACACCGGGGACATGGATGGCGGCGAGCATACCCTTGAAGACGGCGGTCATCCCGATCGGAGCGGGGCCCGCCACAAGGGAAAGGGCGGAAACGCCGGCCAGAAAAGCCAGCAACAAGAGACAAACCCTGAATATTCTGATCAGGGTCAGATGGGACACCAGATGGGGCAAGATCTTCCTCCCGCGGGAATGCTTTCGGTGGATTGGTCTTCCGGCTTCGGGCCGCCTACTCGCCCGCCTTCCCCCCGCGATCCCATCGCGAGAGTGGCATTGTGGGCTTTCGTTCCCTTCACGGCTGCGGGGCAGCGGGAGGAATCTCACCCCCCTTCCACTATCCACCTCGATCTTTTATGATAGGGACAGTTATAGAAGAAGCGTCGGTTTGTCAAGCCGCATTTTCATAGGCATTTTCCATCCGCGGTCATTAAACCTTTTCATGAAAAGACAAGATCGCCGCGCGAACCTCTGCTACAAGCCGGCCCGTTCTTCGTCGATCGTCTTTAATCCTTGAGCTTCTCCAACTCACCGATCAGGACCTTGAGCGGCGGCCGCTGGTTGATATCATGAACGTCGATGTAACGGATGATCCCCTTCTTGTCGATCACGAAGAGAGCCCGCTCCGCCACGCCGTCGGAGCGCAGGACGCCGTATTGCTTCGCAACCGCGCCATGCGGCCAGAAATCGGAGAGGACGGGAAACCAGAGATTCCCCATCTGGTTCGTCCAGGAGAAGAGCGTGGGGATGTTATCGACGGTAATTCCGAGAAGGATCGCAGCGTTCGCGTCGAACATCTCCTTCACGATATTGTAGCCGGGCCACTGGTCCGAACAGACCGGCGTCCAGGCGGCGGGAACAAAGGAGATCACCACGTTCTTTTTTCCCCGGAACTGGCTCAGGGAAACCTTTTCTCCGGCCACTGATTTCAATGCAAAATCGGGCGCCTTGCCGCCGACCTTCACCTTCAGGGCGCTGTCCGTGGGCTTGAGGCTGCCGGTGTTGTATATGTTGTCCTTGTAGGCATCGGACAGCGCGAAGGCGGTCGGACTGGCGGCAAGACTCAGGAGCGCCGCCCCGAGGAAAGCGAGGAATATCGGGTAAATTTTTGTTTTCATCTTTGGGGCCTCCTACTTCAAATCGGATGTTTTGACGATTTCATCCAAAAACTTTTCCACGCTCTCAAACGCCCCCAGGCGGGAGTGGATCACCTGATGCGACCCGTCCGAATTGATCTTCACGCCGATAAAGTAGGGCGTCCGTACCTCTCCCAGCAGTTTATGGAGGACGAAGTCGCCGTCCGGAAAGAGGGGGAAGGGAATATTGTACTTCTTCCGGAAGACCCCCACCTCGAAGGCGGAATTCCCCACCCCGATCCCGATCAGCTTGATCTTTCCCCGGAGGGCCGGGTCCGCCTCGATCTTCTCATACACCCGGTTGACGTTCGGAGCCTCCTTCTGGCAGTACGGACAGTACATGCTGAAGATCTCGACGACGACGGTCTTCGCCCGAATCTGGGGGATCTTGAAGGCGCCCCCTCCGGAGAGGCCGAGGTAGGTCTTTTCCGCCGCATCCTTCGGTACGCCGAGGGTGAAATCGGGGAGTTGTCCGCCGACCGGCGGCGGCCCCGCCGACCGGCCGGCCGCCGGCCCGAAGAGAACCAGCCCCCACACCAGCATCGCAATCCATAGCATCCTTCTCATCATTTTTCCTCCTTATGCCGTCCCGGCTACGAACCGGAACGGCGTGAAATCGGCCTAACCTGCTGTTCAAAAACGCCCGGATGCAAGGCCCCCGCAATCCTGAGCCGCGAAGCGCCGGGGGAGGGGGCTTGTTCCGGAAGCCCAAAGGGATCGGAACGTGTCCCCGGAATACAACGGCGAAGGATCAGGGAAACGCCGCAGATGGGCGTTTTTAAACAGCAGGCTAATGGCGCTTCATCAGGTGCAGGACCGCCTTCTCCAGACCGTCCAGCGTCAGTTCGAACATCGGAAAGATCTTCCCGATCGACTCGATGGTCCAGGTGTAGCCCCAGCCCGCCTCCGCCTGCGGGTTCAACCAGACGGCGTGCCGGAAGATCCCGGCCATGAACCGGAGCCTTCCCTCGCTGCTCTGGCTTTCCTTCTGGCCGACGTAGAGGGAGCCGTTCGCCCCCATGAGCTCGTAGGGGGCCATCGCCGCGTCCCCGACGATGATGAGCCGGGTGTCCGGGTCCCGGCGCGCGAACTCCTCGATCGCCTCCGGCCGGAGATGGCGCTGGGGATCCAGCCAGACGCGGCCATAGAGCGTGTTGTGGAAATAGTAGATCTTCAGGTCCTTGAACTGGGAACGGGCGTAGTTGAAAAGCGTCTGGACGATCTCGATGTAGGGGTCCATCGACCAGCCGCCGTTGTCGATCATCAGGATCACCTTGAGGCGGTCGGTCAGGCGGCGGTCGAAGACGATCGAGATCTCA
>JAPLJW010000307.1 GCA_026388365.1 Deltaproteobacteria bacterium | reverse complement strand
CTCCTCCGTATGCCCCGGTGCGGCAATCACTTCCCAATCGCCGAAGCCAACCTTGGAACGGGGGAGGCGATTCCCTTCGAGATACCGGATCCGGTCCGCATAGGAAACGCTCTGAAGATCCCGGAAGAAAGGCAGGGGCACGCCGGCCGGGCCATCGAAGGTCAGATCGGACCATTTCCGGACACCAAAGCCGCCGGCAATGAGCGTGGGAACCAAGCCGGTGACCCAGTGCTTCATCGGAGAGATCGGCCGACCCGCTTTCAGGTAAGCCTTCACGAGGGGGTGGAACAGGATCGTCGTCTTCGGGGAGCATTTCTCCAGCAGCGCGCCGATCCCGCCGATATGGTCAATATGAAAATGGGTGGCGGCGATGATACGGATCGCCTGAAGGGAGCGCTTTATGCTGTGGGTACAGAAATCCTCAACGGCCAAGGCAGCGCCGACGCTGCCGCAATCGACAACCATCAAACCATCTTTCTCATCCGTTATGAGATACGTCTGGGCAATTCCACTGCCTGGGATTGGATGAACCATGTTCGCCTCCATAGCCTTCCGAAGGCCTTCATTCCCCACCTCGTGATCGCCTTCATTTTCATGTCTGCGGCCCCCGATCATCTTTGGACCATCCATTTATCGACTGATTTGTCTCAAAAAGCCGGATTCCCCCTTACTAATCCCCTTCCGCGGCAAACCAATTTTAGTTTGTGCCCCCCACCCCCAACCCCCTCCCCCCCGAATTTCCTCATTTCCGAACAGGGGCCCTGCCGGCGTCATTTGGCCTCGGCCGGGGCGGGAAGAACAGCCAGGTTCCAGAGGCGGTCGAACTCGGCGGCGAAGGACTGGATCAGTGCTTTGTTGTTCGTGAAGATGGCCGCCTCGTGGTTCCGGAATTCCGATTCGTTCGTGAAGTTGTAGCTGCCGGTCATCAGGATCTTGCCGTCGATGAGAATAAACTTGTGGTGCATGGAACCGCCTGCGACCTCGATGAACCGGACATCGATCCCCTCGCCGGCAAGCCACTCGTCGATGGAATAGGCTTTCCGGGCGTTCTCCCGATCCAGGAGGACCCGGATCTTGACACCGCGCTTGAGGGCTGCGGAAAGAGCTTGACCAAGGTATTTCGATGAGAAGGCGTAGGCGGCGGCGGTGATCTCTTTCTTTGCCACCTTGATCAGCCGGGCAAGTTCATTCGATGTTCCGCCCTTCGGCGAAAAGATCACCCTTGTTCCTGGGATGCTAGCCATTCCTCATTCCCCCTTCCTGCGCAATTGATCTTGGCCTGGTGGCACTTTTTGGGTTTGGGCCCCCCTACCCCCCAAACGCCACCCCTGAAAAAGGGAAGCGCCCGCCACACCCGGACTGCGATGTGGCGGGCGGAGTAATCGGCGGCGTGCCGAACCGTGAGGGAAGAACTGCGGGGAGGTGGCCCGGCACGCCCCTCGGTCTTACTTCTTCTTCCCCTTGGCCTTGGCCACCACCTTGGCTTTCGGGACATCCTTGGGCGCGGGGACCTTGCCCTTTGGCATCATCCCCTCCTTCCAGCTTTTGGCGACCTTGAAGCCCATCCGGTAGCCCGCGGGGATGGTGATCGGCTCCTGGGTCTTGGGGTTGATCCCCTGCCGCTCCTTCGTCTTCTTGACGGTGAATGTCCCGAAGTTGACCAGTTGGAGCTTTCCCGACTGCTTCAGGATGGAGAAAATCCCCTCCAGGACGGCGTTGACCATCTTCTTGGCGTTCTCCTTGGTCAGCTCCGCAGCCCCGGCCACGTTGCTGATCAGGTCGTTCCTCCCGACTCTGCTTGTCGATTTTGCCATGGTTTGGTACCTCCTTTTTGGTTTAGGGTTGGACTATCCTCATGACCACGAGATAGATCCCGTAGCCGACCGATGTTACGACAGGAACCTTTCCAGAAACGCGATCCACTTGCAGTCTCCGCTGAAATCGAGGTTTCGGTAGGCGGTGTTGATCCTGTCGCCGGGGAAATAGATCGACAGGCCGCAAGTGCCCCGGACCTGCCGGCCGATCTTCCCCTGGCAAAGGATGGCCCTCCCTTTCCCGGCCTTCAGTGCGGCAATGAGATCGACCACCTTGGCCTGGAGTTCGGCGTCGGCCTTTTTCCGGAGATTTTTGGTGAAGCAGGCCAGATCGATGTAGTTGTCGTCATAGAATCGGGGGCTTCGACGCCAGGCGGCCTCAATGAGTTTGGAGTCAGTCTCGAGGGCGGCAAGAAGGCTTGCCGACAGGGCATCGACCTTGGCCGTCATCTCCCCGATCCGGCTCACGTCAAGGGCGGATTGGGTGACCGTCTCGTCTTTCCCTTTGTAGGAGAGGAGATAACTTTTGACGATCCAGCGGGCGAGGGCAGCGGCGTCCTGGCGGGGCCTGGCGGTCAGACGGGTCAGGATCTCGGCATAGGGCCAGCCGTCGAATGGCTCCTCGATCTCCGAACCGACGATGACGTTCACGGACTCCCGGAGCTGGTAGGCCACCTCGACCATGTTCATGAGACAGGCGTCCATGCCCAAGAGATCGATCTTCCGTCCCAGGAGCGCGCAGATCCCGGCAAGGACGATCCTCAGCTCGCTGTTGTCCAGGGCGTCTCCGCCGGAAGTGTCGTCATAGCAGATGCTGCGGTGTTCTTGGGGGACGGGAATGTTGACATGCTCCTGCGGGACGGGGTAACGGACGGGGTGCCGGAAAAGGCGCCGGCGCGGTTTCTTCGCTGCAGGACCGGCTGCCCTGCTCTTGGCATCCTCCCACCAGCCGCTGCCGTGGTTCCAGAGGATGAGGGCATACCGGTCGGCGGGATAGTTGTCCGCCGCCCATTTGACGAACTCATAGAGGATCTGCGGATCGCCGGTGTTGGTGTCGCCGAAAGTCTGGATACAGTCTGTTTTGAAGCCGCCGCCCTGGGTGATCCGGAAGCGGCGGGTGAGATTGTCCTCGATCCGGTCGAGCTGGACCAGGATGTTGACGTCCTTCGTGGAGCCCGCCCGGGCCATCTCCGCGATGTCCCGGAGGGCCGCCCCGTCGAGGTTGTTGTCCCCGGCCATGTAGACCAGGAAGGACCATTTTGCCTGGCCGGTGGCTTTGACCTTCCCTCCGTTGTCTTTTCTGCTGGTCGCCATGACGCCGGAAATGTCATTCGCCGGGTTGCCGATCCCACCGCCATCCCTTTCTTTGTCGTTGCTCTGAGTCGTTTCCATTGTCTCGCCTCCTGTCTCCGGGTTCCGTCTCCGCTTCTATGTAACGAATTTGCAGAGACTTGTTTTAGGGGCGATGATAAAAGTTGTGGTCGGGAAAAAGCAAAGATGGGGGGCAGTTCTCGTCAATTCAAGGCAAGGATTAGAGTGCTTCGCGAAGGTTTTTCACCCAATGGAGGTAATGGAATTCAAATGGCAGGATTCCATTCCATGCTCCGTTTAAGGGGCTTAATGGCATTGAATGGAAAATTCGGTTATCCGTGGGTGTGTATTCCGGGGGAGTGAAGGTGCCTGTTGATGGGAGAAGAAATGATACTGGGGCTGCATGGCGTGCCCTGCGAGGGCACATTATCCGATCCGAACAGGATTATTCCTTTCCCCACGGCAGGGCTTCGTAATAGTCCCGGACGGCGGCATAGACCGCTTCGAAGGGGGGAAGCGCTCCTTCGATTTCATTGGCCAGGGTGCCATATTCGGCGCTGGAGCGCTTCTTGATCTCCGCATCGGCCAATGAGTCCTTGGTGACCACGAGCTGCCGGGACTCCGACTTTTTGAGCAGTGACCGGTAGATGAGGATCCGGACCGCCCAGTCATCCAGATAACCTTTCTTCAGAAGCCAGTAGATGTCGAAGGCATCCTGCCTTCTGGTGCGGTTGCGCGTCTTTTGCTGGATCATAGCCCGGTACTTTTCGCCCACGAGATCGGGCAGGCTGTAGGCTTGGATACTGCCCCCCTCGGTCAGTTCGATGGTATCGATCTGTTGATTGATCTCATTGAAGCTGTAATCGATTTCAACCACCGTTGCGACCTCTCCTTTAAGCAACCGCCAATGCCTGAGGGACCCTTTGTAAACATATCCCATCCTGAGTTTTAGTGATTGAAAGTTCCGATTCTCTCCCGGAGGCTTAACACTGAAGGATTGGATCCGGCAATCCAGGCCATAGGGCAGTGAGTCACAAGCAATGGCCAGGGCCTCATTCAGCGAGGCAACAAACCCAGCCTCATCAATCTGGGTGCGTTTATCCTCAGTCACAAAATCGATATCCTTGGTATGGCGGATCCCTTGGAAACAGATCGCCATCAAGAGACCGCCATGAAAGATCATCCGGGTCTGCAATGCGTCGGATTTCGAAATGGCCAGCATAAGGGTATGGATGGCCTGCCGGAAGGCTTTGTCGGCTTCCGTTTCGCTTTTCTTGACCCAGTCTGCAAAATCGAGTTTTTTCATCGTCAATCCACGTTGAGCGACAAACACCACCGCTCGGAATAGGTTTCCCGGAACGGCCCTTCCGGATTCAGTTTCCTGGATCCACCCCTCTGGGCATGCTTCGCCCACTCATTGATCTTTTCATCCTGAATATGGCCATACTCTTCCAAGAGGAAACCTGCCCGGGCCTTCTCGATGGCATTGCCGTGCCGATCCAATTCATCGATGATGAGCTGTCTATATTGACCCGTAGCCGTCCCAAAGATCTCCATGACGTGCCTCATGCCACCGCAATAGTCCGGCTTTCGCAGCATGTCAAGAAATGTCCTGCCGATCGTTGAAACCCTGAGCTTCCGCCCCTCGATGTTCTTGAACGCGCCCCGATGGATGCTGGCATATCGCGTAATCTGGGTCTTTTGGATTCTGTCGAATTGAATATTGACCAGCTTCGGCAACTGCCCCTTCAAATAATCCGTAACAAAGCCCCGACAATCCTTCTCCATTTTCTGGGCGGCAAATTCGGACCACTCCTTGGACGGCGGCGTGGAGATAAACAGCAGCTTGGGAAGCCGGTTGGTTAAGCCGTGATACTCCATCGCGCTGAGGTGAGACAGATAGGCGAAGGGATCCACAGAGCAGGCGATATCCGCGGGTTCTTGATAGCGGTTCCCGACGATTTCAAACACACGCTCTTCCGGGAAACCCCTGTGCGGACTGATGATGCCAAGGTCGATCAGCGGTTGGATAACGTCCGTGTATGCTTCATTCCATAGAGGGAATTGGCTCGTCACCTCTATGCGTTCGCCGTGGTACCTCTTGGACTGGTACAAATTGAACAGGGTCATGCAGAGGTCATAGTCGGTGATGACCGGTTGATCCAATTCCCTTAAATGACGAGTCATTGCGGCTTTTATATCCATAGGGTCCTCATACAGTTTTCATAGATGCTGTGTGTTATGCGTCCTTAGGACGCATAACACACAGCATCATAACATGTCAACTGTTTTTTGTAGATAATTCCTGAGAAAATTGAAGGTGGCTTAGGTGGCATTCGGATCGTCAAGCCTTTCTTTATTCAAGAATAATTGAATAGCGCACCTTCCGAGTACCTCTTATTCAAGGAAACTTCAATAACTGCACTGCCGGGTATCAGGGCATATCATCGTCCAGCCGCAGCGATTCCTCAAACCTCTTCAGCTCTTCGGAAGACACCCGGACGCAGCCCCGGATCCGGGTCACCTGGAGATCACCTTCGTCCAGGAGGCGGTAGATGGTCCGGGCCGAGATCGCGAAATAGACGGCCACCTCGTCGATCCGGAAGTAGCGCTTCAGGGGCGGCAGGGCGATCAATCCGGATCTTTGGCCTCGATGTTCCTGATCTGGCCTCATAAAAACCTTTGATCCAACAGTCATGATTTTGGGGGTGCAGACCTCCGGGACGGTGGTTTACCCGTCCCCTTCCGGCTTGGGTGCTTGCACCCCCCGTTTCGGCACAATTTTTTACCTTGGCGCCCCTGTTTCGCCACGTTTTGGAGAAGAGCCGAAACCCCGGTTTTGGGGTTCGCCGGACGACGGGTGGAAGGGCCTTCCGATTCTGCCTTCCCGGTCTCAAACACCAGCGTCGAGTTTCGTCCCTTGCCGCTGACGGATCGCTTCTTTTCATGAAGATCGATCCATCGTCGGATCTGGATCTTCTCATCTTCGTTGGGATCCAGGCCCGTCATCCCCTTTCGCGCGGTACGGATGTCGTTCAGCATCTCCAGCGTAAAATACCCTTCGGCCTTGACCCTCGCAATCTTCCGCTGGGCTCTGATCCAAGGCAGGTTGCCGTAGGTCCGGGAGCGGCAGATCTCCTCGTCGGAATACCAGATGCCGTTGAGACTGCACCGGTCCAGCGGGCAGAGCGGCGCGAGACAGGTTTCATAGAGACGGCATTGCGCAGCGGTCATTGGAGACATCACCACCACTCCCGACAATTTCTTTGATCCCATCGTTCACACCAACGTCGATGGCTGCCGGTACCCGGTATCCGCCGGCGGCATTCTCGATCTCGCAGATCCCGGCGAGGTAAGACGGATGGCTGCCGTGCCGGGCGGCGATGATCTGGTAGAGCCGCTCGAACTCCTTCTGCTTCCAGGGCCGATCCTTCTCCTCCATCAAGCCGAAGCGTACCCAGCCGCCCATCGCCTCGATCGCCGAATGGATCACGGGCTCGGCGAAGCGAACGCTCTGGTAATTCCCGAAGCGTTTGAGCGTCGCGACAACATCGAGCCACGCCGAGGCGGCCCGGTCCTCCCGCCTCGCCTCCAGATGCTCCAAAAACTCGGCGGGCTTCGGAAAGAACTTCGCGCTCCGAATGAGCTCGTGGAAGGCCCGGATGCACGCCTCGTCCAGAAAGGGCTCCAGAACTCGCCAGTAAACGTCCAGCAACAACCGGGTGATCTTCCGGTCGTGGATCTCCCCGAGAACCGTCATCAGTTCCCGGAAACAGTTTTCATCTTTCATGGCGGCGACCTCCAGTCTCGTATGGCGCGGAGGTTGCGCGCGGTCACTTCCGACACCGCGCCGTTCAGGGGCGGCGCCGTCATCTCGTCCTCCCAGCCCCGCGCGCCGAGCCATGTCGCCGGGTACGGGATGTATTTTCCGCCCTCCTTCAGCCAGTCCTCCGATGTCGTGGCCCGCTCTATCGTGGCGATCATGGTCGCTAAGAGCTGCTCGTCGGGATCGATCCTGAAGAAGGCCCTCTCCGCCTGCCCCTTGGATCGCTTCTTCGGGTAGGCCCTCCAGAACCGGGCGAAGCGTTCCCGGACACCGGCGTCGGCCTTTTTCGTTTTCCCCCCACACCCCCCTTTCAGTTTCTGTTTCCCTTCTGTCTCTGTTTCTGTTTCTGTTTGGGCAGTGAGTGCTCCGTGAGTACTCACTGAGGGCTCACTGAGTACTCCGTGAGGGCTCCGTGAGTCGTCCTGCATGCCCTCCCTTTCCCTGTCGGTCCCGTCCCTGAGGACTCCATGAGGGCTCGCTGAGGAGGCCGGAGCAGCTCCTTGGGAATGGTCGAGGCCTTCATGGCCCTCGGCATCGTTCGGCGGCGTTTCCGGTTCACCCCCACCCTCTTCCGGCGGTATTTCGGGAGCTCCTCCATCGTCTTTGGACGTTTCGGGCGGCGCGGGGTTCCGAATCCCCGAGGGGCGGTTGATGGTCTGGTGCCGGCGGAAGTTCCGGATATGGCAGTACCGCTCCCCGTTATGGAGAAAGGGCACGATGACCCCGATGGCGGCGAGCTCGGCAAGCCAGCCCTCAAAGATATCGAGCGAGATCTCGTCGTAGGGGAAGATCCGGTTCTTCAGCCAGGCCGGGTGCCCCTTCACGACGCCGTAATCGTCGGAGTTGCTCCACAAGCCAACGAAAAGCAGGCGGGCGTCCCTGGAGACCGTCGCAAGCTTCTCGTCGTCCCAGAATTCGGGCTTGATCATCCGCGTTCTGGCCATCGCAAGTCCCTCTTCAGAAAAAAGTCCCTCTATATGCACTATGTGAGGAACGTCCTCTCAGGGGACAAAATATTTTATTTGTTTTTTGGATTCATTGACTTGATGAGATGCTCCCGGATGGCGCGGAGGGCTCGCTGACGGCGCTTCTTCAGTCTTTCATAATCGGTGGGGTGTGATGCAAGATCCTTCAACTGCTTTCCTTCGATCACGGTCGTCTCGATGATCTGCCGGTCCGACCTGGTGATGACCTTGCGCCTTTCAAGGTCATCGAGAAGGGCGGAAACGTCCGGGATGGACGAAAGGTCATAAACTTCCCAGTCGGCGGCGTAAAGATCCGTGGCTGCCTCTCCCTTTCTTTGAGCTGACCCGTAAATCCATCCTTCTTCATCAGCCAAATAGCGCTCTTCTTCCGCCGAAAATCTGTGCGCCGGACCTTCTCGGCTGCCGGGCAGCTCATGATGTCTCCCTTCGTTGATCCGACGGCGGAGCATCGCCTGGATGGCATTCTTTACCTTACCGATAATCTGTCCTGTCACCCTGCAGGGAGCGATATTCGCCTCCCGGATCGCCTGGAGGAGGGCCAGGCAGATCTCCTGGACAAGGTCGTCGTCGCCGAGCTCCGGGCATATTCGGCGTCCCCGGGCATAGAGCCGCGCGATCGCCGGCGTGAAAAGGACAAGGAAGAACGCGGCCAGCGCCTCGTACTTCCCGCCATATCGGTAAACGCCGATGAGGTGATGCAGGACGATATCTTTTGTTTCGTAGTCCGTCTCCCGGTCGTGAAAGAAGGTTATCAGGGCACGGTGATCGGCAAAGGGGGCCAGATGACGGCATTCGGTCCTCAACGTATCGTAGAGCGTCCGGAAGCATGCGGACTCCAGCTCCTTCTGAAGTCCGGCAAACGAGAAACCCATGCGTCGGATGCGGCAGGGGCTTCAAACGCTGCAACTCGGATTTCAAACCTTTATCTGACCGACTTTGTTACTGATTGTGACGATTGGAACTTTGGCGCACGTCCAGGGCGGAACCCTCCGGTTTGAGACGGGTATCCGGTCGTCCGGAGGATGGCCTTGGGAAGTAAAGCCTCTCAGCCGCTGAACGATTTTTGTGATCCACGGTCCTCAAGGGGTCGGAAACATCACGAGCGAAACGGCGAGAACACGAACCCATGCCGGTGGCATCACCCCGCCTCCAGGCAATCGGGCGCCACGACCGTGTGCGTCAGGCGAAGCCGCCTTCCGGTCGTCCGGGGACCATATCAAGGTTTGTGGAAACTGGGGTGAGCTTGAGCTGTCGCGGAGAGAATGTGGTTGTAAATAGGTGTACGTGAGCATGAACGGTGATGGGAATTCGTTTGTCAATACCACTATTTTCATGCCTTGACAAAGAAATTCGGAAAATATTTTTGTCCCCTGAAGCACCCTTCTGCACATAGTGAAATAGGAGGTCTCTTTCCGGAGGATGCCGAATGGACGGATGGGGGAAGATCAAAGCCGCAGCGATGTATGCCGGGATCAAGGAACGAACCATGCGGGGCTGGCTCAAGCAGGGGCTCCGCCACGCCCGGATCCCCTCCGGTACCGTCCTGATCCGCTACCGGGACATCGACGATTATCTGGAGCAATTCTGCGATAGCGAGCACCAAATCAACCGGATCGTGGACGATGTTGTGAAGGAATTCGCGGTGAAAAAAAGATGATATTTCCTGCCGATTCGTGTATTTTTAAGGCGCTCGAATCCGCAGGACGGCGGTCATTCCCGACAGTGACGTTCGCAAGACATCACGGAAGCCGCCGCTCGAAAGGGCCGGAAGGTTCCTGCGAACCTGGGCCTTTCCATCGCCGCGGGATAGGCGCTGCAGACCGACAAGGGGTCACCCTAACCCCTTCCCGCGCCTCTCGTTACGAGGGTGGAAAGAGTAGGTCAAAAATGGGGTAAAGGTAAGGGAGCGCCCGCAAGGGTCGGGCGTCTGGTGGGTCATGATCGACCACCAGGGAAGGAGGAAGGCGAAAAAGGTGGGGCGGGATCAGCGAGCCGCCCTCAACATCGCCAAGAAGATCGAGGCCAGGCTGATCCTGGGGGACCTCGGAATCGTGGATGAGAAGCGGCAGATCCCGACGTACGGGGATTACGCCAAGCGGTGGATCGAAATCACCGTCCCCGCGACGTGCAAGCCCTCTTCCGTCGGCGATTACCGGGGGATTCTCAAGAATCACGTGCAACCCGTTTTCGGCTCGTACCGGGTGACGGACATCACCCGGCTCATGGTGAAGGAATTCCTCATGAAGAAGAGCGGCAAAGGGTTTGCTTCGAGCACGGTCACGCACTTGAAGAACGTGATCGGCGGGGTTCTGAACCTGGCCGTCGACGACGGGGCGATTGCGGTCAATCCATCCCATAGGCTGGGAAGGATCATCCGCGAGAAGAGTCTGAGGCTCGTTGCGGATCCGCTGAACCGCGAGGAGCTTGCCGCGCTCCTCAAGGCCTTCAGGGAACATCTGCCGCGCCATTATCCGATGGCCCTCACCCTGGCCCGCACGGGCATGCGGCTGGGAGAGGTGATGGCCCTCCAGTGGGGGGACATCGATTTCCACGGACGGTTCATCCACGTCCAGAGAAATATCTCGAAGGGGATCATCGGAACGCCCAAAAGCGGAAAGAGCCGCCGGGTGGACATGTCGATGCAGTTGTCGGAGGTTCTCTCGAATCTGAGAAATCAGCGGCGGATCGAAACCCTCCAGAACGGGTGGGGGAAGGTCCCCGAGTGGGTTTTTATCTCGGAGACGGGGACGCCGCTCATCGAAGGCCACTGGCGGGAGCGGGTGTTCGGGAAGGCGCTGGAAAAGGCGGGGCTGCGGAGGATCCGCATCCACGACCTGCGGCACGGTTACGCCAGCATGCTGATTCAGGCCGGAGAATCGCTGGCCTATATCCGGGACCAACTGGGCCACCACAGCATCAAGGTTACGGTGGATATTTACGGGCATCTCGCCCCAGAAGGAAACAAGGCAGCCGTGGACAGGCTTGACGACGACGCAACCTTCCGCAACCCAGCCGCAACCGAAGCGGAAAAGGGGTCAGCCGCTATCAGCTAACCCCTTGTAATGTTTTGGTAGTCCCACGGGGGCTTGAACCCCGGTTTCCGGCGTGAGAGGCCAGCGTCCTAACCACTAGACGATGGGACCATCGATGACTGGGGACCGGGATTCGAAACCGAACCGGGATTCAGGATTTCCTCCGCCCCGCACCCCCGCGGTTACTTTCCAAAGGGGGTTCCGTTCTTTAATGAATGCCGAAAAAATTGTCAAGGCCAAAATCAACCGCCGGCCTGGATCCGATCGATCGCCCGCCGGATCTTCCGGACCACCCGCTCCTTCCCCAAAATGACCATCACCTCGTCGATCCCGGGGCTCACGGTCCTGCCGGTCAGGGCGACGCGGAGCG
>JAPLJW010000297.1 GCA_026388365.1 Deltaproteobacteria bacterium | reverse complement strand
TCTGCTGATGGTCTTTCACGGAAAGAAACACGAACACGAATATCGCCGCCCCCAGGGATAGGATCAACTTGGTCAAACCGCTCTCGATGCCGATCACCCGCCAGCAGATGAGCCACACAATAAGATAGGTCGCGGCGGTCAGCAGCTCAGGCATGGTGAAACCTCTCTGATATTGTCTTCGCGGGAGGATCAGCCCTCCGAACAGCCTGCCTTGAGGCCTTTGCATAACTTGAAAATCGGATCCCGGAAGCGCGCATTGGACCGGGAGCGCACCCCTCCCCCCGCCATTCAGGCGGGGGGAGGGGTGCAATAAAAACACAGACAGCCTCCTTGCCGGGAATTCCCGCCCAGGGCGGGAATTCATATTTTTCGGGGCACCCTGCCCCCGCAGCTTTAGCTGGGAGGCGCAGGGTCGAAAAATGTCTAGCGCGCGGAGGGATCGCGATTTTCAAAGGTCTCGCCTTTCCGTCAAAAAGGCGCCGGCGGTATGGTCCGTTCTGCATCGACTTCTGCTATTTTACTTTAACGGCCTGTTGGAAAATTATCAACAGAAAGTTCACCCTGCTTTCCATGACAACCCCTTGCGGAGCGCAAATGGCTGTCGTTACCGGATCCCTTTCCACTTTTCGTTCAATCGGCACGGTCTATTGAATGGAATGTTCAACGGATCCGCCCAGAGGCGCGAGACCGCTCCCGGACACAATTCAGAATATGATAATACCTGCAATAGTTTACAAAATATGCCTCCCTGCAAAACGGATGGCACATCTGTTGCAGAACCCCGGGTCACATCAAGAAACCATTCCCTCCGGCGCACAATTGTGCTATTGGGAAAGGGAAAAATCTCATTCATTCATTTGGGAAAGGGGAAAAACAATGCTACGGAAATTTGGAAAAGGTTTGGTCACCCTGGTTTTCTCTTCAGCGGTCATTCTGTTCAGTTCACCTTTTGCATTTGCAGCGGAAGCCCTGCCCGCGGGCGGCGAATCCTACACGAAGGTTCTGTTTGCGGTCGGGGCGATGATTGCAGCGGGATTCGCAATCGGGGTCGGGGCCGTCGGCGCCGGATTGGGAATCGGCACGGCGGCAAGCGGGGCCTGCTCGGCTGTGGGCCGCAATCCCGGGGTTCAGGGAAAGATCATGATGACGATGCTGGTCGGCATGGCCATGGCGGAATCGATCGCGATCTATGCCCTGGTCGTATCGCTGGTGCTGCTGTATGCCAACCCCTATATGAAATATTTCCTGGCGGGTTAATGCGTCGGAAGTCACTATCCATCCAACTATGGTTAGGGGGAAAACGGCATGGCAGATACGAATAAAGGTAAGCAGTTGTTCACCGTAGCGAGGGTTTTCTTCCTGCTGATCGTAATTCCCTTGTCACTGATGGCCATCCTGATTGCCAATGGCATTTTCAAATTGGGGATGACCGTAAGGGAAGGGGCGGTCGCCGTACTCGACCAGAAATCCCAGGAAGAAATTAAGATACGCGCCATCAACACAGCAGAAGATATTGCCGGTTTCCTCAACGAGAGGAAGAAGGATCTGCTGATCGCAACCATCATCCCGACGACCGATTCCGCCTTTCGGCAGTTCATTCAGGAAAACCGGAAATCCCTCTGGGTCCGGGAGAAAGGCAAGGTCCGCCAGATCCTCTCCTACCTCTATCCGGAGATGGCGCTGACCGACCGGAACGGGAATGAACTGATCCGAATTGTGAACGGTGAATCGGCGCCGAAGGCAAATCTGGTCAATGTGAGCAAGCCCGCCGGTACGACATACAAAACGGAGGAGTACTTCGCCGGCGCCAGGGCGTTGCACCGCGGAGAGGTTTACGTCTCGCGCGTGACCGGCTGGTATGTCAACCGGCCCGATTTTGAGAAGGGGAAACGGTTTTCCGGAATCCTTCGTTTTTCCACACCGGTCTTCGACCAGCAGGGCTTTGCCGGGGTTCTGACCCTGGCCTTGGACTACCGCCATCTGGCCGGATTCACGGACCATGTCGTCCCCACCCAGGCCGGCCATGTCTTCGAGGCAGAGGTGGACGCCTCCACGGGAAACTACGCTTATCTGGTGGACAACCGAGGCTTTGTTATCTCCCATCCCTATGACTACCACATCGCGGGATTGGGCCCCGACGGAACACCGGTTCCCGCCCTGACCGACAAGAATTCGGAGGAGATGGCCCGACAGGGCAAGGCGGTTCTCAACTTGAACCTCCTCGGCTACATGGATCCCAATCTTCCCGAAATCGCCCGGGATGCGGCGGCGGGAAATACGGGTTTGAAGATGTATAAGTTCGGAGGTCACACGAAGTTCGTGGCCTATGCGCCCGTGAAGTTCTTTTCCAAGGAGTATCCGCAACCGGCCGGTTTCGGATGGGTCGGTATGGGGCTGGATGTGGAAAAGTACAACGAACTGGCCATCAAGACGTCCCAGAAGATCGAGAAAGAGGCGAAATCCTGGACGACGACCATCATCGTGATCCTGATCCTGTCCGTCATCCTGCTCTTCCTCATCCTGGCAGTCCTGGCCCGGGGCATCACCCGTTCCCTGGAAGCGGAGGTCCCGGCGGAGGCGCAGGAAGCAGCAAAGCTCTATGACGATGACGAGGACGACCAGTAACCGACGTAAAAACGTCCCCGGAAAGGGAGTCGTTTCCTTTCAGGGGACGTTTATGATGAGGTGTCCGAGCGGATCGTAAGCCGAGTTCTGTTCCGCTTTCCGGTCACCCGGAAGACGGCGATGATCATTCCTCTAAGACGGCCGTTGCCGGCCGCCTTTAGCGACACAACCCGAGAACATCGGGGCGGGCCGCCCCGTTCTCCTATTTGGTCTTGCTCCGGATGGGGTTTACCAAGCTTT
>JAPLJW010000294.1 GCA_026388365.1 Deltaproteobacteria bacterium | reverse complement strand
GGATTTCTACGGGCAGGACGCCGAAGTGGTAGGGGCTGCCATGCTCGAAGTAGAGGCTTTGGAGAATGGGCTTGAGGGCCTTGTCGTCCACGGCCAAGCGTGGCGTGAGCGTATCCGGCGCATCAGAGACGCCGAGTTCTTTCTGGAAGTGAAACAGACCGGAGTTGTATTTCTCATCGGCTTTACGACACAATCCGCTCATAAAATGGGCGTAGATGTCCGGCCGCTCGCAGAGTTTGAGTAGTTGCCCGTAAGACTCTAGTCCGCGATCCTCGGCCATCCGCAGAAAGACGATCCGGTCAATGATCCGTTGAACGGCGGCGTTGAGGTCGTCTACAGACAAATCGCTGTTGCGTAGGGCGAGGTTTCGTGCCAGTACATCGCGCCATCCTTCGATATCCTTCAGAAACTCGCTGTCAACCTCGGAGGTGCCTCGCTTACGTTTGGAGGCGACATACTGGTCGAACATCCCAGACCAGACGGCCTCGCGCGAGAACACGTCCCAAATCTCCCGCCAACGGTCAGGATACTCGGTGAACCCGAAATACTGGATACGGGCATGGCTGGCCTTGTCGCCGGGTCGCGGGCGAGAGGCGCAATCGTACACGCCCAGTTCATCGAAGTCGGTCAGGATGGACAGGGCAAGTTTGGCGCTGAAACCGTAGCGGCGAAGTTGATAGGCCGGTGCGGGATCGGCGCTGATATTGACGCCGCACTTCTTGGCTTCGACGTAGAACTTCGGCAACGTGCCGACGCGGAAGGTGTAATCGGGCGCCTTCTGTTGGCCTTCCACATCCAGACTGTCTTCGGGGATGACTTCGCGATATTGGGGTGCAATCATGGAGTCGTTGCGCACGTCCCAACCAAGGGCCTCGAAAAAAGGGTCTATGAGCGATTGGCGGACATGGGCTTCCTTGACCCCAGGGGCCAGGAATGACTGCTGGTTCGTAGCGAAATACTGACACAGCTTTGCAACTTCATCCTTGCCTTGGTCGAATGTCTTACCCATAAGTGCTCAATCCTTATCCCCGGTTACAGGCAACAGTCAAGCGCCCAATCGCGGCGCCGCGAAAGCGGCGGCGTGAACGTAGAAATCAGCCTGAGCGTAGCGATCGGCTGGATTGACTGGTTATGCCTATTTCAACCATTGATAAAGCTCTGGTGCCATAGTGCTCATTGTGATACCGACTGTTAACCAGACTAGGCCAATAACTGATGTTATTAGGTCACTTGTATGTAGAGACTCCAGCTCTGAATGAATCTCGTCTTCCATTTTCTTAGCTTGTTCCGCAACTGTTTTCTTGTGTTCTTCGTGACTCTGCCTTAATTCGTCTATTGAGTTTGCGTGTTCACATTGCTCAGTTCTGATTCTTTCTAAGTTTTTGACTATACCTTCGATTCTCTTCTCTATCGGTTGATCTGAGTTATCTGGAGTCCAAACCTCTCCTCTTGCCTTCATGCCTACTAGCGCAAGGTTCGCAGAAAGAACCCCAGCAATAACGTTCCTTTTCCATTTAGGAAATCGCTTTAACCAATTTAAAAAAATCTTTCTCAATAAAGTCTGTCCAAAATGCGCTCTAATACTAAGCAAACCTCTTATCGCGAAGATCATACCGATAAGTTGAAGCACGTAACCTGCTAACCTAATAGAAATATCGCTTCGCCAAGTGCAAAAACCTAGAGCGACTGCCGCAGCGATAACAAGAAGGCACATAAATACTATCTTGCCTTCAGCTAACCAGCGCCAGATTTCTAAAATCCATAGTCGCAACCGGTGAATATTCAAAATTTCTTCCTTAGCCTAACGCCCAGCTTCAGCCGCGGCGCGCTCGTTCATCAGATCTTTCAGAAGATGATAGGCGCGCCGTCGGCTGCAAGCTGAGGTTAGGCGCGTCAACACCACCAGTCCACGTTTTTGACGACGAGGACGCAGTCCCACTCCGCGTGCCACGACATAAACGACATGGGACCATCCTCAGATACGACGAGTGCGGCACACTTGTGATTTGCGCCGACAAAACGTGCCGCCGCCTGATGCCGCATTCCGCCCAAGCCTTCGAGATCACATTCGTTCACCATTTGCCGTTCAGAGCTTGGCAGGATCCACGCAACGCGCGGCGGCGGGGCCTTCAGCGTTATCTTGGCGCCGAACCCAACCAAGCGAGCTCTAGACGTAAGAACCACGGCGCCGTCGACCGCCGCCAACCTCGCGATCGAGTCGATTGCGGTTCGATCGACGAAGTCGGTCGAAGTAAACTTCGCTGTAATTGCGAACTTATCGGCGTCAGAAATGGTTGACTGCCATAACGCCTGCAGTGCGGCGCCCGCCTGCTGGGTGGTCTTGAGTTCCACCCTTATCGAGTCCGGTATCGCCCCATCTCTGACGTTCAGCCGAAATCCGAAAGGGTCGATGCTTACAGACCATGCGTCGTCATCATCAGGGACGAAAAGCAGCGCACCGCCGTGGCCGTTCGTTCGAACGGCCCTCGCTACGTCCGCGAGCGCAAGCGCTTCGCGCCACACGGCTTGAGTCTCAATGAAGTCGTCGACTGGAAGAACTACCCGCAATGCTGTGCGGATGGAGTGTGCAAGATCGATGTTGCCCGCCGCAAGAACTGGCGTCGTTCGTCGGCCTGCAAAGACCACAAAAGTGCGGTATACGCCGATCCCAACCTTAACGACGCCGGGACGCACGACGTCAACATTAATCGTGGCGTCGAGTGACAACGGCTGGCGGCAAATAGCAAAGATCTGCAGGGTTTCCGGATCGACCAGAAGGCAACCTCGAAGCGGAACTGCTGGAGCCAACTTCGCAATGTGGCCTTCATCAAAGGGTACGGGAGCTGAGAACTGAGGCAAACCGGCGAAGGACTTGCGCATGACCGCAGCTATGCGCACGGACGTGCTCCTGCCTTCGTTGCCGAGGAGACTTGACCAATATGCCGTCTCAACAAAGGTGGCGATCTGTTGCGCGGACAAAACGGGGCTGTTCAGCAAAAAGGCGGGAGGATGGATCTTCCGAAGGTGGTCAAGTTGGGCGAGAATCGTGAGGATGTTCTCGTCAGTGTCGCTGAACAGTGTTCGATTGGTCATACGTCCTCGTGCTTCTAGCGGGATTTCAAGCGCCTAACAAGTTATTCTAAAGTTTCTGGATATCTCCACAATGATCCGGAATCCGCAGAACGTCAGGCAATAACCGTGCAGTTGTCCTTTGCTCTCATGGCCTGCCGGCTTCTACCATCCCTTTTTAAATTCGGTAAGTTACTTATAAATCTCTTGACAATCATAACGCAATCAATTTTTTCTTTGTTTCCGCGCATCATGTTAAAATTATAATGAAGACAGAGATCTCCACATACCGGCTATCCCTTCTGCGCTACAGTCAAAGATTGATGAGCGTTTACGGATCAGGTCAATCCCTGACAACCTGCACGGGTTGTATTAGTTGTTTGCATCCGGTTCATTAATCCCGGCCATCGCCGGGAGTCCCGGGTGGGAATGTTCATAAAAAACGTTGCCAAATCGGCATCGGCACGATATGAATCTCTGCCGGCACAAGTAACCGATCCATCGTGAACCGGCGAAGTCTCCTTTTTGAAGAGGCATGAAGACATGCTGAAACCTTACCCCGGGACGATCCGGAACATCGCCTGCCTCTACGCCCACAGCGGTCTGGCGGAGGACGATGGCAACCGGATCTACGAGATCGACGCGACTGTCATTGCCCCGGACCGGCCGGAAGAGACCTTCTCCTCCCTGATCCGTTACGGAAAGACGACGGAGCGCGACCGCCATGCCTCGGGTATCTCCCGGGAGGCGTTGCGGAATGCCTCAACCCGGGCGGATGTCACGGCCTTTCTCTCGTCTTTTCTCCGGGAGACGGACGTCCTGGTCACGCTTAATCCCCGCGAATCGATCGAGACCCTGCTGGCCGGCTGCGGGAACCCGCGGGCGGTCGATCTCCGCTTCGCCGCCGAATTCTTCCTCCCCCAGGCGGACAGCTCCGCACTCAAACCCCTCTGGGAACACCTCCACGGAAAAACGCGGGAGAAGTTTTCGTTCACCGCCGGGGAGGCGGTCGAACTCTCCCTCGACCTGGTCCGTCACATCGGCGGACGGGTCCTCAATCCCGCGGAATTCCCCCCCGCGACGGCCCTCCGTTTCCACCTGGGCCGGAGCGAAACCCTCTTCGGCAACCTCTTCCTCCATTTGAACAGCAATTTCCGGGACTATTTCGGCGGTCTTTTCGATCCTTCGGCAGGCGGGGAAACGCCGGACTGGAAGGGGTTTCTGCAGAAGGCTCCGCTCCCGGCCCCGCTTCCGGACGGAAACGAGATACGGAAGAAGATCCCCCTCGCCCGAATCGCGGATCTCTACCGGGGCCTTGCCGCCACGGCAAAGGGATACGCCCTGCGGCCCTCGCAGATTGCCTATGCGGGGCACGTGACCGAAGCGCTCAACGACCGCGCCGTCCTCACCATTGAGGCGGGCACCGGAACGGGGAAGACCCAGGGCTATCTGATCCCGGTCATGGAATTTCTGCGGCGG
Organism: Deltaproteobacteria bacterium; assembly: GCA_026388365.1. The sequence goes on along the minus strand of JAPLJW010000294.1, from coordinate 14,427 downwards.
AATCCCCAGGCCCGCGTTGCCGTCTCGACCTTCACCAAGAGCCTCCAGGAGCAGATCATCCGGCGGGAGATCCCGCTGACCGTCTCTCTCAACCGGGCCTACCGGAAGATCCCGGCCGCCCTCCTCAAGGGCAAATCGAACTACCTCTGCGCCGAGAAACTGGACCAACTCTACGAGGACGCCCTTTCCGGAGGCCGTCTGCTCGCCTGGCTCTACTGCGTCAACCGGGTCTTTCATTTCCGGGAGGCGGACGGGGACGCCGTTGGGGAGCGGGTCCGTTTTTACCTGAACGACGGCCTTTTCTTCCGCCGTCTTCAGCATGAAATCTCGGCCCGGAGCGGCTGTTCCCGGCGACACCTCCGCTGTCCGGCGCAGGTGGTCGCCGCCGAGGCCCGAAACGCACGCCTCGTTGTGACCAACCACCACAAGCTGGCCCTCCTCGATCGGGACGAGACCCTCGGCGGACTCTTTGAAAACTGCGTGATCGACGAAGCCAATCACTTCGAAGGGGCCGTCCGCGGCGCATTCGGAATCGAAATCGCCTCGCGGGATATCTCGGATACGGTCGCCTATCTCGAATCGGCCCTCCGGCGCTTGACGGTGACTCCCGGAGATTTTTCCGCAAAAGAGATCGCCGCTGCACTGGATTCAATTGGCGATTTCCGTGAGGAAACGGCCGTATTTTCTTCCGCGCTTGCCGCCGTTCGCGCTGCGGCCGCTCCGGGAGAAGCGATAATTCTTCCAGCAGAACATCCGGCGTTCCGGGATGGGCGCCTGAAAACCCACCTCGGCGTGTTAAGGAAGTGCCTCAGGGAAATCTCCGGGCGCCTGACGTTCGTCAAAGACCCGGAAGCCTGCCGGAAACTCGGGATCATCACCCGGACCGTCAACCGTCTGAAGATCGCCCTCCGGGACCTTCATGAGAATGCGGAGACGCTCAAGACCATCAGCGAAAAATCCCTTTCGCCGGCGCATGTCACGGCTGGAATCCTCTTCATCCGCCATTGGGTGATTTCCGTCCACGCCGTAGAGGTGGCGGACATTCTCCGGGATCACCTCTACGAGGGCAGGGACTGCGTCATCTTCACCTCGGCAACGCTCCGCCAGGGGGAGAGCTTCGACGGTTTCCGGCGCGCGGCGGGGATGATGCCCGGACCCGAAGCAATGGCCCTCGGGGGCAATGGGGACACGATGCCGCATCATGTCCCCATTGCCCCCACTTTCCGTTTCGAGGCCATCCCCTCCCCTTTCGACCCTGCTGCCGCAGAAATTGCCGTTCCCGTTGAGGCCCTGAGCGGCGCCTTTGATTACAAGGAGGCTTGGCTCACCCGTGTTGCGGAGCTTCTCCCCGGACTGATCCGCCGCAACCGGGGGCGCACCCTCGTCCTCTTTTCCAGTTACGGAGACCTGGAGGCGATCTCCGCACGGGTTGCAGACGAGATCCGCACCGACGGCTATCCCCTGCTCCTCCAGCAGAGCGGCGTTCCCACCGCCGGGCTCTGCGACGAATTCCGGGCGATCCGGGAGAGCGTCCTCTTCGGCGTGGACACCTTCTGGTACGGGGTCGATTTTCCGGGAGAGACGCTGACCCAGGTGATCATCACCCGCCTTCCCTATCCCCACCCCCAGGACCCGCTTCAGATCGCGCGGAGGAATCTCCTCCCCCGCGAGGAGTACTGGCGTCGCTACCGTTACGAAACCGCAATCAAGCTGCGGCAGGGGATCGGCCGCCTCATCCGCTCGGAGTCGGACCGGGGCCGGATCGTGATTCTCGACGCACGCTACCGCCGAAGCAGGAAGGCCTTACCATGACGGGCGTGATCCTCTCGGGAGGCAAAAACAGGCGAATGGGGGAAAACAAGGCCTTTCTCGAGGTGCACGGCGAACCGCTGATCGACCAGACCGTCCGTCTCTTCCGCGCAGTTTTTAAAGAGGTGATCATCGTGACCTCCTCCCCCCTGGACTATCTGGATCAGGAGGCGACCATCGTCACCGACATCCTCCCGGAGAAGGGCGCCCTCGGCGGGATCTACACGGGTCTTTTCTATGCCGCGGAGGAACACGCCTTTATCGCGGCTTGCGACATGCCCTTCCTGAACCGGGCTTTTCTGGAATACATGGTCCGGCAGACAGCGGGATACGATATCGTCGTCCCGGCCCCCCCCGACGGTCTCCAGCCCCTCCATGCCGTTTACACCCGCCGTTGCCTCCCGGTCATCCGGGGACTGATCGAGACGGACCGCTTGAAGATCACGGGCTTTTACCCGGGACACCGCCTGCTCAAGATCTCCCCGGAGGTCATCCGCTCCTTTGACCCGGTGGGACGGATGTTCGTGAACGTGAACACCCCGGAAGATCTCCGGAATCTTCCGTCATTGCATTAGACATTCCCGGAACAATGTGATAAGAGGCTCAAAAAAAGGGGGGTATGCTCTATGGAAGGCGGAAAAACGTTCAATCGTTGGCTCATCGTCGTCGGTGCGCTGTTGATCCAGGTCAGTCTCGGCGCCATCTACATCTACAGCGTCTTCAAACCCGGACTCAAGGCGCGGTTCCCCGACTGGAGCAATACGGACCTGGCGCTCCCCTCCATGCTGGTCCTGCTCTTCTTCGGTCTGGCGACCATCTTTGCCGGACGAGTCCAGGACAGGATCGGTCCGCGCACCGTCGCCATGACGGGGGCCGTGCTGCTGGGCCTCGGGCTCCTGCTGGCCTCCTTCTCGCAAAACCTGTTTATGTTTACGCTGGGTTTTGGCGTCATCGGCGGCATCGGCATCGGCGCAGCGTATGTCTGCCCGATCGCCACCTGCGTGAAGTGGTTCCCCGACAAACGGGGCCTCATCTCAGGGCTTGCGGTCGCCGGATTCGGCGCCGGCGGCCTCGTCTTCGCCCCCGTGGCCAAGGCCCTGATCCTCTCCGTCGGTGTGATGAACATGTTTCTCTATCTGGGAGGCATCTTTTTCGTCATCGTCATGATCGGCGCCCAGTTCATGATCAATCCCCCGGCCGGCTACTGCCCTCCGGGCTGGACGCCGCCGGCTCAGGCTGGAAACGCCGCGGGCTGCACGACCGGCGTCGATTACACCTGGCAGGAGATGATCCGAACGCCGCAGTTCTGGCTCCTCTGGATCACCTACTTCGCCGGCTGCTCCGCCGGCTTCCTCATCATCATGAACACGGTCAACATCTGGCAGTCCTTCTCCATCCTCAGTCTCGCGCCCAAATACCCCACCATCCCAGGGGATATCTATCTGGATATCATCACCAAGGGAACGACGGCCGTCATGGCCATTTCCGTGGTAAACGCGCTGGGCCGCATCATCTGGGGGAAGGTGTCGGACAGCATCGGCCGGAAGAACACCCTTTACATCATGTTCTTCTATGGCGGCGCGGTCATGCTCTCCCTGAACTGGCTCACCTCCTTCCCGCTGTTTCTCTTCGGGGTCATGTCCGTCGGCTTCTGCTTCGGCGGCTTCCTGGGCCTCTACCCCGCTGTGACGGCGGACTATTTTGGAACGAAGCATATGGGGGTGAACTACGGCTGCATGTTCATGGCCTATGGCATGGCGGGGCTCTTCGGCCCCTGGATCGCTCCGAAGCTGATGAGGATCGTGCAGGAGGTTCCCTTCGAAACCCTGGTCTCCGGCGTCGTCACGACGAAGACCTACGCGGCCGGAAACTACATCGCTTCCTTCATCATCGCGGGGGTGATGTGCCTGGCATCGATCCTCCTCGTCTGGATCGTCAAGCCGTCTGCGGCGAAAAAAGGGTGAGTTTTCTGATCGGCCGGCGGGGGGCGATGCAGGCGGATGCCATAAACCGGCAGGGAAGCAAATGATGAAGCAATATCATGTGATTTTTCAGCCTTCCGGCCGACGGGGGGCGATCCCGGAGGGGACGACCGTCCTGGAGGCCTCCCGGCTGCTGGGCGTGGGGATCGAGTCCGTCTGCGGCGGAAAGAAGTCCTGTGGGAAGTGCCTGATACGCTTGGAATCGGGAACTTTTGAGCGCTACGGCATCACCTCCCTTCCAGACCATCTCTCGCCGTTCACCGAAGAGGAGGGCAAACTCATCGGTGAAAAAGAGCGGGCGGAGGGACTCCGTCTGGCCTGCGCGGCAATCATCCGGGGAAATATCCTGATCTTTGTGCCGGAAGGGAGCCGAACGGGCATGCAGGTGGTCAGAAAAGAGGCGTCTGAAAAAAGAATCCCGCTGAACCCTGCCGTCCGCCTCTTTCCTGTAACCCTTGCCCCCCCCACGCTGAACGATCCCCTCGGAGACTATGAACGGCTAATTGCGGCCCTTTTCGAGCGGTTCGGACTGCAGAGCCTGGAGATCGACTATCCCGCCCTCCTCGGCCTTCCCGGCGCCCTCCGCAAGGGAAACTGGACGGTCACCGCGGCTATCCGGATGGAACGGGAGATCCTCGCCGTCTTTCCGGGACAGGTGGAGGAGGCCTACGGCCTTGCCATCGACGTCGGCTCGACCACTGTCGCCGGATATCTCTGCAGCCTGAAGACCGGCAAGCTCATCGGCACCGGGTCACTCATGAACCCCCAGGTCGCGTATGGCGATGACGTGATTGCGCGGATCACCTATGTGATGGACCATCCGGATGGTATGAATCATATGCGGGGGGCGATCAGCGAATGTCTGAACGAACTCATCCGGACCGTCACCGGGGATGCCGGTCTTTCCCCAACCGACATCCTCGAAATCACGCTGGTCGGAAACACGGCGATGCACCATCTGTTTCTCGGCATCGATCCGCAGGCTCTCGGCATCTCCCCGTTTACCCCCGCCGTTCACCGCAGCCTGGACATTAAGGCGCGCGATCTCGGCCTTGCGGCCGATCCCGGGGCCCATGTCCACATTCTCCCCATCGAGGCGGGCTTTGTCGGAGCGGACAACGTGGGGGTCCTGATCGCGGAGGAGCCCTACCGCCGGGATGAGATGGTCCTCATCATCGATGTGGGAACAAACGGGGAGATGATTCTGGGAAACCGGGAGAAACTCCTCTCCGCCTCCTGCGCCACCGGTCCCGCCCTGGAGGGGGCGCACATCCGCTTCGGCATGCGGGCGGCCCCCGGGGCCATCGAGCGGATTCGAATCGATCCGGAGACGTTGGAGGTCTCTTTCAAGATCATAGGCGAAGAGCGCCCGCGACCGGAGTTCCGGATCACCGGCGCCCTGGGGATCTGCGGCTCCGGAATCATCGACGGGGTGGCCGAACTCTATCGGGCAGGCATCATCGACCGAAGCGGCCGCTTCCGTTCCGATCTCGCAACGCCGCGGCTCCGTTTGACCGACGGGAAACCGGAGTTCGTCATCGCCTGGCCGGAAGAGACCTCTCTCGATGGGGCGATCACAATCACCCAGCAGGACGTCCGGAACGTTCAGCTCGCCAAGGGGGCCCTGTATGCGGGTGCGAAACTGATGATGAAAAGACTGGGGATCGCAAAGCTGGATCGGGTGATCCTGGCGGGCGCTTTCGGGAGCTATATCGACAAGACGGAGGCGATGATTCTCGGGATGTTTCCCGATTGCGACCTCGATTGCGTCTCGTCCGTCGGCAATGCGGCCGGCGACGGGGCGAGGATCGCCCTGCTGAACCGCGACAAGCGTCTGGAGGCCGAGGAGATGGCCCCGCGGGTCGAATACCTTGAGCTGACCCTTGAGAAAGGGTTTCAGGAGGAGTTCATGGCCGCCATGTTCATCCCCCACATGACGGACGCCTTCCCCCATCTGCCGCCCCCGGGCGGCAATCGCGCAGATCGGGGAGATCGATCATCGGATTAACCGTCGATGGTCAGCTCTTGCTTCCTCTGTTTGTAATCCTTGGTGACGTTTTCCCACCCCTTTACGCAACCGTAGATCACATAGCCGATGGTAGCCACCACCATCGCAAATCCAAGCACCAGGATAATGTTGGCTGGTATTGTAAACATCTGGGTCATGATAGACACTCCTTACGTTTTGCAGCCGGCGGTCTTCTCCCCGGGACCTGTTTAGATTCGGACAGCCATGGTCAGGGTGTTTTTCTTCCGGATCCCCTGCAGGACCGCATCGAGCTCCCCGGTTTGCCGGAGACAGAAGAGATAACCGGTCTCCCGGGGAACCTTCAGCTTCACAAATCCGAACCCGCCGGGGAAACGGGACCCTTCGATCGATGCAATCTGCTTGGCCGACACCGTGAGCTCCCGGCGGAGGCTTTTTAGAACAACGATCCCTTCTTCGTCCACGGATATCCGATAGAAGATCCCCAGAGACCAGAACAAGGTGTAGGCGTAGACGAATCCGATCATGGACGCATAGATCCAGACGGACTGAAAACCGACCGTCCGGAACTTCATGTAAACGACGGGCAGGGTGCCCACGGTCCAGGCCAGCAGCAGCAGATAGAAAAGAACCACATACGCCATCGGCGACTGAAAATTCTGCCTCGAATCCGCCGACTGATCCATGGGCAATACCTTCAACTCCCACCGCCCCATCCCTATTGCAGACCCCGGAAGAAATACTTGGGGCCGAGCAGGATGATATCGGGGAAATACATGCACAGCACCAGGCCGATGAACTGCAGCCCCAGGAACGGCACGGCCGACTTCCAGACGTCGATCGTGGAGACCTCCGGCGGCGCCACGCTTTTCAGGTAGAAGAGCGAGAAGCCGAAGGGGGGCGTCAGGAAGGCCATCTGCATGTTGACCGCAAAGAGGACGCCGAACCAGATCGGATCGAAACCCAGCGTCCGGATGATGGGCCCGAAGAGCGGCACGCAGAGCATGACGATCCCGACCCAATCGATAAAGCAGCCCAGAAAGATCAGGATGCCCATCATGATCCAGATGATCGTCATCGGGCTCAGACCGGATCCCAAAAGCAGCGTGCTCACAAAGGTCTGGCCGCCCACCATGATGTAGAGGGCGATGAAGATGTTTGCCCCGAACATGGTCCACATTACCATGGCGGAAGCCTTGATCGTGTTTTCCGCCGCGATCACGAGGCTTCTCCAGCCCATGCGCCCCTTGAAGATCGCGATCAGCCACGCCCCGAGACATCCGATGCCCGCAGCCTCGGTGGGCGAGGCGACGCCGATGATGATCGTCCCGAGGACCAGGAAGATCAGCAAAGCGGCCGGTATGATCGGCCCAAGGACCTTGAGCAACCCGATGAAATCCAGCCGCTCCGCCTTGGGAATGGGGGGACCCATCTCGGGTTTGATAATGCAGCGGATGGTGATGTAGGCGATGTAGAGGCCGGAGAGGAGGAAGCCCGGCAGGAAGGCCCCGGCGTAAAGCTGCCCGATGGAGGAGTTGTCCACCATGCCGTAAACGATCAGCATGACGCTGGGGGGGATCAGGATGCCGAGCGTGCCGCCGGCCAGGATCGCGCCGAGCGACATCAGCTTGTCGTACTTGCGGTTGAGCATCTGCGGCAGTGCGATCAAGCCCATGGTCACTTCCGTGGCGCCCACGACGCCGGCCATGGCCGCCATCATGGTGCAGGCCGCGACGGTGGCCGTGGCGACGCCGCCCTTCAGCCAACCCAGCCAGTTGTAGACCATGTGGTAGATGTCCTCGATGATCCCGCTCCGCTCGAGGATGTTGGCCATGAAGATGAAGAGCGGAATGGCGTCAAGGAGATAGTTTGTCATCAGGCCGAAAATCCGCGTCGGTACGACGTTGACGGACGAAGCCCCCTGAAAGATCGCCGTGAAGATGATGCCCGTGACGCCGCAGGCAAAGGCGACCGGCAGCCCCATGAAAAGAAAAAAGACCATGGTTCCGAAGATCAATACGGTTAAGAGTTCTATGCTCATGCGTCCATCTCCTTCCCTGTCCGGACCGCGTGGATATCACGGATGGTCCAGACGATTCCCTGCAAGAGCAGCAGCACCCCGCCGAAGGGCATCATGAACTTGACGGGGTAGAGCGGCGGCGCCCAGTCGGTGAAGGAGGCCTCGCCGATGATGTAGATCCCCAGGAAGGTGTTGCCGGAGTTCATCATCTGCCCGCTCCAGTAAAAATTCCAGGAGGTCCAGATGTAAACCAGCACGAAAATGTAGAAGAACGGGGCGGTGAAGAGGTCCATGAGCGCCTGCGTCCGGCGGGTTCGTCCGGCATAGACGACGTCCACCCGCACATGAGCCCGGTAGAAGTGGGCCGTGCCGGCAATCATCGCATAGTACATGGCGAACAGGGTCAGCATCAGTTCATGTCCCCAGTTCGTCGGCATGCCGAAGATATAGCGCATGATCACTTCAAATGAGATGACCGCGACGCAGACGATCGACGTGTAGGCCATCATCCGGCCTACGAAGACGTTGGTCTTCTCCACGGCCATCATGAATGTTCGTAATTTGTCCATAGATTGACCTTCCCAAAGTTGATTTATTTATGCCAATCCAATGTTTTCAATGGAATAAAAAAATGGGGAAGGGATCCCTCCCTTCCCCATTCAACTTTTTAAAAGACTATTTTCTTCCCCGTGTGGTCGACCATGTCCTTCTCCGTATAGTATTTCATCTTCTCGGACTTCATGTACTCCCACTGGGACTTGAAGGCCTTCATCGCCAGCGGGTCCTTCTGCGCCCACTTCACCCAGAGCTCGGGGGCGAATTTCTTGAATTTCTCGATATCCGATTCCTTCAGGCGGATCACCTCCACCCCCTTGGCCAGGTACTTGGGAAGCGCTTCGAGGTCGGCCTTCTGGATCGCCGTGTATTGGTCGCGGGAGTGCCATTCCACCGTGACTTCCAACAGTTCCTGGAGGTGCTTCGGGAGCTTCTTCCAGGTGTTCATGTTGATCTCGATGCTCATGATGTCGACGGGCTGGTGGAGGCACGGCGTCGAGGGCGGGCCCATGATGATATACTTGGCAATCTCGGCGAACCCCAGGTTGTAGTTGATCGCCCAGCCGACAAAGTCGGAGGCGTCGATGACGCCCTTCTCCAGGGCGGGATAGACCTCGCCGCCGGGAAGCAGGACCGTGGAGACGCCGGCCGCGCGGTAGATGTCGGCGATGATCCCACCCGGATACCGGATCTTTTTCCCCTTGAAATCCTCAAACGAACGGATGGGGACCTTGGAGTGGATCAGGTTGTCGTCGTGATGGATCGGTCCCAGGTACATCATGTTGTGGGCGCCGTAGGCTTGACGGGCGATCTCCTTTCCGCCGAGGGCGTTGTGCCAGGTATCCCACTGGTCGGGACGGTCCATCGCGAAGGGGTAGGAGGAGAGGAAGGTCGCGACCGGGATCTTGCCGGGCCAGTAAACGTCGAAGGAGTGCATGGCGTCGAACACGCCGGATTTGACCGCGTCGAACATCTCGAATGTTCCGACGATCGCCCCCGCGGGCAGGCATTCGATCAGCAGCTGGCCCTCGGTCAACTCGGCCACCTTTTTGCCGAAATCCTGAAACTTGGTATACCCGACCGTCCCGGCATCCCAGGCGGTCTGCATCTTGAGCTTGATGGGGGCGGCCGCCGACAGGCGCATCACGCCGGGAAACCCCATGACGCCGGCCGCGCCGCCGGCCACCACCGCCGCGGTCTTCAAGAAACTGCGACGGGACCCTTTTTCTACGCTGGTTTTGTCCTGCTTTTCTTTCTTGGTCATAAAGCCTCCTTCATTTTAGTGGAAACGACGGTTCTGATCGATCATCACCGAACGAACGGTGAATCAACAGAACACCCCTTTGATCTCTTGCGCGGCTACGGGTCGTTCTCCCATGCCGCGCATCACCCCCTCCAGCGGCATCCCTCGACGCCGGGTTTCTCATAAACGTTTGGAGAGCTACCATTCCCCAACGAGGATGTCAAGAAAAATGTAACTTCGCCCCGCATCATTTTACAATGCCCGCTGGTCACGTCCTGGGTTGCGGCCTAACGGTTCAGGGCCATCTGGAGAAGCTGGACCGGGTGCATCGTCTTCATCCCCTTGGCCGGATCCAGGTGGTTTGAAATCGTCACGTTGCATCCCGGGCAGCAGGTGGCCACCACCTGGGCGTTTGTCGCATTGATATTATCGACCTTGCGTTTCGTGATCTTCGCCGAGATCTCCGCATGCTCCACCTGGAAGGAACCGCCACCGCCGCAGCAGTCGTTGGCCGCAGCCATCTCCACATACTCCACATCCGGAAGGGACTTCAGAATGTTTCGCGGCTGGGCGCTGACCTTCTGCCCCTTCACGAGATGGCAGGGATCGTGGTAGGTCACGCGGATCTTCTTCCCGTTTCCGCCCAGTTTGGGCAGCCAATCCTTATGCGCATCGATGAAGACCGTCACGTCCATTGTCTTGGCGGAAAGCAGTTCCGCCGCCTTGATCTCCTCATCCGTCACCTTCTCTCCAAGTTCGCGGAGATCCTTCAGCAGATGGGAATACTCGTTCTTCAGGGCGGCGCCGCAGGTTCCGCAATCGACGATCACGGCATCCACATCCGCCCTCGCAAAGATCTTCAGGGCCTCCCGGATCACCTCGACGGAGGTTTCCCGGTCGCCGGAGAGAAAGATCGGCAGGCCGCAGCAGCCCTGCTCCTTGGGGGTCGTGACCTCGACTCCCATCTTGCTCAGGACGTCCACGACCGCATTGCCGATATCGCCGAAGACGAAGTTCGTCGCACAGCCGTGGAAATAGAGCACCTTCGCCTTGGCTTTCCCCGATTTGGGGGCGACGACCTCCGGAACCGTATCCGAAAACGCCTTCGGGTTGAACGGCGGAATGCGATCCACCGACAGGGCGCCCGCCTTGATCTTCGATTCGATCCAGGGACCGCTGAAATTTCGGCGGGCCCACCCTCCCAGCGCTGCGGACTTCGACATCAGCCAGCGGCTGGCCAGGATCTGAAACATCACCTTCTTGCGCCAGTCGATCCCGTATTTCTGTTTCGCCCGCCAACGGACGCCGGAGAAGAGATGGTCCCCGTGCACGCCGCTCGGGCAGTTGGCGACGCAGGAGCCGCAGAGCAGGCAGGTGGAGAAGAACGCCTCCTTCACCTCCTCGCTCAATTCCAGCTTCTTCTCAACGAGGCTCCGGGAGAGCTGGACCTTGCCGCGGGGACTGGCCGCCTCGAGGAGTTCCTCCTTGTAGACCGGACAGTGGGCCAGGCAAAGGCCGCACTTGATGCAATGATAGATGTTTTCACCCGTATTTTCGCTGAGCAATGTTTTGTCTTCCATATCAAACCTGTCCCTCTCTTTAGCTATCGATCTCAGACCCCGCCCACATACCGGCCCGGATTCAGGATGCCGGACGGATCCAGCTTTGCCTTCAGGCGGCGGACGACGACCACGTCGCTGCGGGTCTGGCCCCACACGCTGACCTTCTCCTTGATTGTCCTCGGGGCCCGTTCGACGATGAGGTTTCCTCCGTTTTTGACCGACTCGGCGGTAAGCCTGCCGATCAGACCGACCACGGCCGCCGTCTTGCCGCCCAGGTCATCCCCCGGCGGCAGCGCTGCAAACAGGATCCCGTTTCCGGCACGGCAACTCAGGGCGCAGTCCAGACCCGCTTCCCGGATGGCCCCCTCAAAGGCGCCGACCATCTCCGTTACCTTGGAGAGGGCGAAGTTGGCTTTCAGAGAGATAAGGTTCGGATGGGTCTGGGCCAGTCCCGCGGTAAAATCGCGATAGGCGGTCCAGAAGTCCCGATGCGCGTCCACCTTGAGCGTGATAACCTCGGAAGCGCCTTCCTGGCGTCCCATCTCGCCCAGATCGGCATTTTGCCGTGCAACAGCCTCCTCAATCCCTTCCAGCGCGATGGCGGCCGCGTATTTCCCCTTCAAGGCGGCGGTCGCCCCGAAACTGCCGGCCATCCCGGCGTTCATGAGTTCCAATGAGGCAGGATAGTACTTGGAGTGGAGGATCTTTCGCAGATATCCGGCGGCCTCTTTCAGTCCGTTAAAGGAAACCAGCAGGGTCGCCTCCGCGTCGGGCCGGGGGGTGATCCGGAAGGTGATCCCGCAGATGATTCCCAGGGACCCCATCGAGCCGATCAGCATTTTGGTTATGTCGTAGCCGGCGACGTTCTTCACCGCTTTTCCACCCGCAACAACGATATCCCCATTCGGAAAAACGGCCTTGATTCCGAGAATGATGTCGCGGGAAGCCCCGTATAGGAAACGCTTCGGACCGCTGTCGTTCGTCGCGACGATCCCGCCGAGGGTCGCATTTTGGGTATGGGGGGGATCGAGGGCCAGAAAATAACCTTTTCCCTCCCCGGCCAGTTTCGCCTGTGCCTCCGCCAGCGTCACCCCGCATTCCACACCCAGGGTCAGGTTGGCGATGTCATAATCCGTATATCGGTTCAGCCTCCGGGTCGAAAGGAGAATATCCGCCTGCTTCGGAATGCCGCCCAACCCCATTTTTGTCCCGTTCCCGATCGGGATGACGGCCAGCTTTTCGGCATAGGCATAGGCGACCACCTGCGACGTTTCGTCGATCGTTCCCGGTGAAACCAATACCTTGGGAATCACCCCCTCCACCGCAAGGGCCTTCAGTTTCCCCGGATCCTCGATCACATTGGCCTCGCCGACGATTTCCCTCAGATTCGAAACCCATTTATCATTGTTGGACATACCGTTTTCTCCTTTCCTCGATCAAGCCGCCTTTTCGGCCGGGAGCAGCTTTCCGGGGTTGTAAACGCCCTCCGGGTCAAAGGCCTTTTTCACATTCCACATCGCGGTGATGTCCCTCTCACTGAAGATTAAGGGCATGCCTTTGAGCTTCTCGACCCCAATGCCGTGCTCGCCGCTGATCGTCCCGCCCATGTCGGCGCACATCTTCATGATCTCGAACGCCGCCTTGTGGACCCGGTCCAGTTCATCCTTGTCCCTTTCATCGAACAGGATCAGCGGATGGAGGTTCCCGTCACCCGCGTGGAATACGTTGGCGATCGGAAGGTTGTATTTTTTGCCGATCTCGACCACCTGCGCGAGAGCCTCGGGAAGCCTGGTCCGCGGAACGGTCGGGTCGTTGACCAGATAGTTGGGACGCAGACGGCCGACCGCCCCGAAGGCGCCTTTCCGGCCCGCCCAGATCTTTTCGCGTTCGGCCTCGTTCTGGGCCACGCGGACCTCGCGGACGTTGTTCTGCTTGCAGATGGCGACCACCTCCTCGGTCAGCCGATCCATCCCGTCGGTCAGGCCGTCCAGTTCGATGAGCAGAATCGCCGCGGCATCCTCCGGAAACCCGACATGGTAGGCCGCCTCGACCGCCTTGATCGTCAGGTTGTCCATCATCTCCAGCGTGGTCGGGATCATCCCCGCCTTGACGATCCCGCTGACCGTGTTGGCGCCGTCGGCGATCGTGTCGTAGATCGCGAGCATCGTCTTGACCGCCTCGGTCTTCGGCATCATGCGGAGGGTCAGCTTCGTGACCATTCCGAGCGTCCCCTCCGAACCGACCATCAGGCCGGTCAGATCGAATCCGGGATTGTCGAGCGACTTGCCGCCGACCTCGATCACCTCGCCGTCATACAGGACGACTTCGGCCCCGAGGACATGGTTGCTCGTCACGCCGTACTTGAAGCAATGGGCGCCGCCGGCGTTCTCCCCCAGATTGCCGGCGATCGTGGTCGCCTTTTCACTGGAGGGGTCCGGGTGGTAGAGATAACCGTATTTGCCGATCGCTCCCTTGATATCCAGCGTGATCGCCCCGGGCTCCACCACGACGCGCTGGTTGTCGACGTCAATCTCCAGGATCCGGTTCATCCGGGTGAACAGCAGCGCGATTCCGCCCCGGGTGGGGGAGCTGCCGCCGCTGAGATTCGTCCCGGCGCCGCGGGCCACGACCGGTATCCCGTTCTCATGCGCAAATTTGACGACTTTGGACACCTCCTCCGTGGAGGCGGGCATGACGATGCAGTCGGGCCTTCCCCGGTTAAGGGAGGCGTCATAACCGTAGAGCTGGAGTTCCATCTCCGAGATCATGACGTCCTCTTTTCCGACGATCTTCGCCAGCTCCTGGACCATTTTTTCCTTATCCATAACCCAACTCCTTGTTTTATGACTTTTGTCCTGGCTATCTATACCGATTTTCTGATACGGTCTTCGATCCGCCGGACCGGAACCTGTGATGTTACTTCCTGCTCCGCAGGGCTTCCATCTCGGCGATTTCCTTCATGGTTGCCAGGATCTGCCGGGCATTCTCATAGACCGGCGTATCGACCATCTTCCCCTTGTAGGAAACAGCAGCGGCGCCCTTCGCGATCCCCTCTTCCTCGAAGATCTTCACGATGCCGGTCGCCCATTCGAGATCGTCCGCGGACGGCATGTAAAGCTTGTGGGCGGGTTCGATCTGGCTCGGATGGATGAGCATCCTGCCCTCATACCCCATCTGGCGGCCCTCGAGAACGCTCTTCTCGAAGGCCTCGACATTCTTGAAATCGACGAACGGACAGTCGATGGCGACGCAGCCGGCGGCGCGGGCGG
>JAPLJW010000340.1 GCA_026388365.1 Deltaproteobacteria bacterium | reverse complement strand
TCAATGACATCTATAAGGAGGCCTCCGGGAACGATCCCGAGCATCTGGTGGTCTATTCGGAGGAGCAGAACGTATCGACCGATCTGATCGGAATGGATGCGGCCATCGTGATTGAAGGACAATTCAACCATACGCGAACGGCATTCATTGATGTCGATCTCTCCCATGTCCCCGATCTGCCCGACGCCTTTCTCAGAACATCATCACAATCGACCCTGCGGATCCCCGTGGTCCACGCCAAGATATTCGGCTGGTATGACAATGAATATGGCAGTTACACGAACAGGCTCGGCGATCTGACCGCATACGTCCATAAAAACCTGTTTCGTTGAGGCTAAAGGGGACACGATGCGGCATCGTGTCCCCTTTAGCCTCACAGAATGATCTTGCAGGATTCATCGGCGCCGATTTCGTGCTTCCCCGCATAGACGGCCCCACTCCAACCGTCGATGCTGATGAAATCTCCGCCTCGTATGGTTTTCCCGTCGACCTTGCTATATCCTTCCGACTCATAAACGTGAAGCTTGTTGAAACCCACCACGCCAACTTTATTCAGTTGAGGAATCGTAACCGCCGCATGGGACGTGCCGCCGCCCCTCGCGGTCAGAATGCCGTCGGCCTTCAGAATAATGCCGACATCGTCGGGAACCATGTCAAGCGTTTTTTAATATTCGCCACCTTCTTATTTTTCCCCTCGCCAAAACAGCTCCGCCCTCCCCCTCCATCCATCAAATCACATCCTCATCCTGTGGGGCAGTTAGGTTGCCATTTCGGGCCAAAAGAATAACATATGTCAAGATTTTATTTTGCCCCGGAGCGGTCGGATGCTATTATAACCCTGTATTGTTTACAAGCTGTTTGAGATGAGTGTAATTCGCCCACCCAAACACCCTTTAATCTGCCGCTTTAGCGGTCCATCTTCAGGGGAGGCCACAGATGTATGATTTTCTCAAAGCTTTAGGCATTAACCGAGTCAACGCCGGCGCAACGACCGGCGCGCCGAACGGGTGGCTCAAAACCGGGGGCGAGCCGGTGGTTTCCTGCTCACCCATCGACGGCCAGCCTATCGCCACCGTCATCCAGGCGACCGCTGCGGATTATGAAGACGTCGTCAGCCAGGCGCAGGCGGCTTTCCGACATTGGCGGATGCTGCCCGCGCCGAAGCGGGGGCTGGTGGTCCGTGAGATCGGGGAGGCGCTACGCGCTTACAAAGAGCCGCTGGGCAAGCTGGTAACGTTGGAAATGGGCAAAACCGTCGCCGAAGGCTGCGGCGAGGTGCAGGAGATGATTGACATGGCCGATTTCTCCGTCGGCCTCTCCCGCCAACTCTACGGCCTGGCGATGCACAGCGAGCGCCCGCAGCATCGGATGTACGAGCAATGGCATCCCTTGGGCATCGTCAGCGTGATCACCGCCTTCAACTTCCCCGTGGCGGTCTGGTCGTGGAACGCGTTGCTGGCGGCGACGTGCGGTGATGTGATCCTGTGGAAGCCCTCTTCCAAGACGCCGCTGACGGCTATCGCCGTACATAACATCATCGCGCCGGTGGTGGCGAAATACGACCTTGCGGGCGTTTTCACCCTGATCATCGGCCATGGGCGAGACATCGGCGAAAAAATTCTCCACGATGCACGCATCCCCCTGGTGAGTATGACGGGCAGCACGCGCATGGGAAGGCGCGTGAGCGAGGTGGTGGGTCAACGGCTGGGGCGCTCGCTGCTGGAACTCGGCGGCAACAACGCCATCCTCATCGCCGAGGACGCCGACCTGGATCTGGCGCTGCGCGCGGTGGTGTTTGGCGCGGTGGGAACGGCCGGGCAACGCTGCACCAGCACGCGCCGGTTGATTATTCACCAATCGGTCAAGACCCCTTTCCTAAAACGGCTCATCCACGCCTACCGGCAACTGCCCATCGGCAATCCGCTGGATGAAAAGGTGTTGATGGGGCCGTTAGTGGATGCGCAAGCCGGCGAGGTGATGCAGGCTGCGTTAGCCGCAGCGAAGCAAAGCGGCGGGCGCATCCTCTACGGCGGTGAGCGCGTCTATCCGGCCGGCTGCGACGGCGGCTACTATGTCCAACCGGCAATTGTGGAAGCACCTCCCGACCTGCCCATTATGCGAGAAGAGACCTTCGCGCCCATCCTCTACGTCGTCGAGTATAACAACTTTGACGAGGCTGTCGCCTTGCACAACGACGTGCGGCAGGGGCTATCGTCAGCCATCTTCACCCGCTCGCTGCATTACAGTGAGCAATTCCTCTCTCACGCCGGTTCAGATTGCGGCATCGCCAACGTCAACATCGGCACCAGTGGCGCAGAAATCGGCGGCGCGTTTGGCGGTGAAAAGGAGACCGGGGGCGGGCGCGAATCCGGCTCGGACGCCTGGAAATTGTACATGCGGCGGCAAACGAACACGGTCAACTGGGGCAAAGACCTGCCGTTGGCGCAGGGCATTAACTTCGATATCGCATATCGTGTTTGATGAGGCGTTATTCATGAGTATAGGCATCCAAGAATATTCAGGGTCGCCGTAGATTGTATCAGCGTGTGGGTGCAATTGGAGATCGCAAGCGGCGTATTAACGGCGCCGACCCGACCTTGAACCGGCCATTTCACGAAAGGAATATGGTAATGATGCGCCTCTGCTTTCTCTGGCAAGATGGAAATGCAAACGATGTTGAAATCGTTGATTATCACTAAGGAGGGAGTATGAACGGGAGGGATTTTCCTCCGGTGCATCCCGGAGAGATTTTACTGGAAGAGTTCTTGAAGCCGATGGGCATCAGTCAGCACCGCCTGGCCGAAAGCATCCGCGTGCCGGCGAGACGGATCAACGAGATCGTCCTTGAAAAGCGCGGCATAACCGCGGATACCGCCCTGCGGATGTCTCGTTTTTTCAGGAATTCCGCTCAATTTTGGATGAATCTTCAAACACGCTACGAGCTTGAATCGGCGCGCGAATTATCGGCGTCCAGCATTGACCGGGAAGTCAGACCACACGCAGCAGCGTAAGATGTGAGGTAAGGTGGACCCGCATTATAGGATGATTTTATAAGATTCATCGGCGCCGATTTCGTGCTTTCCCGCATAAACGGCCCCGCTCCAGCCGTCGATGCTGATGAAATCTCCGCCCCGCAGGATCTTTCCGTCGATTTTGCTGTACCTGTCCGACTCGTATACGTGGAGTTTGTTGAAGCCCACCACGCCTACCTTATTCAATTGGGGAATCGTGACCGCCGCATGGGACGTGCCGCCGCCCCTCGCGGTCAGAATGCCGTCGGCCTTCAGAATAATGCCGACATCGTCGGGAACCGTATCGGGACGGATCAGGATCAGTGAGGTTTGGGGCTCCTGCTCCCTGAAATGTTCGATCTCCTCTTCGGAATAAACCACCCTTCCGGTCAGGGCGCCGCCGCTGATCCCGATGCCCATGCCGAGGAAGGATCGTTCCAGGTCTCCATCGCCGACAAAGGTTCTGACCTTGTCGGTTTCCCGCTGAACCATGTCCCGCGTCTGGAGGATGTATAGCCCTTTTTTTGTGGCGTTCTCAAAGGTGAACTCGATCTCCTGCTGGCTGAATCCCTTTTCATAGACCAGAAATTCGGCGATCCGGACCAGTTCGTTATAGATTTCCGGAAATTTGGTTTCCAGGGAGATCAGGGAATCCCTTTTCTCCGAGGTTCTCTGTTTTTCCGAAATGGGAAACGTCTCCACGAGACCGGAGACGATGTCTTCCCCTTGAACGCAGAAGATGAAATCCCCGTTGAGGGCCACGTCCTGCGAGGAACCCTTGGGATCCCGCGTGAAGATCACCCCGGACCCCGACTGCGCATTCAGGTTGCCGAACACCATCGCCTGGACGATCACGGCCGTGCCCCATTCGTCGGAAAGATGCATCTGATGGCGGTAGATCCGCGCCTGTTCGGAATGCCAGGAGGCAAAGACGTCCTTCATGGCGTGTTCCATCTGATGGTAGGGATTGTCCGGGATCCGGATGCCCCGCTGTACGATCGCCTCCTTGTAGGAAAGGGCAAGCTGTTTCATCTGTTCCGGATTGAACTGAAATTTCTTCACGACCGCATAACGGCTCTTGAAGCTTTTCATGAGTTCATCGAAGACGTTTCTCTCAATCCCTTGAAACATCGCCCACGTCTGCAGGAATCGCCGGTAAGAATCCCACGCCGCCCATTGGTATCCTTCCTTTCGGGCAAGCCCCTCCACGATCGTTTCATTGATCCCCACGTTGAGGAAAGAGCACATCATCCCGGGGAGTGAAATCGTTGCACCGCTCCTGACGGAAACCAACAGGGGGTTCTCGGGATTGCCGAACACTTTTCCGGTGATCCGTTCAAGCTCTTTGATCTCTTTGAACATCCTCCGTTTCAGGTCCTGGTAAATATGCTTGTATCCGACAACGCCCTCATAACCCCGGAACACCTCCGTCGTGATGATGAATCCCGGCGGCACGGGAAGATGGAATGAGACCAGTTCCTTCAACCAATAGGCCTTGTTGCCGATGAGGATCTGGTTGTCGGCATCCCTGTTTTTTTTATGGAGGGTCGAGATGGCCAGTTCCGGGATATAGGCCATGACCAGATTGAGAATATTTTTATTGTCCTTGAATTTTTCAAGTTCGGCGCTCAGCGTCCGGATGATGGCGTTCACGAAATTATCCAGGACCTGCAGGCCGAAGGCGGAAGCGATGATAGAACGGACAAAGCTTTCCGAGTATTGATAAAAAACCTTTTGATCCTTCGGCGTCGTGTTCTGCGAGGGGGCGGTTTCGTCGCCGTCGATCAGTCGGCCGATAATAATGGGCAGGTTGGAACTATGGGCATTGATATAATAATCGCGGGTGATGTCCTGAATGCCCTTGGCGATGAACTGGAAGATATCGATATACTGATCTATGGAAAACCGACGGATCTGCAGCGCGCTCGTGATGAACCGCAGCTTGGCGACCAGCCCTTCCGTGGCCAGACCTTCCAGCTCGAGCGCCTTGATGTAGAGCCAGAGATATTGGTGGATTTGCATCAGGGTGCTTTTGGTGATGAACTTGAGATTCAGGGACTCCACCAGTTTTTCAAAAAGCATCGTGGCAAAGCTTTCCAGTCGGAATGTCAGCCCCATGGCCTCAAATTTTTCTTCGCGATAGGTTCCGTACATGGAGGGAATGCCGGCGGCGATATGCCGTTTATAATAGATGTTTTCAAAATATTCCGTTTTTCGGGATGAAAGGATCTTCTCCTTCAGAACGGCGAGCATCGCCAGAACGAGCGTCAGGCTTTTGTAATAATCCTTTTTCTGCAGCGAGCGCTTGAGGGAACTTATTTTCCGCGGATCCAGCAGACAGGAGGTCTCAAGGTCCCTGAGGATATCCATATGCTGATGGAAGTACTTGTCGTAGAGGAGCTGATAGAACCGGATCATCAGATTGGCCCGCTCTTTTTCCCGCTCGCTGACGCCGGTGATTCCCTGGATCTCCTTTGATATTTTCCCGCGGTCCCATTCCAGCAGTTTCGGCACGTCGCCGTGGATCTTCCGAAACAGGTTGCCGAAGATGATGTGGAGGCCTTTGAAGTATTCACCCGAGGCCCGGATCTCCCCGTAGACCTCCCGGGGCAGGTGATCCTTCAGAACCCTCTTATTGCCCGATTTCCAGTAGCGGAAAATATCCTCGATAAAGGGGACCAGGAGGCTGTTGCTTTCAACGTGGGACTGCTTCCTCAGATAATAGATGAGCCTGTCGTTTCTGGCGGTCAGTTCATCCACGGCCGTGGAGATCGTCCGGAGCTCCCCTTCCGCGCCGATCTCCTTGAAATAGATCGGGAAAATCCTGAGAAGCTGCCTGATCAGGTTGTAGGCGGGAAGGATATCGGCATTCAGGAGCCGGGAGATATCCTTCTGGAGAAGATCCGTATCCCGAACGAAAACCCCCTTCAATTTCAGATTGATGATCAGGGCTGAAAGCAGTTTCTTGGTCCATCTGGGCTTGCGGGATATGATCTCCAGCCAGGAGCGGATGTTTTGAATATGGGCCGGGTTTACCTGAATCTGCCATTCGGTCGTCGATCCCTTCACGTCGGGATGCTGAAAACCGAAGGCCACGAGCTCCTCGATGAAGGTGTCCACCAGGGGATGGCGATTCAACTCAAAGATCTCTTTGGCCAGTGTGGTGATACAATCGAGGATCGAACTCCGGTATTGATTCTGCGAAACCGTTTTTTTCAGCAGGCGGAAGATCTTCCGCACGAGATCGTGGATATTCAGGTCGCTTTCTTCTTTCAATGCCCTTCCCAGGCAGCGATTGATCTCGATCAGGCCCGCGCTGTGGATATCCGACAGGCCGGAGACACCCATTACATTGAAAAGAAAATGGAGCTTGGCGAGATAACGGCGTCCCTCAAAGGCGCTTGATTTTTCAAGGGCATCGGCAATCACAAGATAACCGTTTGCGATCTGCGCATGGTCGGGCATGTCCAGGTACGGTGCAAACGGACTCCCGGGGGTCGCCGCATGCGGATCAGGCTCTTTCAACCGGGAGAGCAGCCTGCGGATATGTTCGTGGGAAAGAGGTGAGATCAGCTCACGATAGGCGTCGCGATCTTCCTGGGTCTCGCCCTCCGGGGAAAACCATTGGGAAGGATCGGGTTGCGTCAGCCAGTACCGATAGGTCGATTGGAAGGCGGACAAGAGGAGTCGGTTCACCTCATTCATCATGGGGAGATGATGCCGCATCGTGTCCTCATAATTCTCCATCATCAGTTTGGCTATGGCCTTCACATAACTCGATGATTTCTTCAACAAATGACTCTGCGTCCGCGACAGATCGGTGAGAGACCGAAAGACGGGTGAAAACAGGGCCATGTTTCTTTCCAGAAGGTTGCCACTGCCGGAAAGAACGGTTTGGAGATATTCGAAGCAATAACGGACGGCGTTGTCTTTAACCTCTTCGTCCCCGGCCGAAGAGATGACGGCCAGATAAATATCTGCAAAGGATTTCAGTGCGGATAAACCATTTTCGTGGTTGTTGAAATCATAAAAATCGCCTATCGAAAGGCCCTTGAGCTGTACCAGCAGGTACTCCCAGTTCACAAACGGATGATGAAGCTCAACGAGCAGTTCTTCCGTTCGCTTCGACACCCCGTAATGGTTCTTGGCGACACTTAGGAGAATCCTGTATTTCTCAGGGATATCCACGACCGCCTTGGTTCTTTCAAGATTGATTTCCAGGGCCGTCATGGGCCGGGTCTTTTCGCTGGTATCCATTACGGTAGACTAACGTGAATGGGGGAATATTGCAATTCCAAACTTTCCAGACTTTTCATTTGCGCGTCAAAAAAATCCCCTGAAGCAGGTTCTTATCCATATTGAAGGGATCCCGGCAGGCCGGGGAGTGAGGCCAGAAGCACGAGGAATCTCTCCACCCGTCCGAACTCCCGGGTGATACGGTCCGAATCGTAGATCCAGTGTGCGCCCAGCGCCAGGGCGTCTCCTGTGAACGAAATCAGGACCCTGGTTTCGACTTTCATTTCTTGGGTGACACGGTCTGTTTGCGTTCCCGCTGCGCTCACCTCTGCCAGGCGGCTTCCAGGCGTCTGATCCCCAGGGAGCAGGCGAAGGTCAGGAGGAAATAGAGGGCCGTGATCGTGATCCATACCTCGAAAGTGAGATAGGTCGCACTCATCAGCTCCAGCCCCTGGAACGTCAGCTCCGGAATGGAGATGACCGAAACGATCGCCGAGTCCTTGATCGTCGAGATGAGCTGGCCGGCCAGGGACGGCAGCATCCGCTGAAGGGCCTGCGGCAGGACAACGAATCGCATCTGCTGCCAACGGGAAAGTCCCAGGGCGTGGGCGGCCTCCCACTGGCCCTGCTCGATCGACTGGATGCCGGCCCGGACAATTTCGGCGATGTAGGCCGCCTCGTAGAGGACCAGCGTCGCCAGCCCGGCAAGAAAACCGGAGAGGCGCGCCGGGGGTGCGAAGAGAAAGGTCAGGATCCCCTGTGTCTCCGGGGAGGCCGCCCGGACGAGCCGCTCCACGCCGAAAAAGGTCATGACCCTCTCGCCGATGAAAAAATAGATGATGAAGACCAACACCAGCGGCGGGAGGTTCCGGACCAGCTCCACATAGCTCGCGGCGACGAGGCGCTGGAAGAGACCGTGGCTTATCCGGAGAAGCCCCATGACTGTTCCCAGGAGCACAGCGAGCGCCGTCGCCCAGAGACTCAGCTTGACCGTGGTCAGAAACCCCTGGGTGAGCGTGCCCAAGACCCAGTTCCCCCCGTCCCAGCGGAGGAGATACTGGAGGATCACGGGCCATTGCCAGAAGTATTTCATCTCCACGCCAACACGGTGGACGAAAAAGAGTACTGCGGCCGCAAGAAGGGCAATCAGGACGCCGTCAAGCGGCGTGAAGCGGATTTTTTTTTTCGTCATGGGTTGCCTATTTGAGCAGTTTTTCCCAGTCCTTCGTCTCAAACCAATAGCGCTTGCGTTCCTTGAGCCAGCCCTCCGCCTCCATCAACCGGATCCAGTTGTCCAGGAAGTTCAGGCTGTCGGGGTCCCCTTTCCGGATGGCGAACCCGATCGGTTCTCGTGTGAAATCCTCCTTCAGCGGGAGGAAGAGCCGGTCGCGGTTGGCGATCGCCTGGAAGGCCGGAAGCGGCGCCGAGGCTACGACGGCGTGGACTCTCCCCAGCAGAAGCTCCTGAATCGCCTGCGACTCGTCGTCAAAAAGGCGCAGCTTCGCCTTCGGTATCCACTGTCTGGCGGCGGCGGCGGCGGTCGTCCCCGTCCGAACGGCGATAACGACATTGGGGCTGTTGAAGTCGTCGAGCCTCTTGAAGCCGGCGGCGAGCTTTTTGTGGGCGACCAATGACATCCCCGTGTGGTCGTAGGGGATCGAGAAGTTGACCTTGAGGTTTCGCTCGGGCCGGATCCCCATGCCGCCGATGATGATGTCGAACTTCCCCGTGAGGAGGGCCGGGATGATCCCGGACCACTTCGTCGGAATGAACTCCGCCTTGACCCCCATGTCCTGGGCGACGCGGTTGGCCACGTCGATCTCGAAGCCGACGAAGTTCCCAGACTTGTCCTGCATTGCCCAGGGGACGAAGGTGGACATGCCCACCCGAAGCACCCCCCCCTTCATCACCTGCTCCAGCATGCCCTCACCGGCCCCCTCCGGGCGCGGGCTCTGCGCCGGTGACGGCCTTGCAGTGAAGAGCACGGCGCAGGCGATAAGCGGAACAACGATCATCAGATGCCTTTGCTTCATGACTTGCCTCCTTCTCTTGTGTCGTTTTTCCATTTTTTACAGGATCTGGCTGAGGAAGGCCTTCGTTCTGTCCTCTCTCGGTGCATTGAAGAAACGTTCCATTTCCGCCTCCTCGACGATCCGTCCCGCCTCCATGAACACGATCCGGTTCCCCACCTCCCGGGCGAAACCCATCTCGTGGGTGACCACGACCATCGTCATCCCCTCCGCGGCCAGTGTCCGCATCACCTCCAGGACCTCCCCGATCATCTCCGGGTCAAGCGCGCTGGTCGCCTCGTCGAAGAGCATCACCTTCGGATTCATCGCGAGGGCCCGGGCGATGGCCACGCGCTGCTGCTGCCCCCCGGACAGCTCGTGGGGGTAGCGGCCGGCCTTTTCGGTGATCCCAACCTTCGCGAGGAGGGCCATCGTCGTCTCCACGGCCTCCCGATCCGTCTTCTTTCGGACGTGCACCTGGGCGAGATCGATGTTCTCCCGCACCGTCATGTGGGGGAAGAGGTTGAAGGACTGGAAGACCATTCCCACCTCCCGGCGGATGAGGAGGCGGTTCTTCCGGTGGTGGTCCAGGGAGACCCCGTCGATGACGATCGATCCGCTGTCGACCTCCTCGAGGCCGTTCAGGCAGCGGAGAAAGGTGGATTTCCCGGAACCGGACGGGCCGATGACGACAACCACCTCGCCCCGGTGGACCGAGAGGGAGAAGTCCTGCAGGGCGACGACCCCGCCGGAGAAGGCTTTCGTCAGCGCCACCGCCTCGATGATTCTCTCGTCCGCCGTCATGGCCGACCTCCGATCCGCCGGAAGGGGACGCCGTTCATCCGGTGCTCCAACGCCCGGACGGCCAGCGAGAGACCAAAGGTCATGATAAGGTAGATCGCCGCCACGGTGAACCAGATCTCGAAGGCCAGGAAGGTCTCCGCAACGATCTGCTGTCCCTGCATGGTGAGGTCGTAAATGGCGATCGTACTGACCAGGGATGAGTCCTTGATCAGCGAGATCCCCTGCCCGGCCAGGGGGGGCAGGGAGCGGCGGACGGCCTGGGGCAGGATCACGCGGCGGTAGGTGTCGTAGGCGTTCAGCCCCAGGCTGTGGGCGGCCTCCCACTGTCCCCGATGAAGGGAGACGATCCCGGCCCGGAGGATCTCCGCGGCGTAGGCCCCCTCGAAAAGGCTCAGCGCCAGAACCGCCGAAGCAAAGGCGCCGATATCCAGGACCGGTGAAAGGACAAAATAGACGAAGAAGATCTGGATGAGCAGCGGCGTGTTGCGGATGAGCTCCAGATAGCCCCGGGCCAGCGCCCGGGCGGTAAAAGAGGCGGAGAGGCGGAAGAGGGCCGTCGTCAGACCCAGGACGAGGGTGCACAGAAGCGACAGGACGGAGATCTCCAAGGTCACCAGGAGTCCTTGGAGGAGCGGTCCGGCCGTCCAGACGCCCCCCTCCGAGGAGAAGATAAAGCGGGGAACGCGGTACCACTGCCAGGGGTAATCCAGGGAGCGTGTTCCCAGGGTCAGCAGCCAGACGGCGAGACCCGCCAGCAGGAAGAACTTCCCATAGTCGATGATGGCCGACCGGCGGAGGGCCGCAGCTTGGTGAAGAGGTGCACCCATTGTTGACGTCTCCGGAAATGCGTCTCTCTGCGCGAAGGGTTGCCCATCTGCGCGCGCCGCAATTGCGGGTCGTGGGCCGGGCCCTGTTCAGGGTTTGAAAAAATCTCCGAGTCACTCTCCCGTTTCCGGGGAGACCGCTTTCTTAAACTCATGCCGCGCATAGAACCAGGCCGCCACGGCCGCCGACCAGGTGATCCCGAAGATCCCCCACCAGATGCCGGTAAGGCCTGCGCCGAGCATCCGCGTGATCAGCCAGAACACGGCTGCCGGGGCGACGATCTGACGCCAGAGGCCGATCCAGAGGGCGAACAGAGGCTTCCGGATGCCCTGCAGGGCGGCGACCTCGACCGATAATACCACATACGCGTACAAAATGAACGCGGAAATCCGCAGGTAGGATCTGCCGAGGGCGATGACGGCCAGGTCGGCCGTGAAGAGGGCCATCAGGGGCTCGGCCAGCAGAAAGAGCACCCCGGTTCCTGCGAGCGCGATTGCGCCGCCGTAAAAAAGCGCCGTCCGGACCGTTTCGGTCATCCGGGCGAAGAGGCCGGCCCCGCTGTTCTGGGCCACGAGCGTCAGCGTTGCCGTGCTCAGCCCGATGGTCGGCAGCAGCAAAATCTGCTCGATTCTCATGGCGGCTCCGTAGGCGGCGACCGCCTCCTTCCCGAAACCGCTCACGAAATAGGTGATCACGAAAATCCCGAGACCAATGGTGAACAGGTTCGCCGCGGCGGGCAGGCCCTGGCGGGCGATCTCCCGGTAGGGGGCGAGACGGGGGCGCAGGCGGCCCAGGCTGCAGGCTGCCATCAGCGGGGTCTGCCGGACCTTGACGCACAGGTAGAGGCATCCCGCCGCCTGGATCAGGATCGTCGCTAAGGCGATCCCCGCGAACTGCATGGGCGGGAGGCCGAACCCCCCGTAGATGAACCAGGGGTCGAGGATCAGGTTCAGAAGGCAGCCCGCGATCAGAAAGTTCCGGAAAGGCTTCGTGTCGCCGAGGGCGTTCAAGATCGCGGAGAGCATGTAGTTGACGATGAAAAAAAGGGTTCCGGCGAAGATGACCTCCATGTAGATAAGGCAGATGCGGAGGTACTCCCCCGAGGCGCCCAGAGAAACGAAGAGAGGACGCGAGGCCGCCAACCCCAGCAGGGTCAGGACGGCGGAAACGGACAGGCCAAAGGAGAGTCCCTGGGCGGCGAAGACTTCCGCTTTCCTCTGATCCCCCCGGCCGAGCGCCGTGGCGATCAGCGCCGTAGTGCCGGCGCCCAGGCCGCTTCCCGTGGCAATGATCAGGAAAAAGACGGGGAGCGACAGCGACAGTGCGGCCAGGGCCTGGGTCGAGATCCGGCCGCCGTACCAGGTGTCCACGGCGTTGAACATCGTGTTGAAGAAGAATCCGACGCTCGCCGGGACAGCGATCTTGCGAATCAGGCCGGGGATGGGCTCTGTGGTCAGCCTCTGGGTCATGGGGGCGCCTCTGCGTCTGAGAACGGCTGCTTTGTATCAGGGATAGCGTCCGGGAAGTCAAACCGCGGGCACGACGCCTCACCGCGATCTGACGGAACCGCGCGGTTCGGGCGTCCCCTCAGCGGCGCTCGATCTTTTCGATTTCCTGTCGATACTTCAAGATCTCAAGAATTTGGCTTATAATGTTGCATATTTTTCAAAATCCGTCAATTAACAAAGAAGTTCGGAAATAAAAAACATTGACGAATATCGGCGGGCTGGCTATGATCTCTTTACTTTCCTTTGGAGGATAGAAAAATGGCCCGTCCGGTCATCGCAGGAAACTGGAAGATGAACAAGACCGTCGCCGAGGCGATCGATTTTGCCTCGCGCCTCCGGAACGCCCTCGCCGCCCCGCCGGAGCCGGAGGTGATCATCGCCCCGCCCTTCACGGCGCTCCACGCTGTGCGGGAGGTTCTCCGGGGATCGCCCGTCCGTATGGCCGCCCAGAACCTTTATGAAGCGGAGAAAGGGGCTTTCACCGGAGAGATTTCCGGAGAAATGATCCGTGAAGCCGGTTGCGAATATGTGATCATCGGCCACTCGGAGCGACGCACCCTTTTCGGCGAAGGGGATGAGCGCGTCCACCGGAAGCTCCGGGCCGCTCTTTCAGCAGGTCTGAAGCCGATCTTCTGCATCGGGGAAACCCTGCAGGAACGGGAAGAGGACCGGATGCAAAACGTTGTCGAACGGCAGTTAAAAGAGGGGTTGAATAATTTAACCGCCGGTGATATAAGCCGCTTCCTGATCGCCTATGAACCGGTCTGGGCGATCGGCACCGGCAGGACAGCCACCCCGGCGCAGGCGGAAGAGGTGCATCGGCTCATCCGGGAATGGATCGCCGGCCGGTATGGAACTGAACGGGCGGCGGAGATCGCCATTCTCTATGGGGGAAGCGTCACACCGAAGAATATCGTCGATCTGATGCGCCAGCCGGACATCAACGGGGCGCTGGTCGGAGGGGCCAGCCTGGACGTCGCTTCTTTCGTCCAACTTGTCGGATATCAAACCATTCAAGAGGTATGAAAAAGTGCAGATTCTGATAACCATTGTGCATGTGATCGCATGTATCGTTCTGATCCTCGTCGTACTCTTGCAGGCGGGGAAGGGCGCAAGCATGGGCGCGGTCTTCGGAGGGTCCAGCCAGACGGTCTTCGGAAGCAGCGGTCCGGGAACCTTTCTGGGAAAGATGACGACTGCGGTCGCCATCATCTTCATGTTGACCTCGCTCAGCCTCTCGTATTCGGTTTCCCGCAAGGGCAGCTCGCTAATGGAAGGCGCCGCCAAACCGATCGCGCAAAAAACGGTGCCGGCGCCGAACCCGGCGACACCGCCTGCCCCGGCTCCTCAGGCCCCGGCCGCTCCGCAGACGGCGAAATAGGCTGTATGCGCGCAAAGGCCCGGCGCTCTTTTGATATTGACAAAACCATTTGAAGCGGGTAAGTTCCCGGCAACGTCGGCAGGGTATCGCGAAGCGGCGATGCCGGCTCGGACGGGGATGCCGAAGTGGTGGAATCTGGTAGACACGCTATCTTGAGGGGGTAGTGGACAAAATCCGTCCGGGTTCAAGTCCCGGCTTCGGCACCATAAGAGAAACAGAGGGTTAGCTCAGAAACGGGTTAACCCTTTTTCTTTGTTTTTGGTAATCATTGATGTGCTTTGGGGGAAAAGGATGACGATTTCAACAGGGTTATGAGAAAAAGTGAATGTAGTGCAAAATTGTGAATAATTTTTCTTGACAAGAGGCAGGACGTTTATTATTTATAGACCAACTGGTCGGTCTTTATTCGTTCCAATGCAAGAAAGTGCCTATGAACAACGAAGCAAGAAAAAGCAATTCCCGCGAGAAGATCGTCACCGAATCGTTAAAGCTCTTTTCTCTCAAGGGATTCAACAACACCTCCATCAGCGACATTCTGAAAGCTACCAACATATCCAAGGGGGGGTTCTACAACCATTTTACAAGCAAGGAAGCCCTTTTTACCGCCGTACTGAACGAGGCCCGGAGGGTCTGGCGGATTCAAAATCTGGCCGATTTAGACAAGGCAGATCGGCAAATCGATAAAGTCAAAAAGATTTTGACAAATTTCAGAGACCGCTACCTCAAGGATGCCGTCCACTTTCCGGGTGGTTGCGTATTTGTTACGCTTTCCGTTGAATTGGACGATCAACTTCCCCATTTGAGTTCCCAGCTCAGCGATGGATTCAGGAGAACGAAGGCCTTGATCAAGAGATACCTGGATCGGGCACGGGAAAAAGGCGAAATCCGATCGGGCGTCTCTACCAGCCATGTTTCCGCGATCCTTTTTTCCGGCATCCTGGGGGCGTCGGTCGTTTATGGCATGGACAAATCGGACCGTCAACTCGACAACAACATCAAGTCGCTCATTGATTATTTGGAAAGCATCGAGAAGAAAGTCTGATCGCTCAGACAGAGGACTGTTAGGCATCGAACCGTCTGGCTCTGAATAAAGAGAAGATTTTAATCATAAAAAGGGTGACCGGTTGGTCTATTATCAATACAAGGAATAAAGGAGGTAAAATTCATGGATTTTAAAATGACGGACAGAGAGAATCTGATGCGCAAAGTTGCAAGAGATTTTGCGGAAAGCGAGATCGAGCCGAAGGTAGAGGCCATGGAACAGACGGGCGAGTTTCCCGTCGAGCTTCTCAAGGGCATGGCCAAGATCGGCATCACCGGCATCATCACCCCTGAGGCTTATGGAGGTGTCGGACTGGGTTACCTGGCGAGGATGATCGTTTTAGAGGAGCTGGGTCGCGTCTGCGCTGCGATTCCCATGGGCATGCAGGTCCACCATATGGCCTGCGCTGCGCTCAACGATTTCGGGACGGAGGAGCAGAAGCAGAAATATCTGATTCCTCTTGCGCAGGGAGAAACCATGGGATGCGTGGCCGTGACCGACCCTTCCGGAGGTTCGGATCTGATGGGCATGCAGACCCATGCGGAGCAAAAAGGGGACAAGTGGATTCTCAACGGGCGCAAGTGTTTCATCACCAATTCCCATACCTCGGACTTCTGGGTCGTCATCGCCAAAACCGGCGAGGGCTCAAAAGGATTCAGCGCCTTCATCGTCGGTAAGGATTTCCCCGGGGCAAAGGTCGGGCGCAAGGAAAACAAGGTGGGGCTGCGAGGGGCGAATACCGGCGAGCTGGTATTCAACGATTGCGAGGTCCCCATCGACCACCTGCTCGGTGCGCCGGGCGCCGGATTCAGCGTTGCCCTGAAGACCATCAGCGAAACGGGCCGGCCGGGAATGGCGTCTGTATCGCTGGGCATTCTCAACGCGTGCCTCGAGGAGGCGGCAAAATTCGCTTCCGAGCGTATGGCGTATGGCAAGCCGCTCAGCGCACTGCAGGCGATCCAGTTCTATCTCGCCGAAATATATACCGACCTGGAGATCTGCAGACTGCTCTGCTACCGGGCGAGCTGGATGAAAGACCAGGGGATGAAGTGCGATACGGAGACGGCGCTCGCAAAGTACTACACCTGTGACCGGGCGCTCTACTGCGCGAAAAAAGCGATCGAGATCCACGGCTCCTACGGCATCATGAAGGAATACAAGGTGCAGCGCCTGTTGCGGGACGCCATGGTAACGATTCCCGCCGGCGGCACGGCGGAAGTGTCCAAGGCCGCCATCGCGCGGGCCGCTCTGGCTCCTTATAAAAAATAGAATTCCGATGAAAGCCGGAGATCAAGAGGGGTTTTTGCAAACATGAAACGAATCGTCGTATGCATCAAGCCTGTGCCCGATCCCAAGGAGTGGCACAAACTTGCGCTGGATCCCATGACCAAGACCCTGATCCGGGCAGGCATTTCCAGCGTCATCAATCCTCTGGACAAGCACGCCCTGGAAGTGGCCCTTGCGCTCAAGGATTGCACGGGTGCGGAGGTGGTTCTCGTTTCCATGGCCCCCCCAGACGCAAAGACCCTCCTCATGGAGGCCCTTGCCATGGGGGCGGACCGGGCCTGTCTTCTCTCCGATCGCGCCTTTGCAGGGTCGGACTCGCTGGCGACGGCGCGGATCCTGGCCGCAGCCATCCGGCGGATCGGCGCGTTCGACCTCGTTCTTTGCGGCAATCAGACGCTGGACGGATCGACCGCTCAGATCCCCTCTCAAGTTGCGGAATTCCTCAGCGTTCCCAATATCATGCACGTTGAAGAGATTCAATACGATCCGGCGGGATCGCTCCGCATCGTGCAGACCATCGAGCGCGGACGGGTCCATCTCGAGTCCGGATTCCCCCTTCTACTCTCCGTCACGAAGCATATCAACAAGCCGAGGTTCTGCTCTTTCCTGGAGCTGTTGAAGGCGGAGAAGAAGGAGCTCGCCGTCTGGACGAACGCCGATCTGGCCTTGGATCCGTCGCTGATCGGCCTGGCGGGCTCGCCCACCGCAATGGCCGACCTTTTCATCCGACAGAAGCGCCGGTCGGGGACAAAACTGACCGGCGAGCCGGAAGAGATGGTGCAGGGTCTTCTTAGCGCGCTTCACCGTCTTGGAGCGGTATAGGGTTACGGGCATCACTGCAAAACCGCCATCGGCGGATCTTGCGTTTTGGATTGGACAACACCATGAACGAAAAACCTGAAAAAAAAGCGGCATACTGGGTTTTCGCGGAGCAGCGGCAGGGTGTACTCCACGATGTAAGTCTCGAACTGGTCGGGGCTGCGGCGACGATTGCCCGACAGACCTCCGCATCGGTTACCGCCGTGCTGCTGGGACGGAACATCGGAGGGCTTGCCGGCGAGCTTGTCGCCTGCGGAGCGAACCGCGTCCTCGTGATCGATGATGAACGGTTGGCCGTTTATCGGCTTCTTCCCTACGCCTCAGT
Organism: Deltaproteobacteria bacterium; assembly: GCA_026388365.1. The sequence continues at coordinate 17,533 of JAPLJW010000340.1, read as the reverse complement.
ATTGAAAAAGCTCTGCCTTCAACAGGATCCCGATGTTTTTCTTTTCGGGGCGACGAGCCTCGGCGTCGAACTCGCGCCGCGAATTGCCGCGATGCTCAATACGGGACTTTCCGCCCATTGCATCGATCTCAAACTGGACGAAAAAGACCGGCTTCTGCAAGTGGTGCCGGGTTGGGGCGGAGGCGTACTCGCGACGATACGATGCGAAAAAAGTCGTCCGTCCATGGCGACGGTCATGCCGGGCGTGTTCAAGAAGGAAAGAATGGACGACAGGCAGGGGGAAATCTTGACGCTGCCTGCGGGCGATGATATCGACCTGTCCGGTCCCAAAGTTCTGAAGATCGAGATGCAGGAACCCAAGGGCACGTCACTCGAGCACGCCGATGTTGTCGTTGCGGGGGGTTGGGGAATCGGAAATGCCGAGGATTGGAAGCTCATCGAGGAGTTGGCGGATCTACTCTGCGGCGCCGTAGGCGCAACGCGTCCCCCGGTGGACGAGGGCTGGGCGCCTGAGGACCGGATGATCGGTCAGAGCGGGAAAATCGTGAAGCCCAGCGTGTACATTGGCGTTGGCATTTCGGGCATGATGCATCACTTGGTGGGCATGGACGCCTCCGAATTTATCATTGCCATCAATAAGGATGAAAAGGCTGCTATTTTTGAGGTGGCGGATCTGGCTGTCGTCGGCGATTTTCGGAAGATTCTTCCACCGTTGATCAGAGAAATTCGCGCGAAGCATAAGCAAGAATGCCGGATAAAACTGTTGGCTGAGGCGACAATATGATAAGGACCATGGAAGAAAGCCAACATTTCGTAAGGGTAGGTGATTTTATGTATAGCGGAATTGGCAAACTTCCAGTGTCTAATAAAAAAATCAAAGGAGGGAAAAATATGTATCTCAGAAAAAGTATGTATTTCAGTCGTGTGTTTTCCGGGAAGAAGATGTTGCCTTTAATCCTTATATTGGGGCTATTTGTTCCAACCTTCACAATGTCTGCACATAGCGCCGAAACGATTACCCTGAAGGTTGGGGAACATTTTGCTATAACCCACTATATCAGCAAGAACGGGATTCAGTTTTGGATGAAAAGGGTAACGGAACTGACCAACGGTCGTGTCCAGTTTAAGCATTTCCCCGGGGAACAGTTGGGTAAAACCTCCGATATGCTGGATTTAGTTTCGAATGGTGTTGCCGATGTCGGTTATTTGCCTATGCCTTATTTCGCGGGAAGGATGCCCCTCATCACGGGAGCCGCCGCCTACTCCGGCTCCTGGAGTGATTCTCTTGACGGTAATCCGGCAATTATGGAAATGACGACGACCAGCCCGGTCTTGGAGAATGATTTCCTGAAAAACGGGATACGGCCCATTCTACCCTTTGCCAACGCAAACTTCCAACTTTGGACTACGAAGAAAGAGGTCAAAAAACCGGCAGATATTAAAGGTCTGAAGATTAGAAGCGGGGGAGGCGAGCAGGATAATATTCTTGCCAGTTACCCAGGGGCTATTCCGGTGATGATTGCGGCGCCTGAAATTTATGAGGCGTTATCGAGGGGTACCGTCGACGGTGTGCTTCTTTCAGCGGCCAGCGGTCATGCCTACCGGATTGAGGAAGTGTGCAAGTACGGCTTGTGGGGTTTCAATATTTCAGGCGGCATTTTAGGTTATGTCATCAACGAGAAGGTCTATCAAAAGATGCCTGATGACGTAAAAAAGGCCATGGGACAGGCTTCCAAAGACGCTTCGGAAAATTTGGCCCGCGAGACGGTTAAGGAAGACTTAAAATGGAAACAAGAGTTTATTAAGAAGGGCATAAAAATAACAGACTTGACTCCAGCAGAGCAAAAAGAATGGGCAGCGTTTCAGGATCCGGTCAAAGAGGCCTGGTACAAAGCTATGGCAGCCAAGGGTTTGGATGGACGCAGCGTTCTTGAAAGATTGTTCAAATTGTCGGCACAGAATCGCAAGAACTAACGATTCGTAAGGGGGGAAATATTATTTAGAAACCATGGTTGACGGCCTCGTAAAAAGTCGAAAATCCACCCCGAACGTCATACCGGCGAAAGCCGGTATCCAGAAATATCAGATGGTTACAAAAGCACTGGACCCCGGCGCCTGCCCCGGACAGCCCCGTACCTGATACGGGGTCCGGGGGTTCGCCGGGGTGACGACTTTTTACGAGTTCGTCATGGTTTGACGGCAATATTGAACCATAAACGTCATATTGCCGTCAAACCCGGCATATCAAAAAGCTTAAAGGCGTGTCGAAAGGGGAGCGTTATGAAAACTTTCAATATGATCGTAGACAAGATAGAGCAGGTAATGACAATAATAGCCTCGATTACCCTGGCGATCATGACCCTGTACATATTTTTAGATGTTATGGGCCGATATATATTTAATCACCCGCTCGTTGGCGCCTTGGAAATTACAGAAGACTATTTGATGGTTATAGTCATATTTTTCGCTATCAGTTATACCTTTACCAGGAATGGACATGTCAGCGTGGAACTATTCGATCAATTCATGTCCGTTCATGTCAAGAAAACCATTTTAAAGTTAGTGTCCTTGATTGGCTTGGTTTATATGTTTTTAATAACAGGGCAGGGATATAAACAGATGGTAAATACATATACTTCCGGAAGCTTATCCAAATCATCCCTGGCGTATATTCTTTGGCCCGCTTATCTCATACTGGTTTTAGGCTCTGCATTGCTATGCATTCGCCTTTTTCAAGCCTTAATAGGTAATAAAAAAGCTGATAAAACCGATATAGCGGAGGTGGCATAATGGCGATAATCTGCGGAGTTTTATGTCTCTTCATTTTCATTGGGATAGGTGTGCCTATTGGGTTTTCGCTGGGTTTCGCCGGGTTTATCGGACTGACGCTGACCGCAGGATTAGACACCGCCCTCGGGATGCTCATGACGACACCCTATCGCGGCGCGGCTCATTACTCCTACACAACCATACCCCTATTTGTATTGATGGCGGAGTTCTTAAACGAGTCGGGGTTTGCCCAGAGGGCATTTGTAGGCGCATATAAATGGATCGGACATTGGCGCGGAGGCTTGGCCATGGCGACCTTCTTCGGGGGGGCGGTTTTCGGGGCCTGTTCGGGGTCGAGTTCGGCATCCGCGGCCACCTTCTCGCGTATCGCTGTGCCGGAAATGCTCAGGTTCAAATACAGCCCTGAATTGGCATCAGGGACAGTGGCTATTGCCGCCACCCTCGCTGCCATCATCCCCCCGAGCCTGCTCATGGTGATCTATGGCATATCGACGGAAGAGTCGATTGGGAAGCTACTTATAGCAGGGATGCTTCCGGGTATTATGATGACGATTATTTATATCATTGGCATACTGATAGTGGTGTCGATGCACCCCGATGAAGCTCCGCCTATTCCCCCATTCACTTGGAAAGAGCGGTGGGCGTCGGTTAGAGGAATGTGGCCATTGTTCTTAATTGCGGTCGTTGTTCTGGGTTCTTTATACTCAGGGCTTGCAACTCCGACTGAGGCTGCGGCGGTAGGGGCGGTCATGAGCCTGGTGACCGGTTTGGCTAATCGCAGCATCAGTGGGCACAAAATTATGGAAGCATTGCGTGCAACCTTAAAAACATGCGGCATGATCTTCATAATCATTATCGGCGCCACAATTTTCGCTTACTTTATGACCTTGACAGGCACTTCTCAGGCGGTAATCAGCTATGTCAGTGCTCTTCCGGTTCACCGGATTTTCATTTTGCTGCTCATCCTTTTGATATATGTTGTACTGGGCATGTTCTTAGATGCCATCGGTTGCATGCTTCTGACTATTCCTTTGGTTTTTCCCTTGATTACCAGTTTAGGTTACAACCCGATTTGGTTCGGCGTGATACTGGTGATGATACTGGAAATTGGGCTGATTACACCGCCGGTGGGAATTAACTGTTTCATCGTCAGCGGCGCCGCGGGTATTCCACTTACGGTGGTATTCAGGGGAGGGGTGCGACTGTTGGTATTTTCATTTATCGGTTTGGCGATCATGATCATTTTCCCGGGAATCGCCATGTTATTACCTAATATGATGAAATGATATTTTGTAGAAAAAATAAGTTGGCTCTTGCGGTGAAGTAAGTTCGGATGTTTAATCAGATTTTATTAATAAAGAGGAGGTGTATTTAAATGATTAAAAAAGTTGATCACATTGCTTTTGCTGTAAAAGATGCGGCGGCAACAAGAGCACGGTTAGAAAAGGTTTATGGGGCTAAATTTATTATAGAACAGACAAATGAGAAAGGACAATACCGCGTACTAATTTTCCAACTGGGAGAAGATATGATTACGCTTCTAGAATCGACCAGTCCCGAGGGATTTGTAGCAAAACATATAGAAAAATTTGGTGAGGGAGTTCAGCATATCGGAGTAGAGGTTGATAGTCTGCAACAAGCCAAAGAAAAGTTTGCCGCTGAAGGACTAAAATACGCCCCCGGAGATGATATCAGTGGGGTGAGACAAGAAGTAATTTTAGGAGCCAGAAGTGCTTTTGGCACTGTTCTGCAGGTGACGGAATATCTGGGCGAGGCTAAACATTTAAGCGCTGCAAAAAGATTGGAAATGTGCTGGAAAAAGTAGTGTCAGAATTTGTTGGATGATTCAATTTCACGACCGGGCTTTTCTTCCCGGTCGTGAGGTAATCAAAGATAATGTCCTGGGTGCGGACCATATCATGTTCAACGGCATGGATGATTATGTTGTCAATGCCCTTGTAAAACGCATCGATGGCAAAGTTCAGCACCGCAACAGCCTACCGGGAACTGGATCGACTTCATGCGATAGGTGTTCTCAGGCGGATCGGCAAAGGACGGACCGTCGGCTATGAGATCATTTTGCCTGACGAGGTTATTCAGTGAAGATCGTTTTCATCAATCCTCCGGCAAGACAACGGGAATACCAGAGCATTGTCGTCCCTCCGCTGGGTCTGCTTTATGTGGCTACCCATCTGAAGCATTCAGGTTTGTTCCCGGTAGCTCAAGGATATTCTTTCTCGTTGAGTGGCGTTCTGCCCGAATACTTGGTCAGTTCCTTCGACAGCAGATAACTAAAGATCGGGCCCAGTGCAAAGGCAGAGAGAATCGTCACGGCCCGGACGATCAGCGCTGCGAGAAGCCCCATGTCTGCTCCGGCTCCGAGGATCGCAGCAGCAAGAGTCGCCGCGGTTTCCTGCACGCCGAGATTTCCGGGTGTGATATTGATCAGGAGCGTGAAGGATGTCAGCAAATAGATCAGGAGCGCCATTGTGAACGGGACGGCAAACCCGATGGACGCAAAGGACACGAAAAAGAGAAGCCCCCCGGCCGCAACGTTGAAGAAGGTCAGGGCGATGAGCTTCCCCCAGAGCGCTCTGTCATTCCGGATGATGTCGAAGCCTTCCAGCGCAGGTTGAACGAGACGCAGCAACCGATGTTGTTTTCCGGCGGCCACGGACGGCACATGCGAGACCAGAAGGATCGTCGACAGGGTTGCCAGAAAGAACAGGAGAACCGGCCACGAGAAGCTTCCTGTCCCGGTCAGCGTGAGCAGGGTGACGATCCCGGTGAAACTGATCACCGCGAAGGCAATCATGTAGTTTGCGGCCAGCATCGCCAGAAAATGGGCATAGGGGAAATCATAACGATGCTTCAGGTAGGCGGCGCGTGCAACCATCCCACCCGAGAACGGGGTCAGATAATTTCCCATGGCCGTCACAGCGGATAGGCCGAACCACTCCTTCCACTTGAGATAGATGCTGAACTTTTTCGCAAAAATCCGGAGGCATAGGCCATTTGCCGCAAATGTGGCTACACTCACCAGAAAAAGAAGAAGCATGCTCCAGGGGGAGATGTTCCGCACGTAGCCGATCAGCCCGGGGTTGTGTTTCAGATAAAACCCGATCCCCGCGGCAGCGATGAAAAATAATACCAGAGATATGATCGTTTTTGCGTTCATTTTGTCCTGTGAACCCGGCCTGCCCTATGCCCAACGGCTTCGGGTCCGCCGCGCAGGCAGCAGACGGCCTTGTTTGTCAAACCGTCTGCGTTCCTCTGCCACCGGTTTTTCTGACTTTCAATGTGAGAAACGCGGCGTGCCTTGGATCGAGTTTGCTCAGCCAGCGCGGCAGGGGAAAGTACCCCGATCCCTCGATATGCTCGATGACGAAGCCATGAACGATTAAAATTTCTTTCAACCCGCGGTATGCAAAAACACGTTGGTGCTGCCAGCTCTGTGGGTTTGATGGTTCGGTATCGTAGTTAATCGCGAGCGGGTTGCCGATCTGGAAGCGTTTCCCGCAGACGTTGGTGAGGGAAAATGGCTGCCACCCAAAGACGAGGGAAACTATGTTATGCCAGCTGCTCAGATTCTCCGTACAGATCACAGCATAGCCGCCCGGCTTGAGGGTCCTCCATATCTCTTTGAGGAAACTGTCCGTGTCTTTCAGATGCTCGATCACCTGGTTGGCATGGATGACATCGAAGGTCTTATCCGGAAAAGGGAAATCAAGATTCAGATCGGCCCTTTCGGCACAGACACCCCGATGCCGGGCAATTTGGCGGTGTTCTTCCACGATTTCTATGCCAAATAACATGACGCTCCCGATCGCTCTTCCTAGTTCAATTGTCCATGCTCCGTCGTCGCAGCCGCAGTCCAATAATGAAACCGGGTGCTCGGCAGGCTCAAGGCATCTCACGATGCACTTATGATAATCGGTCACAGCCTGCTCGCGGATGTCATGAAGCCTCTTTCTTGCGAACTCCCACACAATTCACCTCGATCAATTCATTCATCCGGTTCCCGTCCGGCCTTAGAAGCAGACATTCCCAGACGTGACACGAAGTGGTTTCCAATCGACGGAAGTTTTTTTAAATGCCGCTCCAGCAGTCTCAGGACGGGAATGCAGGTTTCATAACGGATGATCTCGTTCACCTGAAGACCCGATCGTTGCATGGAATCCCTGATTTCCTGCTCGGTGCGCACGCCGATGTGGCCTGGGGTCTGCTTGAGCAGAAAGTTCCGGCTTTTTAATCGTTCGATCCAGTGGGTTCGGCAGGGTGTAAACAGAATGAAAAGACCCTGCCTGCTGAGTACCCGGTTCACCTCGCGCAGTACGTTGACAAGTTGGACGTCAGTCAGATGTTCCAGAACGTCAACGGCGACCACTTTCTGAAAGGTGTCCCGGAGAAAAGGGCTCAGATTTTGAATATCCGTCAAGACATATTGAATGTTTTCCGCGCTGTTCTCCGATCGGGCCCTAATGATCGCCGCTTCGGAAAAATCGACGCCGACGATTCCCCGGGCGTGACCGGCAAGCAAACGAGTATACACGCCGGTCCCGCACCCCAGTTCGAGGATCCGGTCTTCATGCATCGGCCTGCAGAGATGCTCGATCACATCCAGGCGTTGAGATTCTCGATACGGATTGTTGCCGATCCTATTCAGGCGGTTCAACCGTCTGAAGTAACCTTCATCATAAGGATTTCTCATCGCCGTTTCGTTCCGCATCGGGATATGATTCCGAGTTGCCACTTAAGAATTCCAACGCCGAAGGCCGCCGCGACGGCGGGCAGGCACACGGCCACGACGAAGACATCACTCCAGTTCCGGCTCAGGCAGGCGATGGCGCCGGTAAAAGCGGCAAGAATCAGGGCGGCGCCAGCCATTCCAAGCCGCAGGTCCCAGATAGCCAATAACAGCCAAAGCAGGATGAATCCCCAGATCCCTGCATAGAGCGCGAAGTAGCGCCCCCCCGGCCGGAGATAATAATCGGCGAAGCGGGGCCCTCTCTCGTAGGTGTGATGCATCACCGCCGAGAAATCCGTCCTCTGAAGATAATGGGCTGATACGGCTGTGGTGCGAAGGATGGGCTTAGTCTCGACGATCTTGCGAAGGATGCGCGTATCGTCGCTCGTCTCCCGGTCGGCCTTCTCCGGCTGGCTCGCAAGCCAGCGATTGCGGCTGCAGACGAAGCAGGTCGTCCCCTTGGGCGCCCGGTCGAAATTCTCTTTTGTGATCCAGAAATCGGCCCGATCCTTTGAGAGGGAGTAATACGAGGCGTAAAGCCTGCACCGCAGAAGATAGAAGAAACGGGCAAATCCCCAACCGCTACCGTCATAATCCCGGATGTCGGGGATGACTGGCTCGTAACCCCGCTCGCTGATCTTTGCCAGAAGCTCCCGCCCCGGCACGACCCGCACGTCGTTATAGATCAGCGTGTCGAAACGGGCCTCCGCGGCGCCGCGAAGCCTTGCCTCAATGCGTCCCCGGTTCTCCGGCAGCTTGATCAGGCGGATAGGGTGGCGGGATGCGGTTGCGGCAGTTTCATCGGTCGACCCGTCGTCGACCACGATGACCTCGAAACGTTCGGGCGGGTAGTCCTGACCAACGAGCGCTGCGAGGCAGGCATCGAGGGTCTCCGAACCGTTGTAAACAGGCACGATCACGGAGAAATGGGTAAGGGGCTCAGCCATGATCCTCCATGTACTTTTGTAGGTGATCCACGAGTAGACTCGAAGGGGAAACCTCTACGTCATCCATTCCGCGCCGCTTGAGCCCCGGGAGGTCCTTCAGGAAATCCTCGAATCGTTCCTGGGAAAATCCGGCAAGCATCGCATTCTCACCCAGCCCCTCCAAGCGTTCTGTCTTGGCACGCATGATGAGGCAGGGGATGTTGAGGCTGTAACATTCCTCCTGAATGCTGCCCCCATCGGTGACGGCAAAATCCGCTCCCGCCAGGAGGTCCAGGAATTTCAGGTAGGGTTGCAGGGGCATCATTTCGATCCGGCTGTTTCGCTGCAGGCGATTGAGAAGGTTGAACCTTTCAAGCCGCGTGCGCGTCGGCTCGTGGAGGACGAAGAGTATCCTGCGCTGCCTTGCGATCTCCTCGATGAACGTGATGACCATATCCATGCGGGTTGATGAATAGAGGGTTTCCATGCGGTGGATCGTAACGACGACGTAAGACTCGCCCGGCCTGTCCTTCTCGCTGGAGCGGGTACGGGCGAAGCGGATCGCGTCCACTACGGTATTGCCGCGGACATTAATCGATTTGTTCCCATAGCCCATCCGGAAGAGATTTCCCATCGCCCAGTCCGAGGGGGCGAAAAGGATATTGCTGTACCGCATGACCGCCAGCCGGATCAGTTCCTCCGGGAAGGGATCGAAAAGATGAAAGCTCCGGAGGCCCGCTTCCACATGAGCAACGGGGATCCCGCAGCGCTTGGCATAAAGAAGCGAGAAGAGTGTGGTCAGAGTATCGCCGTGGATCAGGCAAATCCCCTTGCTCTCGCCGCGGAACGTCTTTTTCGCAATAGCGTCCGGCGACGACAGGAGGCCAAGGAGCATTTCTAAGCTCCAGAGGGCAGCCTGGCCGAGAGTGGCAATGTTGGTAGACTTGGTCCGAAGTCGCGTATCGACCCCCCGGAGACCAAACTCTCCAATCAAAGTGGCGGTGAGAGCACCGTGCTGCCCTGTCTCGATGAGATGGTAAGGCATCCCGCGATGGGCCATCTCTATCATCACAGGGGCCATCTTGATGAACTGGGCCTTTGTTCCGATAAAGACATGGATCATCGGATGAATACCGAGTCTCTCATAACCCTTACTTTCCGTCCTTCGGGCCCGGGATCGGTTCGCTTCGGTCAAAGCGCAACTGGGCGACCTGTTCCGACACCAAGCCGACCATAAAGATCACAACGGCCACGGTCATCAGCATGGCCGAGGTAGGGCCGTACCGTCCTCCCAGGAAGAAGATCTTGAAAAGTCCATAGCCCAATCCGGTAAGAAACATGATGGCACTGACGGGAAGGAAGACCCTCATGGGCGAAAAAAGGGTTGCAATCTTGATGATGATCAAAAAGAAGCGGGAGCCGTCCCGGAGCAATCTGATCTTGCTTTGGCCCACACGCCGGTGGGTTTTAATGGGCACATACGCAAGACTGTATCCTGAACGGATGACTGCTATGGTGATGGTGGTCGGATAGGAAAATTCATTGGGCAGCAGAGAGACAAACTGGCGGGCGATATCCGTTTTGATGGCCCGGAATCCCGATGTCAGGTCCTCGATCCGGCGCTTGCACATGTACGTGGCGAACCGGTTGTATATTCCGTTTGCAGCTCTTCTGTGGAAGGCAGCCTCCGAGTCGCCCGTTCTTGCGCCCACGACCATGTCGTGGATATCCATCTTTTCGAGAAGGCAGGGGATATCGTCGGGCGAATGCTGTCCATCCCCGTCGAGCATGACCAAAATTTCTCCCAGGGCATTCCGGATACCGGTCTTCACCGCCGCACCGTTGCCTATATTGTAGGGGTGGGAGATCACCCGGGCGCCCGCTTTTTGGACCTCCGCGGCCGTCTCGTCATCCGAACCATCATTGACCACGATAATCTCGTAGGTTTGGCCGGTCTTATCCATCACCCGACTCACCCCCTCGACAACAGCGCAAATCCCCTTTCCCTCGCGGTAAGCTGGAATGATGATGCTCACCTTGAGCTTGCCTGAAGATAAATCCTTGCTTGTCGAATAATTCGCTTCCATAATTTATATGTGTTTAAATTTCTAACTCAATTTTGATTTTTAAGACGCTTCAAAATAATGGTTACCAATAACGGATCAGGTTTGTAGGCATAGGAGGCCATGTCTTCATTATACCCTTTGATCAGATTTTTCCAGCTTTTCGAACCCTTTATTAACATCACCTTACCAATGGCGACGTCCATTTTTATCGTTTGGCCGGTTTTGGAATAAAGATCGATCAGCGCCAATTGGCTTTCCAAGTTATTACTGTTGGTCGAAGAAAATTGCTCCCATAGATGTATGGCCTTGTCATATTGACCTTTCATCCGATAAGATTCAGCCAACAATTTTAAAACATCGGTTGATTCCGGATGGTTCACCATCACCCTCCATGCGACTCTGATTGCATCGTCATAGGCACCCTGTTTCAACATGATAAGGCTCATGTTAAAATTCAGTGATGGGTTGTTCGGCCAATGAACGAGTGCAAATCTTGCCGTTCTCTCAGCGCCGATCAGATCATTCATTTGAATCTGTGTTCGTGCAAGGTTGACCCAGGAATAAAGATACATCGGGCTAATTTTGATGGACTCCTGAAAATGGGATAAGGCCTTTGAATAGTCCTTCATGGCATAGTAATAGCATCCCATATTATGCATCGGTGATGCCTTGTTCGGTATAAGCTGATATCTATTGAGTTCATGGGCTTTCGTATAGAATTTGTATGCCTCATCATAAAATTCCCATTTAAAATAGACATTGCCCAGGTTGTTGTAAGGCCTGCTCAAGTTGGGGGCTTTCTTGATATTATCAGACAAAAGAAGAAATGGATCCTTGAAAAGAAAGTTGTACATAGACACCGTGTGTCCTTGCGCAACAATGACAAAACAAATTACTACAGCAATCAACAGTTGAATGACCTTTTTGTATGAAAAATAGTCCAAGGCCTGAATGACCACTATGGATAGCGGAACAAAAAACAACATGGAGGGGATATAATTTCTATGCTCAAAAACAAGCTCCAGGGATAAGAAAGACCCTTCGATGAGATGATTGAGAAGAAAGAACAGAATACAGAAGGAAATAAGGGGTTTTTTCCGGGCCATCCAAAAGGCAATGACAATACTGCCTAAAATACATAGAATTGCGAACGAAGTCGTCCATGGATCCATTAGAGATCGCGAGATCTGGAAATCGTGATAAAGGGCTAACCGAGAGAACGTAGGATACAATAACAGAGATGCATAAAAAAGGATGACGCGGGGTTCCGTCAACAGTCTTTCCAACATGGAAAATGGTCTGATTGAATAATCTCCTGCAATTTTAATTAGATCAACTTGAAAGAGAAGAATGAATGTGACAAAAAATGAGGGAATGACAAAAAATTTCAAACTTCGGATCATTGTTTTTCTGCTTATCCCCTGTATCAACAAAAGATCATAGAAATAGAGGCTTACAGGAAGCATGACTGCATTTTCTTTGGTTCCAATCGCCAGGCATGCCGATACTGCGCTTAAAACAAAAAAAACGATTTTTCCCCAGAGTATTTCGTCCGTTCTTGCAATGAGGTAAAAAAACATGGACAGGATATAAAATAATCCAGCCATGCTGGCCATGCGTTGGACAATGTAGGTTACTGCGCTCACCTGCACAGGGTTCACCACCCAGAAGAAGGTCGAAAGCAGGGCAATGGCATAAGAAGATGAACCGTAGTCGGGTTTAAGAAGCGGCAAGTTTAATGTTCGGTAAATGAAGGAAAACAGAAAAAAAGCTGATAAGAAATGGATGCACAAATTAACGGCATGGTATCCGAAGACATCCAGCTTGCCGAAATAATAATTCAATCCGAAGGTCAGATAGGCCACAGGCCTGGACAGCCGTTTCTGGGTAAATCCATAAAACGTTTTTTGGATCTGATCCCAGCCCAGTTTCGAAAGATGTACATGCTCATTCTCAACAATATTTTGCTCGTCGTCGAAATGCCAAACACCATCAAAAGAGTTACCGTAGATGAGGAGCAAGACAATAAGGAGGGTAAAGAAAGCAAATGCATATTTGCCTCCCCGAGGGAAAGGCCAGTGAAGGTTTAGATCAAATCCGTTGGATTTGTTTATCATGTCGACTCATCGGGTTTAAAACCAAACCAATGAGGGGAATCCTATGATTCCCCTCATTGACCCCCAAAAACTTTTCACATCGATATCGAAAATTAATCGACTGTGCTTAATGACCATGTTGCTGGCGTATTTATGGCTTTAGCCGCTTTATTGAACGTAACATTTTTACCTTTAAAAACTACGACTGTACCTGACACAATAGGGTTATTACTGTTCCAATCCGGGCCCAAGTTTGTACTTGGATCGGTGTACAGTGTGTTTGAACCCTGCAATTTACTCTGCGCAAGGGCCAAGCGCTCGCGAGCATTCAATTCTGAGACCGCGCCAAGGGCCGCATTGCGTACGGCATCCGAACGCATATCCAAATACTTCGGAATGGCCACCGCCGCCAGGATCCCCAGGATGACGAGTACCGCGATGATCTCGATGAGAGTAAACCCTTTCTGATTTTTCCTTAACAATGATGTTTTCATTTTCGATCCTCCTTTTCTCATCCCTTTCCGGGAAGCCTGCTTATATTTTATTCAGTTTATATTCTTTTTCGCCCCTTTTGGCTTACTTTCAATGCAGCGATCGTGCCATATTGATCACCTGCCGATCCATTAAAGCAATAAAAAAGGGATCTCTTATTATAAGTTTACGTAATTATATGATATTTATAATGATCAGCCGGACCGGATATGATGATATGAGGGTATTTTTTCAAACACTTAAATTGATATGTTTTTTGGAAATGCCACGAATTGATGCTCCACCTACATTTTTTGATGACTTTTCAGGGTCTCAACATCCACGCCGAGCTTCTTGATGCGATGCCAGAGGCTGCGCTGATTGATGCCGAGTATTTCGGCTGCCTTGACCTGAATGCCGCCGGAACGGTTCAGCGCTTCGATGATGAGACTTTTTTCAATTTCTTCCAGGCGTTCGTCGATGCTTGATTGTGTTGACTCCGGGCACTGAAGAACCTGGGCAGTCAAATCGCCGTTGATATGCACGGCAAGATGGGGCGGGTCGATCATGCCCGTATCCGTCAGGACGGCGGCTCTTTCAAGCGTGTTCTGCAGTTCCCTTATATTCCCCGGCCAGGAGTAGGCCGTCAGAATCTGCATGCTCTGGGGGGATAGCTTCACAGGGTTCTCCGTTCCCTCAAGAAAATGTTCCGCCAGGAGAGGAATATCCTCTTTCCGCTCTCGCAACGGGGGAAGATAAATCGAAAAAACGTTCAGCCGATAATAGAGATCTTCCCGAAATGTTCCCTGTTTGACCATTTCCATCAGGTTTTTGTTGGTCGCGGCGATGAAGCGCACATCGACACGGATGGTCTGATTACCGCCCACCCGTTCAAATTCCTTTTCCTGGAGGACGCGCAGAAGTTTCGCCTGGGTGACCAGCGGCATATCCCCGATTTCGTCCAAGAAGATTGTCCCGCCGTTTGCCAGTTCGAATTTTCCGATTTTTTGAGCGGTTGCGCCGGTGAAAGACCCCTTTTCATGGCCGAAGAGTTCGCTTTCCAGCAGACCTTCCGGAATGGCGACACAGTTAAGTTTGATAAAAGGCTTGTCCCTGCGGAAACTTTGCTCGAACAGGCTGGTCGCCACCATCTCTTTCCCCGTTCCGCTCTCCCCGGAGATGAGCACGGTGGAATCTGTGCGGGCGACCTTCAGGATCTGTGCGAATATCCCGCGCATCCGCGCGCATTGGCCGATGATGCCGGGAAAGAGTTCCTTGGCCTCCACTTTACTCAGGATAGCGGTGATCTGATCGAAGACCCGGGTGTAATGTGCGATGGCGTCAACGGGCTGGGGGTTCTCTTTATCGGCGGGCGGAGCGGCATAGAGAGGCAGGCTTTCCGCCTTTTTGATAAACTTGCTGACCGGCTCTAAAATCAGCCAGGTAATCAGCAGGCTCATGATGAAGGTAATGATGACGACGGATGTTCTCCATGCAAAAAACAACCAGCTCGAAGCTTTGCTCGCAGAGATGTAATTGTTGACCTGGTCTGTCAGCAGCACCCAGATCAAGGCCGCGCCGCTTGTAATAAAGGGAACCAGGACGTAAAGACTGATCTGAATTTGATATTTCTTTTTTTTTGCCATGAATGGTTACCTTGCCAGTTTGGTCATATCCCACATGGGTATAAAGATGGCCAGGGCGAAAAAGCCGACGACGGCGGCCAGTCCCACGATGAGAATCGGCCCGATCGCTTCGGACATTCCTTTTACCGCATACGCCACTTCATCGTCGTAATGGACGGAAATCTGCTGGAGCATCTCTTCAATGTTCCCCGACTCTTCCCCGATGGCAATCATGTCGATGACCATCGGGGTAAAATATTTCGCTTGCCTGAGGGGAACCGCAATTCCTTTTCCCTCATGCATTTGATCACGAACGTGATTGAACTCGGCGGCAATGGCCCTGTTGCCGATGGCGCCGGATAACACTTTCATGGAAACCATAATCGGGACGCCGCTTGATTGTAATATAGCGAATATACTGGCGAAACGCGACATGATGGCTTTGACAAAGAGGGAGCCCACCAGGGGAAACTGGAGAATCAGCGAGTCTTTGATATATTGACCCTGCTCTGTCTTAAGAAATAATCTTAACCCGACGACGAGGACAATCAGCCCGCCAAGACCCAGATACCAGTAAACGGATATGAATTTGTACATAAGCATCGCGATCTTCGTTGGCAAAGGCAGAGTCAATCCCGCCCGGTCAAACATGGAGGCAAACTTAGGGATGACAAAGGTCAACAGTACAAAAAAGGCGATGAACAGGGCGATGGTGACCATGAACGGATACTGGA
Organism: Deltaproteobacteria bacterium; assembly: GCA_026388365.1. Next base: position 2,078 of record JAPLJW010000340.1, on the reverse strand, counting down.
GGGCAGCCTTGATGTCCGATTTGATCTTGGCCTCATGTTCGATGATATAAATCAGCCTGTCGAGGATTTCCGGGACGCTGCCGCTGATCTCTCCTGCCTTGACCATGTTGTAATAGAGAGGCGAAAAGATATGGCTGTTTCGCTCCATGGCTGTATGCAGAGTCGATCCCTCTTTGATATCATGGGAGATATTGATGATAGCCTGTCTCATCACCGAATTTTGCGTCTGTTCTTCCAGAACCTGCAGCAGCCTCATCAGGGGAACGCCGGCGCGCATCATGGAACGGAACTGTTTGGTAAAAATGATCAGATCCTTGGCCGGAACATGATTCGTGATTTTCCGGAGTTTTGCCCGCCACCCTGATTCGGAGGCGGCCTTTTTTTCCGTAACCGTTGAAGGGACGTATCCCTTTGTAAACAGGATGTCCGCAGCCATTTGAGGGGAATCGGCCTCGACGACGCCGGACACCGTCGCACCGGCTGCATTAAAGGCCGTATAGGAGAAACTGGGCATGAAACCTCACATCATAACGGCGGTTGCGGCCTCTTCAAGGGTGGTGATTCCCTGGAGAACCTTGTTTGCCGCGTCTTCCTGAAGGGTTCGCAATTTTCGCATCTTTTTTGCTTCCCGGGAGATTTCCTGGGCTGACCGTTTTTCAAGAATCATTTGCTGAATCATCTCATCGTTGATCAAAACCTCGAAGATGCCTGTTCGTCCCTTGTAACCCGTATTCAGGCACTGGTTACACCCCTTTCCGCGCATAAAGTTTGCATTTTCAATATCGTCGAGCCCCACCGCCACCAGAGCTGCTTTGGGCGGCAGATATTGTTCCTTGCAGTAAGGACAAATCGTTCTGACCAGACGCTGGGCAAAGGAGGCCAGCAGCACCGAGGAAATCAGAAAGGGTTCGATATTCATATCCACCAAACGGCTGATAGCGCCTGCGGCATCATTCGTATGCACGGTGCTCAAGAGTCGGTGTCCGGTCTGGGCGGCCTGAACGGCGATGGCCGCCGTTTCCGGGTCACGGATTTCTCCCAACATGATGATGTCGGGATCCTGACGCAGAATCGATCGGAGACCGCTGGCGAAGGTCATGCCCGCCTTGCGGTTGAGTTGGATCTGGCGGATGTTATCAATCCGATATTCCACCGGGTCTTCCAGGGTCATGATATTGCTGTCCGGTCTGTTGAGTTCGTTTAGAATGGCATAAATGCTTGTACTTTTACCGCTGCCGGTCGGGCCGGTGCTTAAAATCATCCCGTAGGGCTTGTTGATGATGGATTGGATCTTGTCGATGTCCGGTTTGATCATGCCGAGACCATCCAGAGAATAGATACCGCCGCTGGTGTCGAGAAGCCGCAGAACCATGTTTTCCCCATAGATCGTGGGAATGGAGGATACCCGGACATTGATTTCCTTTCTGTCCATCTTCAGAGTAAAGCGCCCGTCCTGAGTCACCCGGGACATCGTAATATCCATGTTGGACAGTATTTTGATTCTGGCGACAATCGACAGAAAAACGGACTTGGGGGGAGCCGGGACATCATGAAGTTTGCCGTCAATGCGAAATCGGACCTGCACTTTATTCTGCTGAGGGCTGATATGGATGTCGCTGGCGCCTTCCCGGATCGCCTGGCCGAAAATGGTATTGACCAGGCGAATCACCGGCGCTTCCCCGGCCATATCCTGAAGAGAGGCCACCTGGACGTCTGCCTGCTCGTCTTCTGTTTCCGTCTCCGCTGTGACGTCAAGCTCCATCGTTTCCAGCATACTGCCCAGACCCGACTGAATGCCATAGAGACTGCTGATCAACTGGACCACCTCCCGCTCCGTGCAAACCGAAGGCTCCACCTCGAAATTGGTCAGCATTTCAATGGCGTCGTGGGCATTGATATCCAGAGGATCTGTGGTGCAGATGGTGAGAAGACGCCCCTTTTTTTTCAAGGGCGCAATCTGATATTTTTGTGCGTATTCCAAAGGAATAACCTGGGTCAGGCTGGAATCGAGGGGATACTTGTCCGGGTGGTATCTTTCGATTTTCAATTGCTCGCTGAGCAGTTCCACCATCAGCTGC